>DASQSS010000025.1:0-23727 GCA_035642255.1 Ktedonobacterales bacterium | reverse complement strand
CGGAAGTGGGACGCTTCGTGCGGATGACGCCGGCCATTCGCAAAGCTCCTCACAAATTACCCCACCTGTGGTTGTCCGAGGCTACGCCGACATTCCGGCAGTCACAGCCTTCTGTCTGGAGGCGCTCGACGGCGCCCTGGAGCTGGTGCGCGCGGATGGCGGCGAAGTGGCGGCCCTCGACTTCGCGGGTACCGCGATGGTTACACGAGGGCGCCGCAAGCGTCCGCCGCGCCTGCCCGGATTTGGCGCGCCGTCACGTCCGTCACAGCCGATCTCTTCGTCCGGTGTGTTCGACGCGATCGATCCCATTGATAGCCAGGTGACGCAGCTCCTGCCGTCCGCGCAGCTTGCGAGGGCCTTTGCGCCCGGCCAGGGGTTCATCGGCTTGGTCTGGGCGCGCCGAGAAGCCATGCAGATCCGCTTCGACGCCCACACAATCAGCGCCGCCAGCTCGATGCTCGTCGAGTCAGACGCGCCACATCACCTGGCTGTCCCCATTTTCCGCCCAGACACGCTCAATCATTTCGCCGGACGTGGACCGGTTATCGGTGTACTGCGCGTCTTCAATCGCGACGAGCTATGGTCATATACCGCGAATGATCGTCTACTCCTGCAGCTCCACGCAGACCGTCTCGGTCGAGCGTTGGCGCTGCTCGATACCTCCGCTGACTCCGTGCGACGAGGCGACCTCGTCGGCGCGTTGCGTGATCTGAGCGGTGTCGGACCGACGCTGCGTGATCTGCTCATGCGTGTCGCGGAGATCGCCGCGCGCCAGATGAATGCGCAAAACTTTACTGCGCTGTTTCGCGCGCCGGGATCGTCAGGGTCAGATGAGGTTCGTGTCGAGCTGGCATTGCGCAGTGGGGCGCCGATGCCGGGCGGTTCGCTCGCGTATGGCGACTTGCCACCCTGGCTGCGACGCGCGTTCGATGGTGAACTGGTGCGCGAGCAAGCGCCCGAGGCTGGATCCACCGCCGCGCTGGCCAGCCTTGGGTGGACCCAGGAAGCGCCTGTGCGGTCAGCGCTAGCGGCTCCGCTCATCTCGGGAGGGCGCGTCGGTGGCGTTTTTGTCGTAACCTCGCCCTCGGTGGACGCCTTCAACGCCGACGCCGCGGCGCTCTTCGAGGCGCTCACGCTTGCGGCGGCGACCTTTGTCGAGAACGCGCGCCTGGTGGAAGATGCGCGCCGCTCGGTCGGGCATATGCAGGAGCAGCGTTTGCAGCTCTCCGCGCTGAATAACGCCGTACAAACGCTCAATTCCTCGTTGGACGTGAACGCGACCCTCAAAGCGCTGGCGGAACAGGCGTCGCTGCTGACGTCAGCTCAGATATGCGCGGTATTCCTACGCGAAGAGGGTTCCGCGGCGCTGGTCTGCCGGGCAGTGTATCCGGAAATGGAGACATCGGCGTCGCTCCTCGAAGCGCGCATTCCATTGCAGTGGCGTGATGTTGGCCGTCGCCTGACGGAAGGTACATTCATCCTCGAAGAGGGGTTCACACCGGAGTCAGACAACAGCGAAACGGCGACGGCCAAGCTCGCGCGTGTTGGCGTCACGTCGTTCCTCGCAGCGCCCATCTCCCACCAGGAACAGCACCTTGGCGCTCTCATCATCTACACTCCGCGCCAATCGCACCGATACTCAGCGGAGGAGATCGGCCTACTGCAGGGGCTGGCAAGCCAGGCGGCCATCGCCATCAGCAACGCGCGCCTTTATGCGGAGCTGGAGAGCGCCTATGAGCAGTTGAAGGAGCTTGACCGTCTGAAGGACGACTTCATCCTGACCGTCTCGCACGAGTTCCGCACGCCACTGACCGCCATCGAGGGCTATGTTACCCTCATCAACAAGCACGGCCACAAGCTCGACCAGGAGAAGCTTCAGCAGTTCGCGGGTGAGATCCATCAGGCGACGATGCAGCTGGCGGGCATGATCAGCATGCTCGCCGACGCCAATCGGATGAGCTCACAACCGCTGCGCATCGCGCCCCGGCCGCTCAACCTGCGCAGTATCGCTACTGACGCCGCCGGCGCGCAGACTCCTGAGGCGAAAGAGCGCATCCAGATTCGCATTGCCGATGACCTGTGGGTCAACGGAGATGATGAGCGGCTGCCATTGATCTTCTCGAACCTCATCAGCAACGCCATCAAGTACGCGGGCGTGGAGAAGCCGTGCCGTGTATCGGCGCGCGTGACGTCACGCGTGAGTCTCGCCGCAAATAACCGAAAGCTCTCCACTGCCGGTGGCGACGACCAGGAGTGGGTGGTTGTGTCGGTGGAGGACGAGGGCCCCGGCATCTCCGCTGAGGATCAGGCGCGTCTCTTCCAGAAGTTCGTGCGGCTGGCGCAGTCACTTGTGACACCTGTGCGCGGCACTGGCCTGGGCCTCTGGATCTGTCGTCAGTATGTAGAGGCGATGGGCGGCGATATTTGGGTGGAGAGTCAGCCAGGGCAAGGCGCCCGCTTCAGTTTCTGCTTGCCGCGCATCCCTGCGCCAGCCGCCTGAGCAAGCGTTCAGCCAGAATCGCGGCGAAGTCGCTGTCGCTGGCTATACAAGACGCCTGAATCACAGTACAATAGAGGCCAGGGAAGCCAGGCGGTAATGTGCGCCTTGCGCCGTGCGGTATGGGTTTCAAGGGAGGGAAACGATGGCCCACTCGCCTACTATTCTCATCGTTGATGATGATCCGGCGATTCGAAAGATGCTGGTTGAGGTGCTGACACTGGAGGGCTACCCGACCGAGACAGCTACCAATGGCCAGGAGGCCCTTGACATGCTGGCAAGTAGCCCATCGCGTATCATATTGCTCGATCTGCTGATGCCTGTGCTTGACGGTCGCGGCATGATGACCCAGCTTGTCGCGAACCCCGCGACGCGCGCGCTCCACAAGGTGATTCTTGTTTCAGCGTTCACGAACCTGGAGGCTGCTCGCGATCTACCCGTGGATGGCACGCTGCCCAAGCCATTCACTGTAGTGCAGCTGCTGAGTGTGCTGGAGCCGCTGGCGAAAAATATCGCTTGAGATCGCCTGACCGCGCTGTAGGTCATCGCTTGCCTGCCAGGATGTGGGCCGCGCTGGCGCAGCTCAGTGGGAATCGTCAGAGTCGCTATTCGATGTCCCTGCCCGGCGCGTTGTCGATGGCAGGTGGGAGATCGGACGCTATACGTGTAGCGGACTCAGCGCGACCGACGCCGCTAAATGCGGACTGGGTAATGCGGCGGGCCGCTGCGTTGCGCGCGCCAAGGCCACCCGCGCCTGCGCCAGCGGCGGCAAGCGCCAGCCCTTGAACGATGCGCGATACGATGAATGAACCTGCCGTGCTGGCTGTGACGCTGGTGTCGCCGAATTTGGCGCCGAGCGCCGCAATATAGATCGTCGTGAAGAACCAGTACGCCACCAGCGTCAGCAGCCCGGCATAGATGGCGTCGCGGCGTGGTCCCGGCGTGGTAAACATGGCGATCAGGGGCGAGCTTGCCACCGCTGGCGATGGATCCGCATTGGACGGCCCGAGCTGCTTTTCGATGCGAAAGCCCGCAAGATAGGCGAGCACAAACGCGGCGACAAGGGCGATGAGCGCAAGGACACCGCGGATGAAGAGCGCCGTCGCCAGCTGTGTCGCGTCAACCTGAGTCGAGGGAATCGGCGCCACAAACGCCCCTACGATCAATGCGACGATTCCAGCGGCCGCCGCGCTCACGGACATGGTCAGCGCCCATCGCTGACTCACTTCATGCATGATCTATGGCCCCTTTACACCCGCTCCACACTATTTGCGCGTGTGACTCGCCGCCGCATGCGTCACGCGCGGCCCCGCGCCTATCCGTCCGCGTCAACGATCATAGGATTACGAATGATTGGCGCTTTCGCCGTGCGCGGAGGCACGACTTGCGAATTCACGCCGCCCATGCGTGGCGCAGCCGGGGCCGCGCCGCCCTCGAGCTCAAGGAGGCTCTGGCGCAGGCTATCGACGTCATGCAGGAAGCATGCGACTGAGCTTGCCGCCGAGCCTTTGGTGCGCGCGTTCTCAAAGCGTCGCGCCATCGTCTCGGTCGCGGATTGCGCCGCCTCCGCTGATGAGGCCCATGCATCCTGATAGATTTCGTCCCAGCCGTTCCAGCGGCCGCGCAAGGGCTTCCAGCCAAGCTGGCTGTCGCTCACGGCGCGCCACTTCTCCTCGGTGAACCCCATCCAGTCGCTGATGAGCTTGTTGTAGGTCGCCAGCATCTCCTGAAGCTCCTCGCCTTGTTGTGCGAGTCGCTCGCTAAACTGGCCGCCGCGCGCATAGTCGCCGTAGCGGTCGGCGTCCATATCCGGGTAGAGCTCGCCTTCATCGTAGTTCTGGCCATAGCCAGGGCCGAGCGCCGGGCCGCCATAATACCCTGCCGCTCCCAGGCCCGCCACGCCAAGCTGTCCCTCGTGCAGGCCGCCGTCCTCGGTCGCGAACATATCTGGCCGCAAGCCACCGATGATGATCTCTTCAGTGCCCAGCGCATCGAGCAGCCGCCATGCAAGTCGTGGATTCCGGAAGACCCACCAGGCCTTACGTGAGAGGTAGACGAAGGAGAAGAAGAAATTGACGAGTAGCCAGATCAGCGCTTTGACGGCGATCCAGTTGAGCAGCCCGTAGACCACCCATTTCCAGGGCGCGTCGCTGTTGCTAGGCTCGATGACCGTCAGAATGATCGCTACGACCAGGCTGGGATCACGAATCGGATTGAGGAGGCCGAGGATGTTGCCTGCAATCCCCTTGTTTGCCGCGCGACCCGCCTTAGCCATATGTGCTCCTCCGCTCCCGCGTGGAAGTTGAATCCATACCGATGCTGTTTGCCGGACGCTCTATCGGGGCGCGTCGCCGTCAGGCTGACCCCGCTGGGAGCGGGCGCTCCAGTCGAGATGTAACCGACGCTGGACCACAAACGAGCTAGCGCTTCAAGGGTCGATTGTAGCATGCGGGGTAGTCCCACGCAACGCGGCCCTGACCGATGCCTTACCGACGCGACGACGCGAGCGTCTTACTGACGCGTCGCGGGTAGACGAGCAGGTCCGACTCGCCAAGCTCATGCAGGCTTGACATTAGCACATCGGCCCGCTCATGTTAGGATAAAAGTACCGAGAATGCCCGCCTGCTCCGGGCGCGAGACCACGTTTTCGGCATGGCGGAGTGAGGCAGTGTCGAAAGGAACGCGCGGTGGATCCCATCAATTTGTTCGAGTATGAGCCATTGGCCCGTGAGCTGATTGATCCTGTGTCCTGGGACTACTATCAGGGCGGCGCCAATGACGAGGTGACCTTGCGGGGCAATCGCCTGGCGTTCGAGCGTATTCGGCTGCGTCCGCGCATGCTCGCTGGTGTCGGCGCATGCGACACGCGTACGACAGCGCTGGGGGAGCCTCTGCGCATGCCGATTCTGGTCGCGCCCACGGCGTATCAGAAGCTCGCCCATGCCGACGGCGAATGTGCGATGGCGCGCGGCGCCGGTGAGGCTGGCTCGCTCATGTGTGTCAGTACGATGTCTACCACGTCGCTCGAAGAGGTGGCGCAGGCGGCGACTGGACCCCTGTGGTTCCAGCTCTACGTCTATCGTGATCGCGCCGTGACGGAGTCGTTAGTGCGACGTGCGGAACGGGCAGGCTATCGTGCGCTTGTCGTGACGGTGGATATGCCAGCGGTTGGGCGGCGCGAGGCTGACGTACGCAATGGATTTGGCCTACCACCGCATCTGAGCCTGGCGAATTTCACGGGCCTGCTTTCAGAGGAAGGGCGTGTCGCCCCGGGGGCGTCCGCGTTGTCGATCTATGCCGACCATCAGCTCGATTCCGATCTCACCTGGGAGGGCATTGACTGGCTCAGCTCCATCACTGCGCTTCCCATCGTGCTCAAAGGCATTCTGACGGCAGAGGATGCGGCGCTGGCTGTGGCGCACGGCGTCGCGGGCATCGTCGTCTCGAATCATGGTGGTCGGCAACTGGATGGCGCTACACCAGGGATCGAGGCGCTGCCCGAGGTAGTGGAAACTGTGGCTGGCCGCTGCGAAGTCTATATGGATGGTGGTGTGCGACGCGGAACCGATGTCCTGAAGGCGCTTGCGCTTGGAGCGCGGGCTGTGCTGGTAGGGCGACCGGCGCTCTGGGCGCTCGCGGTTGGCGGCGCCGCCGGGGTCGAGTGTGCGCTCGGCCTGTTGCACGATGAAGTGAAGCTTGCGATGGCGCTCGCGGGACGCCCCACACTGGCGAGCATCGATCGCACGCTCGTCAGGCTACCGTGAGTGAGCCGCCGAAGGCGGCAACGAGGCATCTACCGTACCTCATCGGCTTCATCGTCGAAAAGGCCAGGGATTGGCTCGACACGCACGACGCCCGCACCGATATCCACCTGCTTGATGAAGGCTTTTACGGCGGGCAGCATGCGTTCTGTCCCCGTCCGCTCATCGCGCACGACGTAGATGTCGTTGGGTCCGATGTCGAGAATGTCGGCGATGACGCCGAGTGGGGTTCCATCGAGTCGCTCGACTCGGAGACCGAGCATATCATGCTGATAGAACTGGTCGGGAGCGAGCGGACTGAGCGCATCTATGGGAACGGAGAGGAACTGACCGCGCAGCCGCTCGGCGTCGTTGGCCGATTCCACGCCGCTCAGGCCGATGACGTGCGAGCCGGGCCGCAGACGCGCCTTGGTGATGGTGTGAGGCGTGTGGTGATCGCCGCGATAGAGGGTGGCTCCAACGGCGAAGCGCTCCGGGAAGTCAGAGAGCGGACGAACCTTGACTTCGCCACGAACCCCGAACACGCCGACGATCTCGCCCACCAGCGCCCATTCGTTCTCGGTGGCGGGGAGATCAGGCATCGGTCGTTCGTGGTCCACGATCGTCAATTTCCAGGCCAATGTGCTGCTTGCCGCTTAGGCTGCCAGAGGCTCGCATCAGCGCCCGTATCGCTTTGGCGACGCGCCCCTGGCGGCCAATGACTTTGCCCAGGTCACCTTCGCTGACACGCAGGCCGATCACGGTCGCATAGCGATCATTGCGAATCTCGCGTACGATGACCGCATCTGGATCATCGACGAGATTGCGCGCGATGAACTCAACCAGACCATGCATAGCGTTCTCCGCCTCTGTTCGCCCATCTATGCGCGTCTGCCGAAGAGAGCTGCGCGAGTGAATTGCGCGTTACTTCGATTCCGCCGCCTGTTCAGCCCGCGTCAGCACGCCGACGCGCTCAAGAAGGGAACGCACCGAGTCAGTCGGCTGCGCGCCCACGCTCAGCCAGTGCTTCGCGCGCTCGACATCCACGTTGATTGTGGACGGCTCAGTGAGGGGATTGTACCAACCGATATTCTCGATGATGCGACCGTCGCGCGGCGAATTTGCGTCCGCGATGACCACGCGATAGCTCGGCGCGCCCTTCATGCCCATGCGCATGAGGCGAATCTTGACCATAGTGTAACTGTACCTCCGCCAGCGGATACCGCTTGTAAGCTCTTTGCGAACGTTGCATCGGGCATCCAGACAGGAGCGGACGCCGGGCAAGCTTAGCTAGCATAACATGACGCGAGCGCCGCTGTCAACGGCATTGGTCGCCGCTGCGCTCACTTCAGCCTGATTGATTCGCACGCCGGGCGCCAGGTCTCATCCTCCGCTAGATCCGGCTTCGGCGCGATCAGCGGCGAGGCCCGCATGCGCCTCCGACGCGGCCCGCGACTCGTCCGACTCGTCGCGCTGGCGATGGCTGAGCCACGCCACCGGACCTACAGGCAGTGTCGAAAGTGGCTGCGGCCAGTAGAGACCATCGGCCCTGATTGCCGTGACCCCCTCTCCTCGGCGCGCAGGCCCTTACCTTCGGCTCGGGGAATAGTGTCATCTAGAACAGGTGTGCTACAATCGAGCGGTACGGCTCGAGGAAGCGCCTGCTTCTAGAGACCAGGCATCCGTATGACTCAGGCCGGGCGGATCCGTCAGGCGCTACCATCGTCCGTTGGGACGGGCGTCTGGGACGGGCGCCGCCTGGGCATCACTCCTGGGAAGTGTCAAAAGGAGAGGCGTGATGAAGTATCTTCTCACCTCCGCTGGTATCAAGAACGCGAGCATCCATGCGGCGCTGGTCGAGTTGCTGGGCAAGCCAATCGCCGAGTGCGATGCCCTGTGCATTCCCACGGCGTTGTACGGGCACCCCATGGCCGGGCCTCGCCAGGCGTGGCGGTTCATCAGCGGACAAGAACCTCACTCCCCCATGGTTGGACTGGGTTGGAAGTCCTTGGGCGTGCTGGAGCTCACGGCGCTGCCCAGCCTCGATGAGGAGCGCTGGGTTCCCCTGGTCCGAGGGACGGACGTCCTGCTTGTCGACGGGGGCGATGCCGCGTACTTGAGCCACTGGATGCGAGCGTCCGGCCTCGCAGGCCTCCTGCCGTCGCTGCGCGAGACGGTCTGGGTGGGCGTGAGCGCCGGGAGCATGGTGATGACCCCTCGAATCGGGGCGGACTTCGTCAACTGGCATTCCCCAGCCGGCGACAGGACGCTGGGCGTGGTAGACTTCTCGATCTTCCCGCACGTCGGAAACCCGGACCTGCCGGAGAACACCATGGCCGCCGCGGAGACGTGGGCGGCCGACATCTCAGGTCCGGCATATGCGATCGACGACGAGACCGCCATCAAAGTGGTTGACGGCGCCGTCGAAGTCGTCTCCGAGGGGCAGTGGAAGCTGTTCACCCACAAAGAGACATAAGACGCTGGCGCGGCCAGGAGCCGTTTGAGCCGCTCGTGCTCCAATGTGGTTGAACGTTCGTGCCGCGTACACCGCCCTCGCGTGACGAACTCCAGCGGAATCGGGCGCGCGAGGGTAGTCGCCCGGCGCACACACAGCAGCATGACGTCGAAAGCGAATTCGCTCCGGTAGACGCTGAACAGACGATCCCAGCGGATGAGGAGCCGACGGAAATTGCCCAGCCAGGCGAAGCTGCGTTCCACTTTGTACCGTTGCCGATAGTCTTCTTTGCGCGCCACGACTGGGCGTCCGCGCTTGGCTCTCCAATTGGCTGGGCGTCGCCTGGGCGGGATGCACCTCCCGATGCGGCGACGACGCAGCGCAGCACGGAACGCGCTACTGTCACATCCCCGATCATATCCCCGATCATATCCCCGATCCGCCACTAGCTTCTGCGGTCGGCGCTTTGGACGACCTCGCGGGCGGGCCACCCGAATGGTGTCGAGCGTCTGTGCTGCCAGCTTGACCTCAGCCACCTTGGCGCTGTCGAGGTGAAAGCCAAATGGCAGCCCATTCCCGTCAACCACCAGCATCCATTTGGCGCCCTTCCCCTTCTGTGTGGCGCCGACTTTCTCGCCACCGTTCTTGGCAGGGCGCCTGGACTGAGCGTGAAGCCAGTAAAGAGCGCAAGCGCGAGCAGCCGAAACGGCCAGCGCATCATCAGAGCGCCAGTCGTCAGGAAGCTGACTGAGACCCACATGAAGATGACGCCGACCCAGAAATACGGAATCGCCATATGGATTGCGCGGCCCGATTGCCGGCCCATGCTAAGCTGCGCAGTGGGCAATCCATGCAGCGCGATGATAGTCGCAGCCGCCAGCGACTGCGCCACAGCAATGCCTGTGATGAGGCGCAACGACGGCCATATGCTGCGCCATGAGATCAGCTTCTCGCGCAAGGCTGGCCAGAAGCGCTCGCTATCCCTCAGGGTTATCCGCTGTTTCCTGAGGCGCTTGCGGCGTCGACGAGTCGTCTTCCCGATGCGGCGCGGCCAGTATCTCTGTGTCGCCTTCAGCCGCAATCGCAGGCAGCGGCGGCTGTCCTGCCCCCATCTCCCACATGTCCACGCGCGAGCCCTCCCCTATCCAACCAACCACTTTTCAATGAGGACGCTGGCTCAATTATCCACAGGTGTCAAGCCTGCCCATCGCCATCCCTTCGTACGTCGATTCAGCAGGCCCTACGCGTACATGTGCCGACACAGCGCGGACCCCGTCACTTCGCCAAGGTGACGGGGTCCGCGCTGTCTGTCTCGTTTGCGTTGACGAGTATTGAGGAACCGCTAGATCTTCTCTAGCCGCGCGAAGGCCAGGTCGAGCGTCTTGCGGCCCGCGCTGTCGAAGAGGACCGCGACGGTCGTGGAGTCCGCGACGGTATCCACCTTGAGGACGATGCCGCGCCCGAAGAGACGGTGCTGAACCTTGTCGCCAGGGACTAACTCTGTGGCCGGTGTCGGGGTTTCACCTGACTCTGCGCTGGCAGGGCTGGCCGAGTTGGCCGCAGGAACGGGCATAGCGGTAAGTGGGCGCGCCGCGGGCGCCGACGGACTGCCCGCGCCGTTGGCGGCGAAGCTCCCACCCGGACGAGCGTCGCCGCGATTCGGCAGCCCCCAGGGGTTGGCGGGCTGCTCACGCCGCCGGGACTCGCCAGTGGTGGTCGAGACGCCGCCACGTGGGGCGCGTTCATGTGTCACGCGTAGGAGATCCGCCGGAATTTCGTCCAGGAAGCGAGATGCCTCTTGGAAGCTGGCGCCGCCGTAGAAGGTGCGGCGGTACGCGCGGACCAGATAGAGCCGCCGCATCGCGCGGGTGATGCCGACGTAGGCCAGGCGCCGCTCCTCCTCCAGTTCCTCTTGCCGCTCCAGGGACCGCGAATGGGGCAAGATGCCCTCTTCCATGCCGACCAGGAAGACGACCGGAAATTCCAGGCCCTTGGCCGCATGCAGCGTGATCAGCGTGACCGCGTCTTTGTCTTTCTCCTGCTCCAGCGCGCCGTTCTCGCCGGTCTGAGTGGTGTCGGAGCCGCCGACCAGGGCGACCTGTTCCAGAAACAGCGCGAGCGCCGTCTCAGGCTCGATCAATGCGAAGTCCTCAGCCACCCGGCGAAGCTCCAGCACGTTGCGCCAGCGCTCCTCGCCTTCCTCTGTGCCATCGCGTAGCTCCGCCGCGTAACCACTTTGCGCCAGCAGGAAGTCGATAAGGATCGGCAGCGGCTGCTCCTTCGCCAGCGCCCGCAGGTTCGCCATCAGGGCTTCGAAGCTGATCAGGGCGCGTTTGCCCGCGGTCGCGAGCGTCGGATGCTGCTCGATGCGCGCTAATGCGTCAAATGGCGGCATGTGTTCCGCGCGCGCCCAGTTCAGGAACTCGGCCAGCGTCTTTGGGCCGATCTTGCGGTTCGGCACATTGATGATGCGCTCCAGCGCCGCCTGGTCGAGCGGATTGTAGAGTAGGCGCAGGTAAGCCAGCACATCACGAATCTCTTTGCGATCATAGAACTTGCGGCTGCCCACGACGACGTAGGGAATGCCCGCGCGCATGAATTGTTCTTCGAGCGCGCGTGACTGCGCGTTGGTGCGATACATGATGGCGACGTCGCGCAGCGCCGCCTCGTCGCGTGCGACCAGCCGCCGCGCCTCATGGACGACGTAACTGGCCTCCTCCTCCTCGTTGTAGGCCTCGTGCAGCGTGATTTTCTCGCCGCCAGTGCGCTCGGTCCAGAGCTGCTTGTCGGCGCGGCCCACGTTACGGCGCACGACGCCATGCGCCGCATCTAGAATGACCTGGGTGGAGCGGTAGTTCTGCTCCAGCTTGACGGTCTTGGCGCGCGGGAAGTCGCTCTGGAAGTCGCGCACGACCTGCGGGATCGCTCCTCGCCATCCGTAGATAGACTGATCGTCGTCGCCCACAACGCAGATGTTCTGATGGCCCGGCGCTTCGGGGCTGCCGCCGGCCAGCAGCCGCACAAGCTCATATTGCGCTTTGTTAGTGTCCTGGAACTCATCCACATGCAGGTAGCGATAGCGGCGCTGGTAGCTCTTGAGCACGTCGGGATTGCGCCGCCACAGCGTGTAGGTCAGCATGATGAGATCGTCGAAGTCTACCGCGTCGCGCTCGCGCAACACCTGCTCGTAGCGCTTGAAGACACGGGCGGCGACCTCTTCGCTGTAGCGATTGACGCGCTCGGCGAACTGCAATGGTCCCATCAGCTCGTTCTTGGCGCGCGAGATATGGCCGTGGATCATGCGCGGATTAAATTGCTTCCTGTCGAGGTTCATCTCGTCGAGAATCTGCCCGACGAGCTTCATCTGGTCGTCGTCGTCGTAGATGCTGAAGCTGCCGTCGATGCCGAGCGCGTCGCGGCTGGCCTCGCGGCGCAGGATGCGCGAGCAGATCGAGTGGAAGGTGCCGACGACGAGATCACGCGCCTCCGGCCCAATCAGCGCGATCAGCCGCTCCTGCATTTCCTTGGCGGCTTTGTTAGTGAAGGTGACGGCGAGGACGTTCCAGGGGAGCGCCTTGCGCTCGCGCACGATGTAGCCGATGCGATGGGTGATGACGCGCGTCTTGCCGCTGCCTGGGCCTGCCAGCACCAGCAGCGGCCCCTCGGTCGTGGTCACGGCGTCGCGTTGCGGCAGGTTCAGGCCACGCAGCAGCTCGTCCTCCTGCTCGTTCGCCTCTGGCCGTTCATCCCTCGTGCTCATCAGGTTCCCTCATCCCAGTGCGCTTGCGCCGTGCTGGCTCGTCCCGGTCATCGTGTAACCGTTCCATTGTATCGCACACTGACCCCGATGAAGCGAGCGTGCGTCCTTTTTGGCGACGCATCGGCGGCGGTAGCGAAACAAAGTCGCCATGCGGTACGTTCTAGTCTGCGAGCGCACGCAGTAGCCTGATCGAGAGCGGCGCGCCCTCGATCAGGCTGGACCCAGGTGGTCTCTTATCGGATGAACCTGATGGTCGAGGACACTGGATATATCGCAAGCGTGCGCCGTTTGGCTCGCCCGTGTTCTAGTCAGCGACGAAAGGAGCGCGCAGTTCACCTGTGATGTGGCCGTGGACTGCGCAACGCAGAGCGTGAGTGAGATCACCATCCGCGAAGGCGACTCATTCGAAGTCGCGCTGAAGAAGTTCACCCGTCGGGTGCAGCAGGAGGGCCTGCTCTCCGAGGCAAAGCGTCGCCAGCATTATGAGCCGCCCAGCGTCAAGCGCAAGCGCAAGGCGGAGGCCCGCGCACGCAAAGCGCGCAAGGCTCGCCTGAAGGCCGCCGCCAAAGGTTATTAGGCCCATTTCGCGCGCCTGCGGCATACAGACCTATACGCGTGATGACCCGCCCTGCTGACTCGCGGCGGGCCTTCGTCGTCGCACGCTGGCGGCTACGACGAGCTATGGGCGGAAGTCGTGGACGAAGGTAACGAGCCGCTCGATCTGCGCCGGGTCCGCGCTGGGCAGCACGCCATGTCCGAGATTGAAGATGTGTCCTGGCTGGCCCGCGGCCTGTCGCAGAATCGTCTCCGCCTCGCTCTGGATGGTCGCCCAGGAGGTATTGAGCGTCACAGGATCGAGGTTGCCCTGCACAGCGACGCGCGCTGGCCCACCTAGGCGCTCCCACGCCTCGTCCAGATTGACACGCCAGTCGAGTCCGATGACCTCTCCGCCGGCCTCGGCCATCAGCTCCAGCAGTGTCGCGGTTCCCGTGCCGAAGTGGATACGCGGAACATCTGGCAAGCCGGGGGCGCGTAGCCCTTCGAAGAGGCGTCGCATGTGCGGCTGTACATAGCGCGCGTACTCGCGTGGCCCAAGCGCGCCAATCCAGCTATCGAAGACCTGGATGGCCTGCGCGCCCGCCACGATCTGCCCGCGTGCGAAGCCGATGACGATGTCTGTCAGTCGCCGCATCAACTCGTCCCACAGCGCGGGCTCGTCGAACATCATCTGCTTGGTGCGGACGAAGTCGCGTGATGGTTTGCCTTCGACGAGATAGCCTGCCAGCGTGAAGGGCGCGCCGACGAAGCCGATCAGCGCCGTGTCACTGGCCGCCAGCTCAGCGCGCAGCAGGCCAAGCGTCTCGCGTACGGCGGGCATGTCGCGCTCAGGATCGAGCGGACGCAGCGCCGCCACGTCATCCTGAGTGCGCAGGGGATGCGCGATCACGGGGCCAGTTCCTTCGACAAGCTCAAGATCTAGCCCAATCGATACAAGCGGCGCCATGATATCGGAAAAGAGGATCGCCGCGTCCACGCCCAGGCGGCGGACTGGCTGCAATGTGACTTCAGCGCATAGCTCTGGCGAGTTCGCTACCTCGAAGAACGAGTGGCGCTTACGCACCTCGCGATATTCTGGCAGGGAGCGTCCAGCCTGGCGCATGAACCAGACGGGGGTGCGGTCCACAGGCAGACGGTGGCAGGCGCGGAGAAAGCGGTTGGTCGGCGTATTCACAGTCGCTACTTTCGCTCTTGGTCGCGGTCGTTCACAGCGTTCACGGCGTTGATGGTTGCGCGCTCACTCAGACAGACGGCGCGCGTGGCTTGCGCAACATATCCTGCCCGGCCATGCAACAGTATTGCCGGGCGTCAACGCATTCACTCATAATTATAGGCTAGCGAGGCCAGAGAGCGCGGGACTTTCAGGGAGGGAAGCCCGCAGCGATACACAGCGGCGGCGGGATGCTCTACAATAGTGTGCGGTTCCCAGCGGGCGCCAGCGATTTTCCGTCCTGTCGATCAACGAGAAGGCAAGCCTCCCCATGAGTGTGACGTCCCAACAGGCGCCTGCGTCGTCTCCTAGCGGAGCGCGGCGGCTGTGGCGCTGGATACTGGCGCACGAAGATGAGCCGGCTCCCTACGACGCGGGCCGCGCGGGACGCTATGCGCTGATCGTGGTTGCGCTAGCGGCCATCGCCTATACGGTGATTCTCACCCTCTATACCGCGGGCCTGCATGACACGTTCGCCACACACGCCGAGGATCTCGGCATTATGGACCAGGCGCTCTGGAATACCGCCCACGGACACTTCCTGTACGAGACGATCTGCAACCCGATTGGCGATCTGAACTGCACCGGTGGCGTCGTCCGCTTCGCCATCCACTTCGAGCCGATTCTCATCCCACTCTCGCTGATCTACCTCGTCGCGCCACACGTCAAGCTGCTGCTGTTCCTGCAGGCGCTCGTTGTGGCGAGCGGCGCCTTCCCGGCATATCTGCTGGCGACGCGGCGCATGCGCCATCCGCTCTGGGGATTGCTCATCGCTGGACTCTTTCTCGTCTATCCTCCGCTCACAGCGGCCGTCGTGGATGATTTCCACCCTGAGGTCTTTGCCGCGACCATCCTGCTCTGGGCGTGGTATTTCCTCACGCTCAGACGCTACCGTGCGCTCGTGCTGTGCCTGTTGCTTGCGCTGCTCTGCAAAGAGACGATGACCCTCGATGTGATCGCCATCGGCCTGTTCGTCGCGCTGTTCCATCGTCGCATGCGGCTCGGTTTGGGTATTGTGGTGATGGGCGCGCTGACGCTTATTCTGGCGCTCGCGCTCATGCGGGTCTTCAGTCCACTTGGCCACTCACCCGTCACTGGCAGATTCTCCACTCTACTGCATGCGCCCGCGCAGACTCTGCTGGCGATGGCGCATGACCCCGCGCGCCGCGGATATCTGCTCAAACTGCTGGGGCCATTAGGATTCTTGCCGCTGCTGGCTCCGTGGGTGGCGATCGTCGCGCTGCCATCAGTTGCGCTGAATCTGCTGAGCAGCGACCCATTGATGTACTCGGGCTTGTATCAGTACAACACGGATATCGCCGCCGTGCTGGTGATTGCGACGGTAGACGCGCTGGCGTGGGTCGCGCCGGACATCTCGCATGCGTTTGTCGCGGGACGCAGCCGCCTGCGCGCCACTCACGCGCCTGGGTGGCTGGTGGCCATTGTACGCCCGCAGTCGCTGATCGTGGTGGCGCTGATTCCCGTGCTCGTCGTGGGGCTGGGTGGCCAGGCGACGCGCGTCTATCAGCAGCTCACCGTGCGCCATATCTGGCCTGTGGTCACCCAGCATGACCTGCTCGGCGACCACATCGCCGCTGAGATCCCTGCGGGCGCATCGGTCAGCGCGCAGTCGACGCTGGCGCCTCATGTCAGCCAGCGCGAGACGATCTACCAGTTTCCTTCAGGCGTCGATCAGGCTGACTATCTCTTTCTGGATGTGACGACCGGCAACTTCTATCCCTTCACCAACTCCAGCGACTATGTGGCCGCCGTACGCCAGGCGCTCAATTCGGGCGGATTCGGCCTGGTAGCCGCGCAGGATGGCTATCTGCTGCTCAAGCGTGGCGGAGGCTCACCAGTCGCGAATGGTGATCTGTCCGGCTCATTCACGTCGTTCGCCAGGACGGCGTGGCCACTGGCGGGCGTGCAGATGGTGGACGCGACCTTTGCGGGTGGGTTGCAGCTGGTAGGCTACCAGATAAATCCGCCGCAGGTCTATCGTGTCGAGCCGGAGTTGACTGTCACGACCTACTGGCGAGTGACGAAGCCGATCAGCCAGCCGCAGACCGTCGTGATGACCCTGGTGAAGCCGAGCGGTTCGCGGCTGGTCTTCGCTGATTCGCTTACGCAGGAGTGGCTGCCACCGAGCGACTTCGTTCCCGGCGCTGTCTACCGCATGCAGACGTGGCCAATCTACCTGGACGCGAACGGCCCGCGCGTGTATACGCTCGGCGTCGAGGTGCGCGACGGTGCGCCCGACACTCAGCCGCCATCTACCGCCGCTGTCGCCGCGACGCTGTCCACGCCAGCAGGCGAGAGCGGCTTTCCCCGGCTGGCGCAAGGTGGGGCGAGCGCGCTGTTGACCAGTGTGCCGCTCCGGTAAGCCAGCGGAGCGCACAGAAGAAGAGGCCGCTGGCTCATTGCCAACGGCCTCTTCGTTGTCGATTAGTGGGTGGATAGGCTTGCGTTACCGCGCGCCAGCCCCAGCGGGCTGCTGCGCGCTGCCGGAGCCAGCAGTGGCGGCTACCACCTGCAGGGTCTCCTTGCCACGAGCCGCTTCGTAGATCTCGAAGGCGAGCGCCGCGAGAATCACCAGGGTCGCGACCACCAGGCCAATCGCCGCATAGTACGCGATCTGACCAATCACCCAGAATGTCCAGGCGGTATCGAGCATCGAGCGCAGCGAGTTACCCTTGAAGAGCGTATCGGCAATACCCTGATCCTTCGCCTTCACAGCCGGATCTTTCTCCGTCATCGCCGCGCCGCTCCAGTAGGAGTACGGATGACCCTGGCCAATCTCACTGAGATGGAGACCGATGAATTTGTCGGCGTAGGCGTGCGCCTGGTCGCCATTCAGGACTTGCTGCCCGGCATAGGCCGAGAGGTCAGCCGGTAGGCCAGCCGCGGCGGTTTTCGGGAAGAAGATCTGCTGGGGAGCTAGCTGGTCGTGGATCTGTGTCGAGGTAAAATTGCTGGCGTAGAAGGCCGCGCCGGCTGCGCCCGCGAAAACAAGAATTGCGACGACCTGTAGGACGATGATTCTCCACCTGATTGCTGCGGTCATGGTATATGCCTCCTTTAGGCATCGTACAGATATTCTGGTAAGGGTGTCTTTTGATGTGATCTCGCATCTGGACCTTACCGTTCGTCGATCACGTTGCTAGTATGGGGGCGCCACTTCACGACAGACTCACGGGAGGGATGGATAAAATCACAGAGGTCTCTCATACCGGCAGTCCTGCGATAAGCGCAGGCAAACACACTGGAGGCTCACCAGCCGAATGAGCTAATGAGCCTCCAGTGCGCCACGGCGCTTTTGGCGTGAGACGGGGAGCGAAGACTCAGCAGAACCAGGCGTTGACACCGGAGGCCAAGCCCACAGGCGCACGAGCTTCAAGGCATGCGGCGCTTTCGGGGAAGATTTTGTCGGGATTGAACAGTTCGTGGGGATCGAACGCGAGGCGCACCTGCGCCATCGACGCAAGGTCGCGCGCACTGAAGACGTAGCTCATCGCGTCGCGCTTCTCCAGCCCGATGCCATGCTCGCCTGAAACCATTCCGCCGAGGTCCACGCATGCTTTGAGCAGGTCGTTGCCCGCCCGCATCACGCGCTCGATATCGCCTGGCTTGCGGCGATCGAAGACCATGTTGGGATGCAGATTGCCATCGCCCGCATGGAAGACGTTTGGGATCAGCAGCCCATACTCTGCGGCGATTTCCTCCACGCGCTCCATGATCTGTGGCAACCGCGAGCGCGGCACGACGGCATCCTGCAGGTAGAAGCTGGATGTGAACTGGCCCAGCGCCGCCGCCGCCCCCTTGCGCCCGGCCCACAGCGCCGCGCGCTCAGCTTCGGAGCGCGCCACTCGCGTCTCTCGCGCTCCGGACATCGCGCAGATGATCGCTATCCGCTCGGCCTGGGCTTCCACCATCTCGCGTGGACCGTCCACCTCGATCAGCAACACGCTGCCAGCGTCCTCTGGATAGCCAGCATGGAAAGCGCGCTCGACCGCCTGACAGATGGTGCGATCCATCATCTCAAGCGCGCTTGGCACGATACCCGCGCCGATGATGGCGGAGACAGCGGCTGACCCGGTTGCGATATCGGGGAAGATCGCCAGGAGCGTGCGGACGCTCTCAGGCAGGGGCAGCAGGCGTGTCACAATCTGAGTCACGATGGCGAGGGTTCCCTCAGAGCCGATCACGGCGCCGAGCAAGTCGTAGCCAGACGTGTTGAGCGCGCCATTCTCATCGCCGAGCCAGATCAACTGGCCATCCGGCAGCGCCACCTGCACAGCCACGATGTGCGCGGCGGTCGCTCCCAACGCGAGACAGTGCGGGCCACCGGCGTTTGTGGCGACATTGCCGCCAATGCTCGATATGCGCTGGCTGGCGGGATCCGGGGCGTAGTAGAGGCCATACGGGCGCGCAGCTTCCGACAGCATGACATTGATGACGCCAGGCTCAACGACGGCCAGCCGGTTGATGGCGTCGATCCGCCGGATATGATTGAGCCGCGCGGTCGAGATGACCACACCACCGCGAATCGGAACCGCCCCACCACACAGTCCCGTGCCAGAGCCGCGCGCGACGACGGGCGCTCCAGCATCTGTCGCGATCCGCGCGGCCCGCGCGACTTCGTCCGGTGTGCGCGGCAGCGTGACGATGTCGGGCGTCGCTTCGAGGAAGCTGGCGTCGAACCCGTAGGCGAGCAGCTCCGCGCGCTCAGTGAGCACGCTTCCAGATCCCAACGCGGCGCGTAGATCGGCGGCGAGGCGCTCACGAGCGGGCGCCGCGAGCTGCGGGGAAGCAGAGGTCACGTCCATTTTGACGGCTCACCTTCGATATGTGGCGGCTTCCTCGTTCCGCATCGCCACTGACTTGCGCGCTTCGACACTCGCCGTTTCATCTGGACGAAGCGTCAATCTCATGGTACACTACGGCCATAATCACGGACAAATGAGGCGCTCCGATCTGCGATCAGCGAGGAGGCAGCCGATGCTGCGAACGTGTGAAGATCGGTCGGCTATACTGACGATCTGCGGGCAGGCGCAATCGCCTGTCGAAAAACTGAGGCGCTAGAGACATTGACTGTCTCGGCGCCTTTTTTCGTGCTTACGATGAGTAAGCGGCGCATGCTGCGCTGTCCGGTTCGGAATGGATTCCCGACGACGAGGCTGTCCCGGCGAGACGAATGCATCGGCGACTCGTTTGTGTCCGTGGCTACAGTTATGTAAATGTGAAACACGTCCGGTGGATGTGAGACCCCAGAAGTATGAGGAGGCCAGATCGTCCGCTGACGTCACGATGTAGCGTGAATGGTGTAGACGAGCGACCGTTTCTTTGGTGAAGCGCGCTGGCGGGAGAGGCGTCAGGACGCGCGCGAGCCGCGACATTCCCACGACTGCGCCGGGCGCTTCCGGTTCAGCCAGGCGTGGCGTCTTTGTCAGGCGCCAGAAAGAAAGCGAGACATGGCCCATGTACTCCAGCATGATTGGTAAGATCGCGAAGGCCAAGCAATACGCGCAGGAGCCAGACCGCATCCAGTTTAGTCAATTCGAGGCGAGTTTCCGGGGTGAGAACGATACGCACACGATCTCGTTCCATGAGGGGTCGTGGAGCTGCGACTGTAACTTCTTCGCCGACCACGGCGCATGCAGCCATACGCTTGCCGCTGAGCGCGTCTTCGGCGTCTCCATACCACACGATCATCGTCAGGGCGAGCCGCTCGCGAGCGATGTGCGCGCCGCGCTCTAGCCCTGTTCGGAGCGACCCAGCCACCGGCTGGCGCTCAGATCAGTATATAGCGCAAACGACCGGAGCTGAGTCGCTCCGGTCGTTTGTTTGCCATGATGGTGGCGTGATGGGCGCGAAAGTTAGTGTGGCAGCACGAAGGTCAGCGCGATCAGCACGATGAATGCGCTGACTGCCAGCCCGACGACCAGCTTGAGATCCCCCAGCACATAGGTATAGCTCTCCGCCGAGATCAGGTTGGCCTGTCTCGCACGCTGGACAGCGCGAGCGCGGGCGATGCGCTGGTTCTGCTCGCGGGTTGACGTTGAGAGGGGCTTCGCGGCTGCGGGGACGGCCTTCGGGGCAGCAGGCTTCGGTGCGACGGCCTTTGCGGGCGCTGGTTTCTCGATCGCGGGCGCTTTGGGCGCCGCAGTGGTGGGCGCTTGCTCACGCTGAGGCTTTGGCTCAGCAATGCGCTCTGGCTCAGCGACGACATTCGCCGTGCTCGGTGTTTCTGACGCGGCGCTGCCCGGCGCGCGCACGAGCGTCGCTGTCCCAGCTCGCTCTGGAGCCTGCGGCTTGCGCGCGGGGCCCTTCGCCTGGGTTGGCACAGGCCTGCTGCGACCGGTTTGTGACTTCTTCGCCATGCTGCAAACTCCTGATCCCGTGATTGTTATAGCCTGTCGCGCTGGGCGCCGCGTATACTCAGAGCCAGTATAGCGCGCATGCCATCGAGGCGCAAGCGTGGTGGGAGGCCCGGACAGGCTTACTCACCTGCATTCCAACGTGTGAGAAGGCCAAGTCGGTGCGGCACGCTCTGAGAGTGCTATAGGCGCATGTCGCCAGAGCACTATGACGACTACGTCGGACTAATTCGTCGACAGACGTCGAGTGACGTCGAAAGAAGGGGCGGTTCCCGTGGACCTGACACATTTTGATGAGGCGGGCCGCGCGCATATGGTTGATGTCGGTGAGAAAGCCGAGACGACGCGCGAGGCTGTGGCGACTGGCCGCGTGCGGATGCGCGCTGAAACGCTCAGCCGCATTCGCGCGGGAACCCTGAGCAAGGGTGACGTGTTGGCGGTCGCGCAGGTGGCGGGAGTCATGGCGGCCAAGCAGACACCGCAAATCATCCCCATGTGCCACACCATCCTGTTGACGGGGGTAGAGATCGCCTTTGATCTGGCGGAACGGGACGGCGAGGGCCAGGTCGGCATCCGTGTGGCTGTGCGAACGGTCGGCAGGACGGGCGCTGAGATGGAGGCATTGACGGCGGTGAGCGCGACCGCGCTGACCATCTATGACATGTGCAAAGCAATCGATCGAGGCATGATCATCGAGCAGGTCCGTCTGGAGCGCAAGAGCGGCGGCAAGAGCGGCGACTTCACTAGCGAGCGTGACGCGAGGAGCGAATAGCGCGCGGACGGTAGAGCGTAAGAAACCACGCTGGATGGCGATATGCGCGCCGCGAAACCCACCTTCGCGAGTCCATGGCCACTGTTCTTCTCGTCCGCGCAGGCGGATCTCGCGGCGCAGCGTAGACCCGTCGGGCGCGGCGCGGTTTCAACGTCCCGCTGTCCCTCTCGGCGTGTGGCCCGAGTCTCATGGCCAGATCGCGGCTCAACCTGTATCCGATCAATACGAGTGTCGTACGGCGCCTCGCGGGGAGACAGCGTGTTCGCGCGCCGTTCCCCGCGAGTCTGCACGCCGTGCTGCTTTATCGCTGTGTAGGTTGCTCGGCCGCCTCAGCCGCGTCGGCGTCCGCTTTGGTATGCTGCGTCACTCCGGGCGCATGTTGTGGTGGAGCGTAGACAGTGTACAACTGCAGCGGCTCGGCGCCGGTGTTCACGAAATTGTGTCGTGTCCCAGCCGGAACAAAGCAAAGTGTGTTGGCTTTTACTGGCTGGCGGTTTCCATCGAGAATCGCTTCGCCCTCGCCGCTAACAAATACGAGCGTTTGATCGACCGTATCGTGCGTCTCGGCGCCGATCTCGCCTCCTGCCGGAATACTCATCAGCACGACCTGACTGTGCTGCCCCGTAACCACGACACGACGAAAATCGGTGTTCTTTCGCGCTTCCTCGGCAATTTGTGTAGTAAATGCCATGCTCTCAACTCCTTTGTCTGCGGGCGGGGTCAGTTTGACGCCGCTCTACAGTCCAGTGTACCGCCGCGACGGTGCGCAGAACCAGGCTGTGACCAGATTGAGAGCGAATTGAGAGGCATGGGTCGGGGCGTGCGGGAGCGGTCTCTGTTGCGCTGAGCCGCATGTCAAAGCTGGTGGCGCAATGCCCGTGAAGGCTGTAGGCGGGGGTCTGAGGCGCCCGTAAGCCGAATCCTGTGCCTGAGACGCCTCGCGACGTCTCAGGTGGCAATCATCTCTCTAGGACGGCGGTTACCCGCCGCCTCAAGCAGCCAACCCGGAGGGTAACGAGCGAGCAACTCGCGGGCCGCCGGGCGAACCCGACGACCACTTCTCCTGTTCGGCCTTGCTCCAGATGGGGCTTGCCGCAGCCGACCAGTCACCTGGCCGCTGGTGAGCTCTTACCTCGCCATTTCACCCTTACCAACACGACGCTTGCGCGCAGCATTGGCGGTTTGTTTCTGTGGCGCTATCCTTGGGGTCACCCCCACTGGCCGTTAGCCAGCATCCCGCTCTGTGGAGTTCGGACTTTCCTCGGACGCGCACTCCGCGAGGAGCGGCGCCCGCGATTGCCTGTGCGCCTCAGGCCCCCGCGCCGCCTGTCAGTATATCACCACACGCCGCTCTTGGCGGTTCAAGATGTGGTGATGGGTTTCCACTGATGTCGTGATGTCCTCATCACCATCCCGTAGTGAAGGGCGGAGCGACTGCCAACATGTGCGACCGTGCGTGCGGATATGCAAAAGAGCGGCGCCACTGCTGGCGCCGCTCTCTGGAGCGGGAGACGGGATTCGAACCCGCGACCTTCTCCTTGGCAAGGAGATGCTCTACCCCTGAGCCACTCCCGCGTGACTCCGTGCCCGCATACGATTGCTCGCATCGGCTTTCGTATACTACTCTATCGCCGTCGCCACTGTCAAGCGTTTTCGCTCACGCTCGCTTGAAATCTGCTGGTCACGCTTTAGAAGCTTGGGCGATCGCTACAGTGACATGCGTGATGAAGATGACGATGACAGCCGCGGCGCACGCGATGAACATGCTGGGAACATTCATAAAGCTCAAGCTGAAGTAACCGGGGATCAGTATTGACAGGATGATGTTGACGACCAGCGCGGCGCCTGCCCCCGCGACAATATCAGCGACAATACCGGGGCGGCCAATGCGAACGTAGCGCTGCGCTAACCAGCCAATGATTCCCCCGATTACAAACCATAGAATGACATTCCACATGGCGCTACCCTTCTCTGGTCCAGGCTCGGCTCGATGCTGCCACGCGCTACCTGGGCGATGCGCGGCGAGCGATGAAATCCCCGCCTGAAGAAGTTCGCATCTGACATACCAACCAACGTCATGTCCATCACAAAGATGTCCCGCCCGTATATCGCCGATGTATCGCCGGCGTATCGCCGTTGGGCCCATGCGCGGCTCCCGACAAATATCCCACCCTCTGGACAATCGCCGACGGTCTCTTTATACTTAGAACAAATGTTTTACATGTGCGAGTGAAACATGATGACCAGAGGCGTGACACTTGAGGTGAGACGAGCGAGGCTCCGGAGCCACCCCCGACGCCGGAGCGAGAGGAGCGCACACAATGACCTGGTTTTCTCCGATAGTCTTCTCGGCCGATG
>DASQSS010000024.1:0-4435 GCA_035642255.1 Ktedonobacterales bacterium | reverse complement strand
GTAGGCCATGCCCAGCGTGGTGTACGCCTCCGCCGACTGCGAATCGAGCCGCACAGCCTGTTCCAGAGCGCGAATCGCATCGGAGAAGTGGCGCTGCGCAAGCAGCACGCGACCCAGGCGCCACTGCGCCTCGCCTGACTGCGGGTCGGCGGCCAGCGCCTGACGCAGCAAAGCCACCGCGTCATCCAGGTGGCCGCGCTCCGTCTCGATGCGCCCCAGCGCGACCAGTGCCGGAACTGAGTCAGGCGCCAGCCGCACAGTATCGCGCAGATCACCCTCCGCTTGCGCCAGATGTCCCAGGTCGAGGTTGACTATTCCAAGCAAGTAGCTTGCCGTCGCGTCATCGGGAGCGATCTGACGCGCTCTGGCGAGTGCGATCTGCGCCTCAGTGAGCCGATTCACCGCGCGCCACGCCTGTCCCGCGCCGATCCACGCAGCCGCATCAGGTCTGGCCAGGGCCGCGCGCTCGAAGGTCTCGGCGGCTTCCAGCGGTCGCCCCACCTGCTCGTAGGACCGCGCCAGGGTGAGGAGCAAATCAGCGCTCGTGTGGCCATGCGTGAGCGCGACCTGGCCCTGCTGGATTGCCTGATGGTAGCGACCCAGGCTGAACGCCTCGGTGGCGCGCAGGGCATGTGTCGCGCCCGCTGTTGTGATGATATTCGTCGCTGGAGCCGCCTGTGCGCTCACTCCACCTCGTCGCACAATGGCTGTGGCAAGCGGCGCGCCATCCCGTGCGCAAAAGCGCGCGCCTGAGCGATTGTGATAACCACAGCGCGGGCAGATGGGGCCTGCGCTCGTGGCGCTCGTGGCGCTCGTGGCGCTCGTGACAGGCGACGCCACACCTGCGCGCTTGGCCTTGACGCCGCCCGACGCAGCCGGACGTGTGACGACTGGCTGACGCGCGGTAACTGGCGCCGCGGAGGTGGCTACAGGTCTGAGTGGGCGAGGAGCGAGCGCGGACGCTCGCGCATTGAGATCAGCGCCCATCTCACGAGCGGACCGATAGCGCTTGTCGGGGTCGAGCTGCATGGCGCGCACGACGATCGCTTCGGTCTCTGGTGTCAGCGCGCGGTTCCAGTGAATCAGCGTGCCGGGCAGAGGCGCTTCGAGCGGCTGCGGCTCGCGTCCGGTCAGCGCGTGGAATATAGTCGCGCCGAGGCTGTATACATCTGAGCGGGCATCGGTCTGCCCGTGCCCGTGATGTTCAGGCGAAGCATACGCCAGTGTGCCGAGGTTTTCGGTATTGCTGATCTGTCCCGCCTTGAATGTCCGCGCGATGCCAAAATCTATGACGCGAGCCTCGCCAGAGGGCGTCAGCATGATGTTGCCTGGCTTCAAGTCGCGCAGAATGATCGGCGGCTGACGCCGGTGCAGAATCTCCAGTGTGCGGCAGACATCCGCCATCCAGCGAACGACATCGCGCTCAGGCAGCGGGGCACGGGTACTTTCGATGCGCGCCTCGAGCGTGTCGCCGGGGATGTAGTCCATGACGAGATAACGGCGGCCATGCTCGCTGAAATCGTCGTGATAGGTGGGAATCCCGGCCTCAGCCGCGACACCCTTGAGCCGCTTCATCAGCGCGACTTCCTGGTCGAAGTGCTCACGCGCCCAGGCGATGTCTTCATCCGAGGCGGATGTGTCGGCGAGCGCCTCTTTCAGCGCTCGCCGTTCGCCAGTGGCCTCGTCCTTGACGAGATAGACCCCACCCATACCACCTTCACCCAGACGCCGGATGACATGGTATCGGCCAGCAAGCGTCGTCCCCGCCGCGAGGTTCATATGCCGCCGCTCCTACGCCTCCACACAGCGCACGAGCACCCCGGTGATGTTGTCTTCACCGCCATTTTCGTTAGCCACTTTGATGAGGGACTCGCACGCCTGCTCGACATCGTCCGTCTCAGAGATGATCTGCAAGATCTGTGGATCGCGGATCATCTCCCACAGCCCATCGGAACAGAGCAGCAGCGCATCGCCCGCCCGCAAGTGTTCATCGAAGATGTCCACATCCACTTCGGCGTGCCCTGCGCCAAGTGAACGGTAGATCAGATTGCGGCTCGGATGATCGTAGACCTCATCTGGCTCGATCTGGCCAGCCTCAACCAGCCGCGCTACGAGCGAGTGGTCGCGCGTGACACGTTGCAGCTTGCCGTCGCGCAGGAGGTAGGTGCGGCTGTCGCCTACATTCGCGATGAACGCCTGTCCATCCATCACCAGCGCCGCGGTGACAGTCGCGCCCATGCCACGAGCCTCGCGGTGATGCGCGCCGTAATCCACGATGGCCTGGCTGCTATTCTCAACCGCGACGCGCAGCTTGTCGCCGAAGTGCTGGCGCACCACGGTTTCCATCAGGTGGCGAGTGACCACCGCGTCGTCATTCTCATCGTCAGCTGCTGCATCGGTCGCCTGGACCGCATCGCTGGCCTGAGCCGTATCGGTCGTATCGGTCGTATCGGTCGCGGCAGCGTTCGTGTCCTCGACGACATGCTGAGCGGCAGCTGGCTCTATGGCCGCCGCATCAGACGTCCCAGAGTCCTCCGGCGTGGCTGCGACTTCACTCAGCGGCCGAGTCTTGGCGGCATCGCGCTTGGCGAGCTTCCCGCTCTTGGAGCCTTTGCGTGACCGGCCCTTGTCGAGCTTGATGGTAGTCTGGTCGCTGGTATCCGCAAACAGCTTGAGCAACTCGTCACGAATCGTCTCGACCGCGAGCTGGCTGGCGACTTCACCCGCGTGGTATCCGCCCATGCCATCCGAGACGATGAACACCCCGCTAGCTGGGTGGCCGTCGTCGATCACTTGAATATAGAGCGAGTCTTCGTTCTGCTCTCGTTGAAGTCCGGTATCGGTTTTACCGGCTGCCATGAGGCGCAGCGGCATGCTGGCCCACCTCTCCTGCGAATAGTGTTCTTTCCCTGTAATAAATGGAACCGCTTTGAGCGGGCGACGAGCGCAAGGGTCTGACGGCTCAATCGCACGGCACTATACCACGCCCTGAGGCGCAGTCGCAACGAGCGCACGCCGACATGACCTCGGCGCCTCTATCATTTTGAGTACGTGTAGCGGCGCCGCCGGGTTAGGAAAAGCAACCATGTAGCCGCGTAGCGCGCATCAGTTCGCCCCAGAAAGCGAGCAGAGGCAGAGAGGATCGCTTCCCCTCTGCCTCATTGCGTCGCATTTCGGCGAAATGCCCAGTGCGCCTGGCGTTGATCAGGCTGTCGGCGCAGCCACCTCGGTCGCCGTCGCCTCAACGGGCAGCGGGCGAACTGTCACGCGCTTCTTGGTCCGGCTGTCCCACTCGAACTTGACTGTGCCGTCAACCAGCGCGAACAGAGTGTAATCTCGCCCGCAGCCAACGTTCACGCCCGGATTGAACTGAGTGCCGCGCTGCCGCACGATAATCGAGCCAGCGCGCACGACTTGACCATCAAACCGCTTGACGCCAAGCATCTTAGGCTTGCTGTCACGCCCGTTACGCGAACTGCCAACGCCCTTTTTATGAGCCATCTCGCCGTTCGTCCTTCCCTATCGGCGTCCTTCGGAGGAAGGCGCCACTGTGCATGGTCTTGCGAAACCTACTTCTTGGGTTTCTTCGTGGCGCTCGCGCCCTTGCCTGGCGTCTCGCTCTCGGCGCTCGCCTCAGGCTCAGGTGTCGCGGCGCCCGCGTCAGGGGCGCTGGTTTCCGCCTCAGCGGTCGGCTCTTCGTCCTCGACATCGAGCACATCAATATCGCCAGCGGAGACACCCGTCTCAGCGATGATCGAGCTGATGAGCGTGTCGAAGGCTGCCAGCAGCTTGCGCTCATAGCGATTCGCCGCGCGCTGCGCCTGGCGCTCGAAGCGTTTGCGCTCCTCATCCTGCACCAGGCTCTCGCCCTGGGCCTGGATGTCGGTCACGGTCAGGTACGTGTAGTCCTGGCGATGGCCTGTGGTGCGACGGTAGCGCTTCTTCGACTTGTACTTGAAGACGATGACCTTCTTGCCGCGCCCCTCGCCAATCACCGTCGCAACGACGGCGCCGCCGGGAACGACGGGCTGACCCACCGTAGTATTGTCTTCGGCGGAGACCAGCAGCACCCGATCGAGCGTGACCGTGGCCCCCGGCTCGGCGGGTAGCAGCTCCACTTCGACGGTCTGGCCCGGGCTGACCCGATACTGCTTTCCACCCGTCTCGATCACTGCGTACATGATGTTGCGTCTCCTGCGACCATGCGTTGCGCGCGCTCGCTTCCGTCGCCTGGAGCCGCGCTACTAGCGCGCTGAGGTAGAGAACACGGGATTCGAGGTTAGCGCGCAGATGTTGTCTGTTTTAGAACACAGCCATCTGATTTTAACGCTGAGCGCGTCAGGTGTCAAGCTGTTTCCCCAGATTGTCTCGCCAATTCGCGACAGACCAGGCCGATCAGAACCTTTTCCAGTCCTCGGCTGGCGATCTATCGCGC
>DASQSS010000023.1:0-19279 GCA_035642255.1 Ktedonobacterales bacterium | reverse complement strand
GCGCGTACTGAGAGGGAAGCGTATGGACTCGGCGGTTTTGCTGACGGCGCTGATCCTGTTCGTCGTCGGCCTTGCGTTTCTTTTCGCTGGTTATCGGCTATTTCGGGCGCTCATCCCCATTTGGGGCTTCATCGTCGGCTTCGATGTCGCCGTCGCGGTAGGGCGCAGTGTGTTGCACGCGCAGCCGCTCTCGACGTTGACCGGCTGGATTCTGGCGATCATCGTTGGCCTGCTCTTCGCGGCGCTGGCCTATGCCTACTACTATGTCTCGGTCGTCGTGCTGGCGGCGTCGGTTGGCTTTCTGCTCGGCGAGGCGCTTGTCACAGCGGTCGCGCCACAGCATGGCACGGGCATGCTAATCGCTGGCGTCATCGGCGCGGTCGTGCTGGCGGCGATTGCCATCGCGCTCGATCTGCCCAAGGCGATGATCGTCGCGCTGACGGCGCTAGGTGGAGCGACCGCCGCGATGATTGGCGCGCTGCTGGCGCTGGGCAGGGTTGACCTGGCCACGCTGCAGGCGGGCGCGACAGGCGGCTCGCTCGCGGTGATTCGCTCATCGTGGTGGCTTACCCTGCTGACGCTGGCGCTCGCGCTCCTTGGCATGGCGGTGCAGGCGGGACGTCTCCGCGCCGCTCCCTACACTCACGCCTATGCGCTGCGTCGCGGCTCCCGTCGTCCGTGGCCGCGCCCGCGCAGGACCACGACCACCACGGCGAATACCGTGGATGCGGCGGGCTACGACGACACGACGCGGCGCATGCCACCCCCCGCGCCTGTCGTGTAGCCTGTCGTAGGCGAAATGGGCCTCAGCCGTCACTCAGTCGTCGATCGCCTGATAGGCTGAGGTCCAGCAATCGAGACAGACATCGGGCGGCGCCGGAGAGTTCCAGGATTGCTGGGTCAGCAGGATGGTGACCATATCTTCGCTGGGGTCTGAGGTCCAGGCCGTGCCCATGCCACCCGTCCAGCCGAATGAGCCAACGCTGCCCATCAGGTCATCTTGACGGGTGACGACAGACATGCAGAATCCCCAGCCGTGCGTATCCCAGAAGCCGGGGACGAACCCGGACACCGCCTTTTGCGCTGGCGTCAGGTGGTCATGCGTCATGAGCTCGACGGATGGCCTGGAGAGCAGGCGTGTGTTCCCGTGCGCGCCGCGATTCAGCAGCATCTGACCGAACGCAAGGTAGTCATCGATGGTCGAGACAAGCCCACCGGCAGCCGAGGGAAACGCGGGCGGCGCGCTCCACTGGCCGCCCGCGGCGGTGTCATAGACTTCAACCTTTCCGGTCATGGGATTGGTCCAGTAGCTGACCAGCAAGCGGTCCAGCTTCTCGGCTGGCACGCTAAAGCTGGTATCTTGCATGCCCAGCGGCTCGAAGATGCGCTCGCGCAGGAACGTTTCGAGCGGCTGGCCTGACGCCCGCGCGATCAACACGCCCAGCGTGTCAGCCCCGGTGTTGTACATCCACTGCGCGCCTGGCTGGCGCATGAGTGGCAGGGTCCCGAGGCAGCGCATCCACTCATCCGGGTCAGGTGGAGTCGCGGGCGCGGGCATGCCCTGGCCGAGCGCCAGCGCATCGACGGCGCCTGCGATGGGATACTGGTCGGGCGGCGCCATGACGATGCCAAAGCCCATGCGGAAGGTGAGCAGATCGCGCAGGGTGATAGACCGATGCGCTGGCTCCGTGTCGTCGAGCGGTCCATCGAGCCGCTTCAGGACCTGGCGATTGGCTAGCTCCGGCAGCAGCCGATCGACTGGCTCGTCGAGTCGCAGCGCGCACTCCTCCACCAGTATCATCGCCGCCGTGGCCGCGATGGGCTTGCTCATCGAGGAGATGCGAAAGATGCTGTCGCGGCGCATCGGCTCGCTGCCGCCGAACGCCGTCTTGCCGAGCACGTCCACATGCGCCTCGCCGCGCCGGCTGACCGCTGTGATCAGTCCAGGCGCGGAGCCCCGTTCGACATGCCGCGCCATGATGTCATGCATGCGGCCCAGCCGCGCCTTCGAGAATCCGCCGTCGCTCATGGCAAGGTTCCTCCGTTGTAGCTCAGTTGATCGTGAGGCTCACGCACGGGTCGTCCGGCTCATCGCGTCTGCCACCATGGAGCCCCCGCTCATTCCGTGTCGGATGTGGGGGCATCGAGGAAGGGTGTGACGATGGGCAGCAGGAGATCAAGGCGTGAGAGGATGCTGAAATGCGTCACGCCAGGCAGGATAGCCAGCTGAGACGCGGGAACGCCGCCCATGCCGCCGTCCGCGCGAGCGCCGCCGAAGAGCCGGAACATCTCGACCGCATACTCAGGGCGCACGAGGTCCGCGTCGCCGAGGATGAGCAGTGTCGGCGCGGTGATGCCCCGAATGTCGTCCGCTGACCAGCCTGGGAAGTCCATCAGCGCATGCTTGACCTTCTCGACGAATATCGGCCAGTGTTCGGGATGTGGCGCGGCGCGCATGTACACCTGCTCCATCGGCGTGCCGACGAAGCCCTCGGCTGACATGTCGGGCCATCCTGCCATCGTCGAGGGATAGTAGCCGTCGTTGCTGTAGGGCGCGGAGACGAGCACGAGCTTGCGCACGAGGTCGGGGCGGCGCATCGCGAGGCGCATCGCCGCCATCCCACCCAGACTGTAGCCGACGACATCAGCCTCCGTGACGCCAAGGTGATCGAGCAGGCCCGCGACATCTTCCGCCATCTGCTCGCGGGTCAATGGGCGGTCGAGATCGGCGGTGCGCCCATGCCCCTCAAGCTCAGGGGCGATGACCTGCCAGTGCCGCGCCAGCGACGAGAGCAACGGCTCCAACGCCTCGATCACCTGGTAGCCGCCATGCAGCAGGACCAAAGGTCTCCCCTCGCCATGAACCTCGTAATACATCCGCAGACCGTTGATTGTGGCGTACTGTCCCTGAGTGTTGGCGCCGCTCGATCGCGGATTGGACGCGCCTGGTGTCATTGTGGAGTCTCCTTCATCGTTTGAGATGTCGCTCATACGGTACTCGAATATCTGTTCCAGAGCAAGGGGCGATCATCGGCAATAGAGCCGGGACGGTTTGTGTCTCGTGACTGGCCTGGATGGCGCCGCCTTGCCAGAGGCCCGCCCGCCCGCATACCCTGATGAATGAGAGCTACCGTGTGACGGAGCATGCCGTCGTGAGGCGATGCGCGGGAGAGGAGCGTGGCTGGCTATGCGGGTCGTGAGCGTGGACGAGATGCGCGCCATCGAGCGGCGCGCCGATGAGGAGTACGGGCTGGATTCGCCGACGCTGATGGAGCATGCCGGGCGCAGCGTGGCCGAGGCGCTGCGTGATCGGCTAGGCGGCGATGTGCGCGGGCTGCGCGTTGTGACGCTGGCGGGACCGGGCAATAATGGCGGCGATGGCCGCGTGATGAACCGCTATCTCGCTGAGTGGGGCGCGCACGTCATGACCTGGCGCTGGCGCGACAATATGATGGAGCTGGCGGGCGGCGAAAAGCCTGTGGGAGACGATCTGACGGGGCTGGGCGTGACACTGGCCGAGGCCGATGTGGTGGCCGATGCGCTGCTCGGCACCGGACACGCGCGCCCGCTCGATCCACGGATGCGGCAGGCGTTGGCGCTGGTCGGTGAGCTGCGCGAACGGCAGGCGTTCCAGGCGCGGCCCGGTCGGCCACGTCCGTTCGTTCTGGCGGTGGATCTGCCCAGCGGTGTCAATGCCGACACGGGCGCGGCAGATGAGGGCACGCTGCGCGCTGACCTGACGGTGACACTGGCCTTCCCCAAGACGGGGCTAACGCTCTTCCCTGGCGCGGGCTATCTGGGTGAGCTGGTCGTCGGCTCCATCGGGCTGCCCGCTGAGATGTCCCTCCCCGCCGGACTCGAAATGCTCTCTGGCCCGGAGGCGCGCGCGCTGCTTCCGCAGCGTCCCGCAGACAGCAACAAGGGCACATATGGCAAGGTGATGGTGTTGGCTGGCTCGCCGCAGTTCATTGGCGCGGCGGCGCTGTGCGGGGCATCGGCTGCGCGGGTGGGCGCGGGACTGGTGACCATCGCCACGACACCGGAGCGCGCCCACGTCTACGCCGCATCGCTGCCCGAAGTGACCTATCTGCTCCTGCCGCCCGATGACGCCGACCCTGCCGGGCGGGCGCAGACGCTGCTGGAGGGGCTGCGCGGCTACGATGCGCTTGTCGTGGGGCCAGGGCTGAGCCAGGCGCCGGGCATCGCGCCGATGCTGCTGGCGCTCTTCGCCGGGCTGCGTGGGTTGCCGGACGATGAACGCCCGCATCTGCTCGTGGACGCTGATGGGCTGAACGCGCTGGCGAAAGAGCGCGAATGGTGGCGGCTGCTGCCTGCCGAGACAGTCATCACGCCACACCCGGGTGAGATGGCGCGGCTGCGGGGCGGCGAACATGTCTCCAGTGGCGGTGCGGACCGTCTCAGTGTGGCGGCGCAGGTGGCGCGCGACTGGAATCTGGTGGTCATCCTCAAGGGCGCCTGTCCGTTGATCGCCAGGCCAGATGGCGCGCTGCGCGTCAACTGGTCGCCGAATCCGGCGCTAGCCACCGCTGGCACGGGTGATGTGCTCTCCGGCGTGATCGGCGGTTTGCTCGCGCAGGGCCTCGCGCCATGGGACGCCGCCAGCCTGGGCGTCTACCTGCACGGTCGCGCCGGGGCGCGCGTGCGCGATCGGCTGGGTGTGGCTGGCCCTGTCGCGCCTGACCTCATCCCAGAGTTGCCGCTGGCGCTTCGCGAGACGCGCGGCGGGCGCTAGGGTAGGGCGGCGCCTATGCCCGCCGCATCGTGTCCGTCGCATTCACAGGCGAAAAGAAGGCGAAGAGAGCAAGATGGGAGAAGCGGATTGCGCTCCATCCGCGCTATGCTGACATGGCTGACACGCGCCGAACATGGCTGTGTCGACTTCGGGTGTGATCATGGTGTGATCATGGAGATGTCAACGGATGAAATGTGACCTTGGCGATGTCGTGATCTCGTATGAAGCCTATGGCTTCGGACGCCCCATCGTGATGCTGCCAGGGCAGCCGAGCGATCACCGCGTCATGGCGCGCTTCATGGAGCCGCTCTTCGCGCAGCACGATGGCTGGCTGCGCATCTACCCTGACCTGCCCGGCACAGGCGAAACGCCGAGCGTGGACCGTCTGGCCTCGCACGAGCAGATGCTCAACACGATGCTGGCGTTCATCGACAAGGTCATCCCTGGTCAGCGCTTCACGCTGGCGGGCCTCTCCTATGGTGGCTATCTGGCGCGCGGCGTGGTCTACCACAGAGCCGCGTCGATCGATGGCGTGCTGCTGTGCGCGCCGCAGATGACTGCGGACCCCACGCACGCGCAGCTTCCGCCCAGAATGGCGATCGTGGAAGACCCCGCGCTGGTGGCGTCGCTAGGCCCAGGCGCGAGCCTCATCGTCGTGCAGGATCAGCGAGTGGTCGAAGCGACGCGCGAGCTGTTCGGCGAGGTCAGCATCGCCGACCATGACTTCCTCGACCGGGTCGAGGCTGGCGCTCCCTTTTCCTTCGATGTGGATGCGCCGCCTGCGCCATTTGGCGGCCCGACGCTGATTATCACGGCGCGGCAGGACAACCTGTGCGGCTACCGGGACGCCTGGACCCTGCTGGACAACTACCCCCGGGCGACGTTCGCTGTGCTCGATCGGGCCGGGCACTTTGTGAATATCGAACAGGATGCGCTCTGTCACGCGCTCATGGGCGAGTGGCTGGACCGCGTGGAGGAATCCATCTCCGCGTAATCATCCGCAATCATCCGTACTCATCCGCGCATGTTCAGCGCGCCGATTGACGTTTGGCGGCGCTCTGCTTGAGCGGAGGCTGGAGGTGGCCGCTATGGCTCCGTCCGCTGGCCGCTGAGCGCAAGCGCGTACTGGATGAACGCTAGCGTCGCTTGCTGGACTTGCTGGTCAGCGGGCTGGCGCACTTTCAGCGAGGGATTCGGGCGCTCGTCCCATGCGCGCTGGATGAGCGGCGCCCACTGGCTGGCGAGCGCCTGGCTGGCCCACTGCGCGCTCGCCAGCTTGGAGGCGACTCGTCCCGTCTGGAGTGTGTGCAGCATGCGGCAGTAGCTCAGCGTGACGAACGGCTGCGCCCAACGATTGTCCATTCTGTACTGGCCCGCGTGAATCGCATCCGCCCAGTCGCGCATGGTAGACAGCGCCTCCCGCCGCAGCTCATCCGCCGAGACCGGCTCGATCAGTGTGGCGGGAGGCGGCCCGGCCAGCGCGATGCCGTACTCACGGGTGACCCAGCGCACGATTGCGGTGTCATCGTGATCGGATCGTTCCAGCGTGTCGTCGGTATTGTTGAGAAAGAGCAGTTGGTGGCGCTCCGGGCCGCGTCTCCGCAGAATCGCGCGGGGAATATACGAGCCTTCGAGATGCTGCGCCCAGTGCGCATCGAGGCGATAGAGCCTGGCGTGCATCGTCTGGAGCGCGGGCAGTTCCGTGTCCGAGATGTCGCGCTCGATGGCGATCACCCAGTCAACGTCGCTATCGACATCCCAGTCGCCAACCGCGAATGAGCCCTGGAGGTAGGCCGCGACGAAGTTGTCGCCGAGGATCGCTTGCGCGCTCGTGACCAGCTCACGCAAGACGCCGTTCAGCTCCTGGTCGGGCGTTGGATTGGATGTTATCACGAGGCGCCTCCTCACGGTTGACGGCCTCTCGCGGCTAGAGCAGCGCGGCGAGGTCGTCCAATGTGGTGATGGTCGCGTCGGGTCGGGCGCCCGGCGTCAGTGGCTGACCCTCGCGGCGAATCCAGATGGCGCGGACGCCCGCGCGGTTGGCGCCGAGGATGTCGCGGGCGGGATTATCGCCCACCATCACCGCTTCCTCGGGCGGGATCTCCAGCGCGGCCAGTGTCTGCGCGAAGATGGCCGGATCGGGCTTGGCGACGCCCGCTTCACACGAGACGGCGATCACCGGGAAGTATGGCTCTAGCCCGCTGCGGGCGATCTTGTCGCGCTGGATGTCGGGCGCGCCATTGGTGATGAGCGCCAGCGCGTACGCGCCGCGCAGACGGTCGAGCGTGGGGAGCGCCTCGGGGAAGAGCCAGTCATGCCGCGCGCGCTTCTCCATCCGGAAGCGCTCAGCCAGCGTCGCCGCCAGGATGTCGTCATGCGCGCCGAGGTCCGCCAGCGCCCGCTCCCAGGTTCCCAGTTGATAGTCGATCGCCCAGCGCGCAATGGGACGCAGCCGAGGGTCCTCGCCGATGAAGCGACCCCACAGGCACTCGCCCGCGCTGATGCCGAACGTCTGGAAGTAATCCTGATGGGGCGAATGCTCCCAGCCGTCGAGCGCGCGTAGCCAGGCGGCGCGCGCCAGCGTCTCGGCGTCAGGTCCAGCAATTCCAGCGGGTTTATGCGAGGCGGCCAGCGCGGTGGTGGCGCGCAGGGCGGCCCGCGTGGCGGCGCCATCCGCCAGCAGCGTTTCATCCAGATCGAAGAGCACGGCGCGCGTCGGCATGGCGTATCCTGTTCGGGTAGCTTGGATGCGGTGGCATGGCGGCGCGGGCTGGCGGCGGCGACTCCCCACGCGAGCATGCGGTCATGCGATCATCGCAGCTTCAGTATATCCGCCGCAGCCGCTCGGCGTCTGTCGCGTCGGCTGGTTAGTCAGGGAGAGCGCAAGACGTGGTGAAGTCGCGAGGTCGTGTTCGTCAATGGGCCGCGTCTGGCGATGTGAGGCTGCTCTGGGCAGGTCTGGTCCTGCTTGGCGCCTCAGCGCTGGTCACGCTAGCGGGGCTGGCCACGCTGGCGGCGCGCTATGTCCGCGCGCGAGCGCCGCTGCTCGACCGTGTGCGCGCATTCAATCGACGGACGCTGAATCCGTGGACGCTCAGCTTCGCGGGCCGGAATGGCGTTTACTTCCATGCGCTGCGTCATGTAGGACGCCGCAGCGGGCGCGAGTACGTGACACCGCTGGAGGCGTTTCCCATTGGCGACGGATTCGCTATCCCCATGACCTACGGCATGCGCGCGGACTGGGCGCGCAACACGCTGGCGGCGGGCGGCGCGACGCTGCTGCGCGGGGGCGAAGAGTTGACCATCGCGCGCCCGCGTGTCGTGCGGCTGAGCGAGGTCGCACATGCGCTGCCGTGGGTCGAGCGGATGGGGTTGCAAGCCCTGGGGGTGGATGAGCTGCTGTTGGTCGAGCGTGAACCGAGCGACGGAGCCGTGTCAAGATAGGCCGTGAGCGAAACCAAGCGCGCCGCCACGTCGTTCTATTCACTGTTGGCAGTGACCATCCTGACCATTCGCGCCGGGCTGACATGGCGTTGCGGCGCGTCGCTCACGGTCACGCCTCCCATCCCCCTATCCTGGCGCCCCCATCGCACGGCGCCACCGTTCACATCACGACAGGCAGACGGAGAGCGCTTGACGTATGACGCCGATTCGTGGCATACTGGATGTGAGTTGATAGGCTCTTAGCACTCGCACGCCCAGTGTGACCGCTACTCTGGGGTCGCCTCACGTGTCTACCCCTCTCGTCGTGACATGACAGTGCGCACGCCTCTTCCACGCTGGTCATTCACCGTTTGAGCGTCAAGCGTATCGCGCCAGGCGCCGCCTCTGTTCGCAGTCCCCTGATAGAAGACTTCACCGCACCGAAAGGAGACAAGGCGTCACACATCCGTTGAGCATTCCCATGAAGGAACGCCACCATCGGACGCCTTCCCATCGCCATGAATATTACTGAATTAGAACCGAGAACCGTCACTGAGCTGCGCGACATCGCGCGCGATTGGGATCTTTCGGGCTATACCTCGCTCTCTAAAGAGGAGCTGATCTTCCAGCTCTTGCAAACCGCCGCTGAGCGGCAGGGACCGACCTTCAGCGCGGGTGTGCTGGAGTTGACCAGTGAGGGGCTAGGTTATCTGCGTCGCAAGGGCGCGCGCCCGAATCCCTCGGATGTCTACGTCTCGGCGACGCAGATTCGCCGCTTTGGCCTGCGCACGGGCGACATGGTCTCCGGCCAGGTGCGGCCACCGAAAGATAACGAGCGCTATTATGGCTTGCTGCGCGTGGACGCCGTCAACGGGATGGACCCGGAGGCCGCCAAGCGCCGCCCGAGCTTTGATGGCCTGACGCCGATCTTCCCCAATCGCGTATTCGACCTGGAGACGGTGGCAGGTGGCGCTACCGGACGGCTGGTCAATCTGGTCGCGCCGGTGGGACGTGGCCAGCGTGGGCTAATCGTCGCGCCGCCGAAAGCGGGCAAGACGATTCTGCTCAAGAGCATCGCCAACGCCATCGCCGAGAAGTATCCAGACATTCACCTGATGATGGCGCTCATCGGCGAGCGACCAGAAGAAGTAACAGAGATGCGGCGCGGCGTGCGCGCTGAGATCTTCAGCTCGACCTTCGACGAAGCGGTCGAAGCGCACACCCATGTCGCCGAACTGGCCCTGGAGCGCGCCAAGCGGCTGGTGGAAGCGGGCAAAGATGTCGTGCTGCTGCTCGACAGCATCACCCGGCTGACGCGCGCCTACAACCTGGCCATCTCACCGAGCGGGCGCACGCTCTCCGGTGGTCTCGATCCGGCGGCGATCAATCCTCCCAAGCGCTTCATCGGCGCGGCGCGCAATGTGGAGGAGGGCGGCTCGCTCACCATCATCGCCACCGTGCTGATTGACACCAACAGCCGCATGGATGAGGTTATCTACGAGGAGTTCAAGGGTACTGGCAACATGGAGATCACCCTTGACCGCAAGCTGGCCGACCGCCGCATCTTCCCAGCGATCGACATCATGCGCTCCAGCACACGTCACGAGGAGCTGCTGCTCGACGCGCCGACGCTGCGCTCGGTGCTGGTGGTGCGCCGCATGTTCGCCTCGCTGGAGAACTCCGAATACATCGAAGCGATGGATCGCCTGCTGCAGATGATGAAGCGCACGCAGACCAATGAGGAGTTCCTCGCCGCGCTACAAAAGACCGTCGCGAGCTAGCTGATCTGGGTCCCCGCTCTCGCCCTCATGTGCTGGAGCGGGGGCTAGGTCGCGCCACGCTGCGCCCCTCCGACATCACCCTCCGACAGTGTCCTCCGACAGCGGCAGATGGCGCGCTGACTGCCAGGCAGAGATAACCAGGACGGTAAGGCAATTCCGTTTCTCCCTCCCCCGCTCACCTCCGCATGATGGCTTTGTGAGGTCACGGCGCCTGTCTGTGATGCCGCTGTGATATGGGGCGCCTAGAGTAGCTGTTTGGGCGCTTCGGAAGCCTCATCGTGAGAGCTTCTCTTTCGATTGATCGAGAAGATTCGGGGGGATGTTGTGGCTTTAGACTTCGACCAACGGCCAATTCTCGTGTTCTGGGAGTCCACGCGCGCGTGCCTGCTCGCATGCAAGCATTGTCGCGCCGAAGCCCTGCCACATCCCGCGCCTGGAGAGCTCTCGTCCGCGGAGGGACGTCGCTTCATCGAGAGCCTCACTGGCTTTGGTCGCCCCTACCCGGTCCTCATCATCACTGGCGGCGATGTGCTGATGCGCCCAGACGCGTTCGATCTTGTCGCATACGCCCGGAGCCTCAATATTCCGGTAGGACTGGCGCCCAGCGTGACGCCGAAACTGACCGATGAGGCGATCCACAGGCTCGTCGAGCTTGGCGTCTCGATTGTGTCGTTGAGTCTCGACGGGGCTACGGCAGCCACGCATGAGGGTATCCGCGGCGTTCCCCATCACTTCGAAGAGACGGTGCACGCGCTCGAACGGCTCGTCGCCGCCGGATTTACCGTGCAGGTCAACACGGTCGTTATGCGCGACAATGTGGCGGAGCTGCCAGCGATTGCGCAGATTCTGAAAGATGTCGGCGCGAAAGTCTGGGAAGTGTTCTTCCTGATTCCCGTCGGGCGGGGCCATGCCGTCGGCGCGGTTACCCCCGAGGAGAGTGAGGATGTCTGCCACTTCCTCTACGATGCGTCAGCCTATGATCTGATCGTCCGGACCGTTGAGGCGCCGTTCTTCCGGCGTGTGGTGTCGTGGCGCAAGACGCAGGGGCCAGCGCTAAGCGAGCCGCCCGCGCAGGTGGCACGCCAGTACCATCTCGGCGCGCTCTACTCTACCCTCGCGGAAGAGCTGCGCGTACGGCTGGGGCCGCCCACCACAGGGCCTCGCGCGCAGAGCACGGGAACGCGCGATGGCAAAGGCATCATCTTTGTCTCGCACAATGGCGCCGTCTATCCCGCCGGATTCCTGCCGTTCAGCCTGGGCAATATCCGGGAACAGAATCTCGTCTCGATCTACCGCGAGCACCCGCTTCTCCAGGACATTCGCGCCTCGCATTTCGCCGGACGATGTGGTAGCTGCGACTACCGCGATCTCTGCGGTGGCTCGCGAGCGCGCGCCTTCGCCATCAGTGGCGACCCCTTGGGCGAAGATTCCGCATGCGCGTATGAGCGGCGCCCCGAGGCCACTCTGGCGGGATGAGCGGCGCCCAGCGCAATCTCGTCGCAATCGAGGCGGAGAAGCATAGATGGGGCGTCATTCCTGTTCCGATCTCGACGGCGCAGGTGTGAGGCATATCACGGCATCATCAGGAAAGCTGGTAACACGATGACATCAGAGGCGCGGACACCGATCGGTGTCCTGCTCATGGCATATGGTTCTCCCAACTCCCTCGCCGAGGTGGCGCCGTACTACACGGATGTGCGCGGCGGCCATGCCCCTTCAGCCGAGCAGCTCGCGGTGGTCTACGATCACTATGCGCGTGTCGGCGGCGCGACAGGCCTGCTGGAGATCTCCGAGGCGCAGGTCGCTGGATTGCAGGCGCGACTGGATGCCGACGCGCCTGGCGCCTGGCGCGTGTACCTGGGGATGCGCCACTGGCGCCCCTATATCGCGGATGCCGTCAGGAAGATGGCGGAGGACGGTGTGCGCGAAGCGGTCGGCATCGCGCTGGCTCCCCACGACTCTCGCATCAGTGTCGGCGGATATATCGCCAGTGTCGAAGCCGCGCTGGCGACGCTTGCGCCAGAGCATGACAGGCCTGGCAGGCAGCCGGACGCCAGCGGCGCCGAGCCAGCGATCAACTTCTCCTATGTGCGTAGCTGGCACACCGAGCCACACTTCCTGCGGATGCTTGCCGAACGCATCACGTCTGCTCGCAATGGGAAGTTCGCGCCGGAGGAGCGTGACGCCGTCCACGTCATCTTTACCGCGCACAGTCTGCCGCAGCGTGTGCTGACGTGGAACGATCCATATCCCGCACAGCTGCGGGAGACAGTGGCTGGCGTAACGCAGCTGCTCGGCCTCGACGAGACGCGGTGGACGCGCGCGTATCAGAGCGCGGGCCGTACCGCTGAGCCGTGGCTGGGTCCCTCGCTTCTGGAGGCCATTCCGGAGCTTGCGGCGCGCGGCGTACGGTCGGCGCTCGTCTGCCCCATTGGCTTCGTCGCCGACAATCTGGAAATTCTGTACGACATCGACGTTGAGAGCCGCGAGTTCGCCGCGCGCCAGGGCATTCATCTGGAGCGCATCGCCATGCCCAATGCCGACCCTCTGCTGATCGAAGCGCTCGCCAACGTCACGCGCACGGCAATCCGCGCGGGCGCAACTCCGCTCGCCACGCGAGGATAACGGCGCTCTGCTCCCTCGCGCCCATATGCCGCGCGCCGCCCGTGATACAATGGCGGGTGGCGCGCGGCTTGGCGCGTCCGACCATCCCCAGTCAGCGGAGAGGCGAGCCATTCCCGTATGCGTATCGAACGCCTCAGTGTGGATAACCAGCGCACGCAGGGAGCCGAGCGGCGCAACTGGTATCGCAAGTACAGCGCGAAGCATCTGAAGCAGGTTGAACAGGCGCTGCTGGCGGCGCTCGATGCCCGTGGCCTCGCGACGCCTGATAACGCTGTCGTCCTTGGCGCGGGCGCGTGCACGGAGCTGCCACTGGAGCAGCTTGCCCGCGCCTGCTCGCCTGTCACGCTGGTGGATCTCGACACTGAGGGCATGCTGCGCGCTCGCGCTGAGCTGCCGGAGAAGCTGCGTTCGGGCGTGCGTACCGTCACGGCAGACCTGGCGGGCGGCGTGAGCGGCGCGCTGCAGGATGAGCTTCGGGCGCAGCCGTGGCCAGATTTGCGCGCGCTCGGTGGCGGACGCGGCGCCAGCATCCTGAGCGCCGTCGCCGATTGCCTGAATCGTGCGGCTGTCGAGCAATCGCCGGACCCGTGGGCGCTGGGCCTCAAGCCGCGGAGCTTTGGCCTGGTCGTCAGCTCGCTGACCCTGACGCAGCTCTACAGCCTGCCGCTGCTCGACGCGCTCGACACGCTGCTGGTCTATGCGCCCGACCTCGCTGACGAACGCGCGGCGCATTCGGGCTATCTGGCCGCCGAGCGCGACTTCCAGCGGCGTGTTGTCGCGGGGCATCTCGCGCTGATCGAGCAGCTACTCGCGCCAGAGGGTATGGCGCTGCTCATCACGGACCGGCTCGGCTATCTGCTCGCTCCACAGCGTGGGCCGCATGCGGGCGAGGGGCGTGAGACGCTGGAGGTGCTGCCCGCTGAGGCGCTGCGTCTGCCCGATGATCTGGCGGCGCGCTTCTCGCTGGTTGGTCCACTGCGCCAGTGGATGTGGATGGTCGCGATGCCCGAAGGTGAGACGCCGGGCCGCGCCTATGAGGTCGTGGCGGCGGTGATGCGCGCGCGCGAGGAGGCCACGGGCGCGTAGGATTTTCCGCCCGCGCGCGTTGCCAGCGCAGGCAGGCTCTGCTATACTGCGCATCCGGCTGAGGTGGGCGGCGCGATAGCGCAACAGCGTCGCGGATGGTGACGGGTAGCGGCTGGCGTCGCGCCGAATCCCAGGCCGCCCGTGGGGACTTCGCGGCCCCGCCGGGCCACCCAGGCGCGGCTGCAGCCGCCAGCTGACTATGCAGCGAAGGATGACGATGGAAGCCAGACTGATCGAAGATCACCGCCAGTGGAATGAGTTCATCGCATCCGCTGCGACCGGGCATCTCTGCCAGACCTACGAGTGGGCCGATCACTCCGATGAAGGCTCGCGCGCTGGCTCGCTGCGGGTCGGCGTGCTGGATGAAAGCGGGCGCCTCGTCGCCGCGATGCTGCTCTCGGCAAGCAAAGCCAGCGGCGTGCCGGCGCCCTTTTACTATGCGCCGCGCGGCCCCGTCTGCGACGACCCTGCCTCGCCTGCGCTGCCGCTGCTGATTCGCGCGGCCAGGCGCGAGGCGCGCAAGCGCGGCGGCTTCTTCATCCGCATCGAGCCGAACATCCCTCAGGAGGATGCGCGCTGGCCTGCCGCGCTGCGCCGCCTGGGCTTTCGCCCTACCGATCACGTCATCTACCTGCGCGGCGCCTGGGTCACTGACCTGCGCCCCGATGAGGATGCGCGGCTGGCCGCGATGATGACCACCTGGCGCCAGAACATTCGCGCGGGCGGCCGCAAGGGTGTCACCGTGCGCGTGGGCGCGGGCGAAGCCGACCTGGACGCCTTCTACCGCCTGCTCAAGGAGACCGGCGAGCGCGACCAGTTCTATGTCTATCCCAAAGACCTCTACCGCGACATGCTCGCGCACTACTCAGCGGAGGCCGCCGCGCGCGATGGCACGGCGCAGATGGCGCTGCTGATCGCGGAGAACGCTGAGGGCGAGGCCATCGCCGCCTCGACGGTCGCTGTGCTGGGCGCATGGGCGTGGAATCTGCATAGCGGCTCATCAGGCGTCCCGGCGCACCGCAAGCTGCGTCCGAACTACCTGCTGCAGTGGGAATGCATGCGCTGGTGCAAGGCGCATGGCGCGGAGAACTACGACTGGCGGACCATTCCTGATATTCTGGAGCCGGGGCAGGAGCTGTACGGCGTCTACGAGTTCAAGCGCGGCTTCGGTGGCGCCGTGCGGCGGGTCATCCCGACGATGGATCTGCCGCTGCGCCCAACGCTCTACTGGCCGTACACGATGGCGGTATCATTGCGGCGCTCATTGCGGCATAGACGACGCCAGCGCTTCGAGGCGCGGCGCGAGCGCGAGCGACAGGCCCGCGAGCAGGCGCCGGGCGCAGCGAATGACCCAGCGAAAGCCTCACTATAGACGCATGTTCGCTGGCGAATGTATTCGCGCAGAGGGTCCGCGGCTCTGAACACGCGCGGGTGGGCTTCGTGGCGCAACGCCATCCAGGCGCGCTGTCAACCATCAGCCGTCAATGAGTCGTCGGGAGATGAGGGAGAGGCATGCAGGTAGAGATCATCAGCGACCGCGAGCGATGGAATCGCTTCGTAGAGTCGCAGGCGACGGGCAACATCACCCAGACCTGGGAGTGGGCGGAGCTCGGCGCGCATCTCGGCTCGGAGGCGCTGCGGCTGGGTGCGGTCGAAGATGGCGAGCTGCGCGGCGCGCTGCTGGTGATCAGCGAGAAGGCGCCCGTCGTCGGCCAGCCGTATCTCTATGCCCCGCGTGGCCCTGTCTGCGATGACCCCGCCTCGCCCGCGCTGGCTGCCTTGCTCGACCATACTCGCGCGCTTGCGCACAAGCAGGGCGCCTTCATGCTCAAGCTGGAGCCCAATGTCCCCGATGGCAATCAGGCGTGGCTCGACGCGCTGCATCGGCTGGGACTGCGCCGCAACCCCTTCGCCACACATCCCCGGCGCTCGTGGGTCCTCGACATCACGCCCGACGAGCAGACCCTCCTCGCGAATATGAAGGAGAAGTGGCGCTATAATATCCGCCTGGCGGGACGCAAGGGCGTCACCGTGCGCGCGACACTGGCCGACGAGGACATCGCGACGTTCTACACCCTCTACCGCGAGACGGCTGAGCGCGACGGCATCTTCATCCACGAGCGGCGCCACTATGACGATTTCCTGCGGCTCTATGGCGAACGCGACGCCGCGACGCTGCTGATGGCCGAGTACGAGGGGCAGCCGATCGCCGCGCTGATCGTCGCGCGCTGCGGTCCAGTGGCGACCTATATGTTCGGCGCGTCGTCGAATCGCGAGCGCAACCGCATGCCCAACCATCTGCTTCAGTGGACAGCGATCCGCTGGGCGCGCGAGCGCGGCTGCCGGCTCTACGATTTCCGCGCTATCGCGGAGACCCTGGAGCCAGGCGAGGACATGTACAGCCTCTACACCTACAAACAGGGCTTCGGAGGCTTCTCGCTGTTCACCCTGGAGACGCATGACCTCGTCGTTCAACCTGCCGTCTACTGGGCGTACATGCGCGCGCTGCGCATGAAGCGGCGTATCGTGCGCTGGCGCCAGGCGCGTGTCGCGCGTCAGCGATTTGGCGCGCAGCCAGCTACATCAGCCAAGGGCGACTCAGCCAAGGGCGACTCAGCCAAGGGCGACTCAGCCAAAGGCGACTCAGCGAAGAAGATTGCCGACGGGCAGGAGAAGCGCGCCCCGTCGCAGGGGGCTTCGTCATCCGCTGACGCGAAGGAGTAGCGCATCTGGCGAGCGCATCTGGCGGGCGCTGTGACCATTGCCAGCGCCCAAGCGGTTGTATTCAGGAGAGACAATCGCATGCGAGAGCCATGGCAGGCGCATCAGTCTCAATTGCGTTACATCGCTCGGCTCTTCCTCACCGCTCAGGTCGCTCGCGAACAGGACGGCACGCGACGTGCGTTCTATCCTGAAGCCGTTCAAGATGAGTGTTACGGCGCGCGCTGATGGTTCACGAACTCGTTGGCTCTCTGGCGTGCGCTGGCGGAGGAGCGTTGTATGAGCAAGCGCATTCTGGTGATAGATGACCGCGAAGAACTGCTGACCCTACTGCGTATGCTGCTGGAAGACGCCTCATATCGCGTCTCGGTCTCGCAGGACGGCTCTGAGATCGCTCAGGTGGCTCGCACTGACCCGCCCGACCTGATCGTGCTCGATCTGCGGCTCGGTGGTGTTTCTGGGTTAGATGTGCTGGAGTCGCTGCGCGGCAGCAAGGCGACAGCGGAGATTCCAGTGATCGTGGCGACAGCGGCGGTCACAGAGGCCGATATTGTCGAGAATCTGATCACCGCTGACCCTGGCCGTTATGCGAATGTCTCGGTGCTGAAGAAACCATTTGATGGCGATGCGCTGCTGGAGCGCATCGAGCACATGATCGGTGTGTCGGAAGCAAGCTGATCGGCTCGCGCTGGGTACGCTAGCGTCGAGGCGCAGCGCCTCCGCGCGAAAGGGTGGGTTTGAGAGTGGCGAAGAAGAAGAAACGCTCTGGCTCTGGATTCGTCGTAGGCCTCGTTCTCGGCATCGCAATTGGCGCGACGGTCGCCTGGGTACTCACTCCGCAGCCCAGCGAGATCGACGCCCTGAAGGTAAAGAGCAATGGGGCGGATGGCGCGACAGACGGCTACAGCGCGGATGGCGCGACCTCTGGAGCGGCGGCGACCATCGTGGATATCGCGATGGCTGCGGTCGAGCGTGTACGTGGACGCTTCGGCGAGGCGGTCGCGCTGGGCCGCGAGGCGTATGAGCAGGGCCAGACCGAGGTGATGCAGCGCTTCAATCAGGCGCGCTCAGCCGAATAGCCCGCAACGCCTTCCAGTTTGGCTCCCGGGCAGGTGGTACACTACCTGCGAGCGGAGAGCCAGGCGCGCCGCTCCGTCTGCCCCCGTGCGTGTGAGTGGTCAGACGCTGCGCGCCATCATATGCTGGAGGGCGCCCGTGTCTTCACCATCATCACAGGCGCCAGGGATAGTCGCGCAGATCACGAACGATGAGCCGCCAGCGATTCAGGTGGCGGCGCTCCACCTCTACCAACTCTACGATGTCGCCTATAGCATTGACCTGGAGAAGGCTCGCGCCACGCTCGCTACCCCCAGCGCGCGGGTGCGCCCGGTCGTCACACGCGGCGCCAGCATTGACATCGCCCAGCTCCCGCTGGAGATCAGCATGGGCGCCGTCGAGGTCGCGCTCGGCGGCGCATCCCATAACGCTGTTCTCTACGCGCGCATCTACGACCTGGGCATTATCGCCTTTCGCCTCGTGCTGCTGTTCCGCGAAGAGATGTCCTGGCAGACGGCGGTAGATATCCTCAGCGAGGCGCAACCCTACCCGCTCGTGGTTATCGAGGCGTTCGAGCGCGGACTGGACCTGCTGCGCAAGACGCTGGACCCCGCGATGGTGCGTCCAAATGATATCGTCCGCCCAGAGGATTACACGATCTTCGTGGTGGAGCGGATGGCGGAGGGTATTGTGGCGTCGCAGCTCGCGCGCAACTCCTGGCTGCTGCGGGCGGCGCTGGGGGAGCGCAAACCGCTCGCGGCCTCGATGTGGACACTCGCTACGACGCTGAGCTACTACGAGGATGATCTGATTCTGCTGACCTGGGCGACGGCGATTATGATCGAATCCGATCCCGGCGCGCGCGACGATGCGACCCTGCTGCTGGAGTTTGCCAACGCTCAGCTCCTCTCCTTTCGCACCTATGACGCCGATGTCGAGCGTGAGCTAGAGCGCATCACGCCGCATCTGGGCCGGCTAAGTCGCATCCGCTGGCCGCTGCTGCGCCCCTCGCGCGACTTCCTCTCCGAGGCGCACACGCTCATCGCCGACATCACTGAACATAGCGGCCGGGTCGAGAACGCCCTCAAGGTCACCGAAGATGTCTACTGGAATCGGCTCTACACGGCGGCGCTGGTGGCCCTGCGGGTGGAGGCGTGGCGCACAGGCATCGCCGAGACGCTCGACGTGCTGCGGCAGATGGCGGGATTGCTGCATGATGAGGAGCAGGTGGCGCGCTCGACCTTGCTGGAAGTGCTGGTGATCGTGCTGATCGCCGTGGAGCTGGTCGTGGCGATCATCGGACTGCGCGGTGGCCTTCATTGAGCGGCGGGAGGGCGACAAGCATGGACGTGACCCCCGCGCCGGCGCGCGGCGCTGACGTCATCCGATGGATGCGGCGGCATGAACGCACCCTGGCGCCATTGGGCTTCACCCTCGCGCTCGCGGCGTACTATCTGACGCCCTCACCCGCGCTCTCGCTGGTCTGGCTCGCGCTGGTCGCCGCGCTGGCGTGGCGCTCGCCGCGCATGACGCTGGCGCTGCTGCCGCTGACGTTTCCCTTCTGGTTCGTTCCCAAGCGGGTCTATGGTCACCTGGTGTTTCCGCTGAGCGAGGTCATACTGGCGGTCTGTGTCGTGGTGGTTGCCGGACATGCGGCGCGGCGCGCCCTCACCCTCTGGCCCCCCCGCCCTGTCTGACTTCATGACAGTTTTGGAGAAGGAGAAGAACAACAGAAGATTCATGGCCTGCATTCTGCCGGACGTTCACACAGCGATCTGTGCGCGTGAACGCAGCCGAAGGAGGCAGAGCCATGAATCGGCAGGAGTTGCTGCAA
>DASQSS010000022.1:0-9576 GCA_035642255.1 Ktedonobacterales bacterium | reverse complement strand
ATGGCCACGCTGATCGGCGTGCTCAGCAGCACGGCGAGCACCGTGACGGTGATGCTGCCTGTAATGAGCACGAGCGAGCCGACCTGGTGGCTATCAGGCGACCACTCGTTGTTGAAGAAGAATGCCGCTGGGCTGAAGTGGTAGACGGTGAATGTCTGGTATGCGTTCAGACCAACAAACAGGATAAGGCTGGCCATGACCAGAATAATCAGGCCAGCGCAACAGGCGAACACAGTGCTGCTGATTCGCTCTTGCCAACGCATCCGACGCATCCAACCCCTCGTTTCCGCGCCCAGCTAGCGCACGTTGTCAGTGAGCCTTCACCACATGCCACGCCACATAGCGCAGTGCCACATAGCGCAGTCGCCCGCCTTCGCGCGTGTCCCGGCCCTTCTCACAACGAGAGGCGCAGCCTGCGAACCCTCGCATGCCACGCCCTCGTGCGCTCCATTGAATAGTATACCCAATCGTCGTGAATGGATGCCGCCGAAGCGGAAGGCGCCGTCCTTGACGCCACATCCTCTCTGCGACTGGCTCCTCGCAGCCTAGTAGAAGCTCTCCGCCGTTGGCTCTGTGCTCGGCACATGGGTGGCGAGAGCCGACGAGGACACTTCTGAGACAGGGAGATAGCTCAGCGCCAGCAGATCGTTCTTCTGGACAGCCGAACTCTCGATGTACTGGAGCAGCGCCTTGGCCGCGCCCGTCGCCGGGCCCTTCGTGTACGCGTGCTCGACATTCCAGAAGAGATACTTGCCGCTATTCACATCGGACGCAACCGGCTTCGCGCCATCGATGCAGATTGGCGTCAGCTGGGTCGCATACTGGCTCGACGCCGCGAACCCGATGGAGACATAGCCGATGGAGCCAGGCGTCTGCGTAACCGCCTGCGCCACCGCGCCAGTGTTGTCCTGGGTCAGTGTCGTGCCAGCGTTCTCTTTCACGCCGTTGAGCACGAACTTGTCAAAGGTCGCGCGTGTGCCAGAGGTCGATGGGCGGTTGACCACCGTGATCGCCTCATTCGGGCCACCAAGCTGGCTCCAGTTGGTGTCCGTGCCGGTGAAGATATCCTTGATCTGAGCTGAGGTCAGGTTGTTGACCTTGCCGTTCAGATCGTTGCTGACAACCAGAGAGAAGACCACTGCCGCCACCTGATGGTCAGTCAGCGTACTCGCCTGGGCGGCTGTGAGCTTCGCGTCGGCGAAGACATCAGACATGCCGATCTGCACAGCGCCCGCGCTGACGTCCTTCAGACCCTGGCCGCTACCACCTGCGTTGATCGTGGATTGTGTGCCATTGGCCTGGTCGAACTCCGCCGCCGCCTGCTTCACCAGCGGCTGTAGCGCCGAGGAGCCATCAGCGGTGACCTTCATGCCCGAGATGCCCGCCACCTTCGTCGCGGTTCCAGCGGATGTTGTCGACGGGGCCAGGTCGCTTGCGCTCACTTTGCAGGCTTCGAGCGTGCCAGTGGCGGAGCTCGTGCCGCCGGTCGTGCTGCTCGCGCCACCTGTTGTACCGCAAGCGGCGATCACCAGGCTCGACGCCACCACGGCGCCCAGAGCCGCCTTCATACCGATCGAACGGATCGCTTGGAAGCGATCTGACATGGGTTTTCCCTCCGCGCGTTGATACGCGCCTGACATCTTGCAGTTTGCAGTGTGCAATCGCGAGGTCGTCTTTCAAGGACAATCAACGGATGATCCCTGCGGTTCTACCGCGCTCAAGCTGCTGACATTCACAACCTGAGGCGCGCTGTCCCCTGGGGTACTGTACGGCAGCCGTGTTAACCGCCCTTTAACGCCATGTTAAAAGTGTGTTAAGACAAAGGGTGGTTGCTGATGCGCGCTCCATCGATGTCATCAGAGACGGCCGCTGTGCGCCGGAGGTACAACGGAGGGAAGACGGCGCAGGGCGCTAGCCATCACCGTGTCAGTCCAGTGACACGGTGATGGCTAGCGCCCGGATGAGCGTGTTTCCGATTGTCTGGCTAGTGACTTACCACAGGTTGTCGCTCCAGACGCCAGGCGGTCTGCCCAGAGCGTCAGCGGCGGTCAGCATCATCCCGATGAGGTCGGTCACTGTTTCGAGCATCTCGATGCGCTCAGGCGTGAATGGCATAAACGGCCCAACGGGTATCGGACTGGTATCCTGGGGGTCAGGCGGCTCGACTGGCCGCACGCCGACGTCGAGCACGGCGATTTCGGGCAGTGTTGGCAGCGCGCCCCCTACCGGACGTATAGGATAGGGCACACAGATGAATGCGGTATAGCTCCGCTGTGGACTCCCGGCTGGCCCTTTCTGGTATATGTTTAAGCCTAGAATCTTCGCGTCAATGGCGCCCATTGCGCCAACTTTGATCGCGTCGAGGTTGGTATAGAGCGTCTGGCAGCGCGTCGCCTCATCGAGCGCGTTTGTGTTACCAGCGTCATTCGCAAGCGCTTTCAACGCCTCGAGCAGGCGCGGGATCTTGCCTGACTGTCGAAGCCAATCGTGGTCCTCTGGCGTTGTCGTCGCGCTCTCGATGTCGGGATAGATCAATTTGCGCCCCAACACGAGTGACCAGGCTGCGACTGACGCGGGATAGACCAGGGCGCCTGGTCCCTCCATGATGGCGGGCGTGAGATAGGTTGGAACGAGGCGCGGAACGGGGCCACCTTCGTTGCTCCTGAGCAACAGTCGGACACGCGTTTCGAGTCCTTTGAAGATGACGCTGCTGATGACGTCTCGAATCAGCAGCAGCGCTTCCTGTGGCAGCGGAGCCATCCGCTGGGGATTCTGCCGATTTTCCAGACGCGCCTGATACACCTGCTCTGAGAATCGGCGCATGGCATAGCGCAGCATGCGCTCGAACTCGCCGCGCAACGCCACCGCGCGGTTCAGCCTCCGGAGTTCTCTATCCGCAAGAGCCGCCTGATTGCCAAACGTCCCGCGAGATGCGACGGGGCCCGCCGCGCTCAGATTGACCGTGCGAACTGTCAGCTGCCAGTCGCCCGTAGGTTGGCCCTGTCCCTGAGCTGGCTCCGCTCGATAGACAGCTGTGATTTCATTGAAGACGCTGGTGGCGGCAAGACTGGCCGCGCCCAGCTGACATATGGAGCTTGCGGCGCCTGGCCTCTGAAACGCGGATTGGTCGGTGAGCGCCTCGCCGTTGTGGATGTGCCCATGAAGCGCGAGGTGAACGCCTGCCTCGCGCGCGGCGTCCAGGAGCGGCTTGAACGACCGCTTCGCGACCGCAGTGTCGTCTGACGCCTCGCTCGCGCGGATGACAATCGGATGATGCGTGATGAGCATCTTGAGGGGCGTTGGCGCGGCGCCGCTGGATGCCTGCGCGCCAGACGCTTGCATGCTGGCCGCCTGGCTCTGGGCCCAGACCTTGAAGCGGGCGAGGTCCGCTTCAGTGACTCTTCCCGCGCGTAGGTCCAGCGGACGCGCGCCCTCCGTGAACATCAGGAATTGTGACCGGAGGGCCTGGAGCGCCTGTTCACGCGCCCTGACTCTCGCCCGCCTGGTGAGCCTCCCCGGCCGTTTCCACAGGCCCAGCCATTTCGCGCCCACTCTGCCGCGTCGTTTCGCGAATTTGCCGAAGTCCCGGGTGTACTTCTTGAAATGCGCCTTGAGCGCCTCATCAAGCTCCTCAGGCGCATAGCAGGTGTCGAGCGGGTAGCCAACGAAGTTCGCTGACTGGCTTGCCGGGGAGTCGCGTCCGGGAGGCGTCGGTGTGTGATAGGGCGTCGCGAACGGCTCGAAGAGCTTGTAGAAGGTGTCGAGGCCAACGTTGTTCAGGACTTGCCAGTTGAAGTCCTGCGGACCGGGCACGATAAAGACATGTTCGTACAGCTGGCCGTCCCAGTGCGGGAAGCCCGAGCGCAGCATCGTCATGACCGCGCTCAGATCCTCCTTCGTTCCTGTCGCCGTGAGGTTTCCTGTAATCACGACGACATCCGGATAACGGTCGTCAGGCAATCCCCCGAGGTAGCGTTGATACGTCACAAGTTTGTTGTCTGTGCTGACCCTGTTCTCCTGATGGTTCAAATCTGAGAGGTGATGCACGATGATTTGACCAGCGCGCGACGCGGATTCTTGAGCGGCCCCCATTCTCCCATCCTCTTCCCTAAGCGCATTCCGCACGATCTGTGCACTATTATGCTTAAACACAGGTCGCTTTGTCTAGTCAACTCCTGCTGCGAGGGCGCGAGCTTGGCAAGAATGAATGGCGAGAGCGCGCGCGCATGGATGTGACGGAGCCGATTCGGAGCCAGGCGAGCGTATTGGTGGGCCTCCCGACGCTTCACCTCGGCGCACGGCGTCTGCGGACAATGCTGGCCGCGAGCCTGCCTGCGCCATGCCTGAGCCTCTTGTCTCAACTGAAACGCTTGTTCTACACTCACTTTCGTTCCGCGATGGATGTGCGGAGATGTAGCTGAGTGGAGGGCGGCGATGGCGGGGACGATCTTGCGGCTTGGGTGGAGTGATCCGCTGACGGATACCTTCGGAGCGCATCCGCTGCTAGGGGATGTCGTGGACCTGAACGATGGCGTGACTTTCACCCTGTTGGATGGCGCGCTTGAGCTAGAGCCACCACCACACGAGATGGCGCTGGCGGGCAACGTGCGGAGTCAGGGCGAGCGCGCGACACGAGCGATGTATCGCCACAATCGACAGGCGCGCATACAGCTTGCGCTCGGCCCGATGGCAAGCTATGGCGATCTGATCTCAAACGTCCGCGCGCTCGTGCGCTGGCTCGACGCGGCGCCCGCCACGCCGTTCTGTGTGCAGTGGCAACCACCCAGCGCGACCTCACCGGTCTACCTCGACGTCGTGGGGGCGGCGCATGGCATCCCCGCTGACGAACGGGAGTGGCTGCGCTTGCAGCTGGAGCCCATCGAGATCGTCTTCCTCGTCCGGCCCGGGCTGCGCGGAGATCGCGTCACGCTCTCCAATCTCGTCGTCAATCCAGGGTTTGAGGCGCCCAGTGGCCCCGGCGTCAACGTCTTCAACGACAACCTTGGCACAGCCAACGCCTACAGCGTCATGTTCGGCAGCGCGGCCACGGCGTCTGGAAACATCCTGACGGTTCCCGCCAACTCGCAAGCGTCGTTCGGCTCACTGAGCTGGGGCGCGATCAACCAGTGGACGGTGCGCTTCCAGTGGGCCTCCACGCTTGTCGCCGTCTTCTCGCTGCATGAGGTGGACATCAACAACCGCCTCTCGGCGCAACTGGATGGCGTCAACATCATCTGGAACCAACTGACCAGCAACAACGCGCACAACCTCTCGTCGACGCCCTTCGCGCCCACCAACGGGACCTGGTACTGGATCACGCTGACGCAGTTCCCGTCCGCGCCAGGCACGGTCCCTGACGTGCAAGCGACCATCTTCGCCGATAGCGCGGGCTCCCTCGGCGCGCAGATCACGACGACGGGGCCAGTCGCGCTGGTCGATGCGGTGACGGCGACAACCGGCAAGCCCTCCATCGGCGCCTCCAATGTCGCCATGAACGTCGGCGGGAACTTTCCGAATGTCCATACGCTGTCGCTGTTCGGTCCGGGCGGCTGGACCACCAATGGCGGGTATGGCTCGCCGACTGGGCTCACGTCGATGGCGTGGGAGCAGAATACGAGCAATACCTACAGCGGCGGCGCGGTGACGTCGTTCGCGGCGGCGCGGATGGACTTCCCGCCCGTTGGCACGGTCAGCGCCTCGTGGGAGCAGTGGGCGGGTGGAAGTCCAGCGGGTTCATCGGCGATCCCGACGGCGACGGGTCAGACGATGGCGGCGAGCGTGTGGGTCAAGAGTAGCGGCCTCTCCGGCACGGCCTCGCTCTCACTCCAACTGCGCGAGTGGGATGCGGGCGGGGCGCTGTTACGCACGACGGCGCTGGGCTCCAACCTCAGCGGCAACCATCCCGCGTGGTCCAATCTCTCCGGCACACTCGTCATGGGCGTCTCGACCGCGTTCTGTTCGCTGGCGTTGGTGGCGAGCGATCCGACGACGGGAGCTTCGGCCAACGGAACGGTCTGGTGGGATAACGCCCAGTGCTGGAACGTTACGACCACCGGACAGGCGAGCATGCCATACTGCGAGCTGCGCTTCCCGCAATCGCCCGCGCAACTGCTCCTGACGGGGCTCCTCGGCGACCTCCCAGCGCCAGCCTTCTTCGCGTGGGGAACCTATCTCGCAAGCTGGAATACCGGATCGACGCTCTCGTATGCCATCGGTCGCAGAGCGCAAGCCTCAGCTAACGCGCGGATGGTCGGCGCCTCCATCGGCTACTACGGCTCGGGTGTCTCGCCGCAATCGACGGCGGTGGCCGACGCGGGCAGCTACAGCGGCTACTACGCCCAGGCGCTCGTCAACCCCTCGTGGAACCCGCGCGCCTTCAGCTTCGCGCCGGCTGATCTGCTCGGCGTCTACCATCTGTTCAGCCGCTTCTACTCCACGCAATCCGCCGGGAACATCGGCAATCTGGAGACGCGGGTGGTGACCCAGCAGAAGACGGGGGCGTGGTACGGCTCGCTGACCAACACCGATCAGGTCGGCGCGTACAATGGCCCCTTCGTCTTCCCGATCAGCGCCTCCGCGACGTGGACGCCCGCTGACTCAGGGCAGGTCAATGTGCCGGCGCTGCCATCAGGCGCGTTGACCGACCTCACGCAGACGTTTCTCACGCCGCGTGCGCAATGGGGTGACATCACGAGCGGCGGGTCCACCTGTCGCTGCAACTGGCAGATGTTGCTGCCCATTGATGGATCGCTGCTGGTGGGGATCGTCAACAATCCGAGCAATGCGCCGTTCAACGTCACGACGAGTTGGCTGTGGGTCTACCATGACGCGCTGCTGCTCAATCGCGCGGCCATCGGCGATGGGGCCAGCGCGACCTACAGCGTCGAGTCGCTGCCGAAACCTGCGCCAGCCCACGGTGGCGGCGGGCCAGGGACGTCGAGTACGGGCGTCATCAACGTCAACAGTGGCGCGGACCCCGCGCTGGTCCTCGACCCGTCCGTCTCCGTCGCGGCGACCTCCACGGCGGCGGGCGGGAACGGCGTCAACCAACTCGCCGGCTACGTCGCCGATGGCAGCGGGACGGTGCTCTCGTTGCATGCCGAGATCCAGTACAGCCCGCTCTATCTCTATCCACGCTGATCGCGGGAGGATGAGTGAGCGGCAAGTGAGCGTGAATGGAGGAGGTGAACGATGGCGCGCAAAGAGCAGACGGGCGGAGGCGCCAGGCCGGGTCGATCGAGCGGCGGGCGCGTGGGGCGCGGCCATGCGAGCAAGTGCGGAACCAGTGGACGCGTGCGCGCTCGGACGAAGCGGCTGACCGTCCAGCCGCCGCGTCAGGCGCAGCCTTCGACCAGTGCGGAGCGTCCGTCAGCGGGGAGCGCGTGGAGTGGCGCGGCGGGCGCGGGCGCGAGCGTCAGCCCGCTGCTGGCGCTGACCGCTGGCCCGCCACAGGCTGGAGCCATGCTCACACTGGTTGGCGCGGAGCAGACGACCCTGCGCGACGCGCTCCAGGCGTGGGGAGCCGCGCAAGATCAGGCGACGAATCGCGCATGGAGGCGACCAGGCGGCCTGGCGCGCATGGCGGGCCTCTGACGGCATGGCGCATCGGCATGATGAATCAGTAGACACGAGGGCATGACACGAGGGCCTGACACCAGGGCATGATGGTGGATGTGGATGGGGATGAAGGGGGGAGGGACGATGCTGCGAAGTCATCTGGCGCTCTACGCGTACACGGCGCCATCGACGGCGTACCCGCTGATCGTGGGAGAGTATGGCGCGCAGGTGGAGTCGTTGGAGTTCACGACAGTCGCGCCGGGAGGGTTCGGCGACCTGACGTGCGCGCTCAAGCTGGCCGACGCGCGGCTGCCACGTCCGGAACTGGCGATGTTCTCGCGCATCTGCCTGCGCGACGGTCTCTTCACTGCTTTCGCAGGAGAGTTGGCTGATCCGGCGCTGGTGATGGATGAGCGGGCGGGTGAGTATCTCTGGCTCACGGCGCTTGGCGCGGGCGCCGCCCTGCGTGATGATCCCGACGACGCGGCCTATGCGACCCCAACGACGGCGCAGGCCATCATCGCGGCGGAATTCGCGCGGCGGGCCGCATGGCTGCCGCTCGATCAAGATCAGTCGGCCATCCTGCCTGACCAACCCACGGCTACCTTTACTCCAGCCTACGACGGCTACAACCTGGAGGAGATTCTGCATGAGTTGACCGGCGCGCTGGGTGACTACACCTGGACCATCTACGATCATCCGCGCAATCGCGACGCCGCTGGCTTCCCGACGTCATGGCTGGCGGCGCATCAGCGCGATCTCACGACGACTAGCTACATCGCCACTGGAGAAGACATCGTCAGCTGGCGAGTCGCGCCCTCGACTGAGCGCGCCTACAATGTCGCGCAGGTGGCGTATGTCGATCCACACAGCGGACCGGGCGTCGTCACCGTCAGCGATCCGCGCCTGAATAGCGACGGCTCGCAAGGCTCCGCGCCGTTTCGCAGACGCAAGCTGCGGCGCTCGTTGGGCCGCCTGCCGCTGACAGCGACGCAGGCCACCGCCATCGCCAACGCCTGGCTGGCCGCCTTCAGTCAGCCGAGCGACAACGTTGAGATCACCTTGCGCGCTGTGCGTGACGCGAACGGCGCGAGCATCCCGCTGAGCTACGTGCGCGCCGATGCGAACCTCTTCACGCCGGAGTTGGCTGTGCGTGGGGGTCGCCTCTCCGGCGGGCCAGTCGCCGGGGTCAATCAGTTCTGGATCGCCGAATCGCGCTACCGCGAGACAGCGGCGGGTGACATCACGCTGACGCTGCTGCTCGACAACTACGCCGACCGCGCCGAGGGCATGCTGGCGCGGCTGCGCATCGCCGAAGACGCGCGCCAGCGCCAGCGCGGTGTCTATCGCATCACGCAGTCGCCAGGCGCCCAGCAGGTCGGCTTCGTCTCGCTGCGGATGGCGAGCGCGACGGCGGGGCAGATTGTCGGCGCGAGTGTCAGCTTCACCCCTACACTGGCAAAGACGCCAACTGGACTGAGCTTCAGTGCGCTCAGCAGCGCCAATGTCAGCGGCGCGCCCGGTGTCACCGCTGGCACGCTGACACCATATGGCTGCGAAGTGACGGTGGCGGCGGCGAGCGCTGGGGCGGTCACCTGGGCGGGAACGTGGACCACAGTGGGCGCGTAGAGCGTGGCGGCAGCGTGATCCTCAGCGTGATCCTCAAGGAAGGAGGCGATACATGGAGCGTTGACCGCGCATCATCGTTCAGGAGTGGGGTATGTGTGAGATGAGGAGAGGAGCGAGCGAACATGGCTGATGCAGCGACGACAAACTGCGCGAAGGCGACCGAGGTTGCGGGCAAGGTCGTGCTATTCATCGGAACTGAGTGCAGAACGTGGAGCATCGCAGACTTCGCCAACGCGGCGCGCAACGCTCGCGCGATGGGCGTGGACACGATTTCGCCCAAGCGGCTCGACGGCGGCATCCGCTGGTATGGCGACGTCGGGCGGCTGCGCGAGGAGCGTGCGGCTGTGCTCGCGGAGGGCTGTGGCTACCTGCCCTTCGCCTATTGCTATG
>DASQSS010000021.1:0-4688 GCA_035642255.1 Ktedonobacterales bacterium | reverse complement strand
CGCAGGCGACCAGGAGGCCTTCGCCTCGATAGTGGAAAAATACAAGGACCCGGTTTTCAACGTCGCGTATCGCATGCTCGGGAATCCAACCGAGGCCGAAGACGTGGCGCAGGAAACCTTTGTGCGCGCGTATACACAGCTCCGCACCTATCAGGAAGGTCGGCGATTCAGCACATGGCTGCTGTCGATCGCATCGCACCTCTCGATTGATCAGCTACGCCGCCGCCGATTCCTCGCGTTGCCGCTGGACAACGCTCCATTCCTCGAATGGATTGCGGACCTGGGCGCTGGTCCAGAGCAGGCGGCGCTCCAGGTCGAAGCGTCCGATGAGATGCAGAAGGTGCTGAGCGTACTTCCGCCCAAGTACCGCACAGTGCTTGTCCTACGCTACTGGTATGATCTCTCCTACGAAGAGATCGCCGAGATGCTCGGGCTGACATCCGCTCTCGTCAAAGCGCGACTGCACCGCGCTCGCGAGCTGGTAGCCCGCACACTCAAAGCGCAGGGATTGGACATGACGCTTGCCAGCGAGGAAACCCATGAGGCAGATCACGAGCCAGCTGCGGGAGGCCGCAACTAGGCGCCGCCTGATCGGCGCCGGCGATGACGCCGGTGGAGTCCCCGCTGATCATTCCACCGACACGACCAGTTCTTTGACCCACCAGGCCGCTCACGCGGCGCACGCCGCCGCTTGCTGGGCCGAGGTGATGTCAACGCGCCTGTCGCAGACCTTTGCGGAGACGCGCCAGCCAGCGCCACCACTGCCGCTCGGCGCCCCATCCGCACGCGCGTCCGCCGATTTCACGTCACAGGTCATGGCGCGGCTCTCTACGCCCGCACCTGATCCGGATCCGCGTGAGACGCGAGCAAAGCTCATGCGCGCCCACGCGCGCCGCCTGGCCAGTGTCTACGCGACGCTACTGCTGGCGAGCGGAGTCGTCCTGTTGGCGTTGACTGTGGTAGCCCCCTGGCTGCTGCTCGGGCTGGTGGCTGCGATCGTCAGCGCTGTGCTGCTCGCGATGACTTTCGCCACGTTCGTCAGCCGGCTCACTGGTGGTCTGGTGAGCGGATTCGGTGTCGCCTATCTCGCGATGCTCGCTACCCTCACGCCACCACTGTTGCTGCTTGCGCGTCGCTCAGGTCGCGGACGATTCCCCACGTCGCGCAGACTGTGATCTCGCTATGACACTGCTCAAGCCGCCCGATGATTTCACTGCTCGCTGGGCGCCGCCCGACGCGTCAGCCGACGGTCACAGCACGTCCAGCAGCGCGCCCCGTATGCCGCGCACATCTCGCTGGCGAGCATTGTCTGCGGTGGTCGCGCTGTTTGGTCTGCTGACCTGGGCCTCGTTGACCGCGCCGCAATTCATCGCCCTCGCGCCACAGATCGCCAGCTACTCAAGCTCGACAGCCCGCTGGCTGAGTAGCGCGCTGACAAGCGGTGGCCAGGCTTCTGGGCTGGCGCTGGGAAGTGTCAACGCGCCAGCGGCGTGCTCCAGCGCGAGCGCGAGCGCACTCGGCTCAAACCTCACGGTGCCAGAAGGCGCCTGGGTCTGTGGCGATGCGCTCGCCGTCGGTGGCAATGTGGATGTGCTGGGCCGCGTGCAGGGATCAGCGCAGGCGATTGGCGGCAATGTGACAATCTCTGGCGAGGTGGATGGCGACGTCACGGCGGTGGGTGGAAATATCACGCTGCAGCCTGGCGCGATGACACGCGGCAAGCTCGACTCGATCGGCGGCAAAGTCATCATCGAGCCGGGGGCGACCACTCAGACGCCCCCACCGAGCATGGAGCATTCCTGGTACGGCACCCACAATGGCCCAACGGCGTTTCATGTGTTGGCGCCGGAGGCAAGCTCCTTCTGGCTGGGATTGCTCTTCTGGGTGAGCGCGGCGATTGGCCTCTCAGCCTTCCTGCCAGAGGTCGTGGGGCATGTGCGCTTCACGATCGCGCGCCGCTTCATCGTCAGCGGATTCGTGGGCGCGCTGATCGGTTTCGTCGGCGCGGTTGCCGGAGCCGTGCTCTTCGTGACCTGCATCGGCATTCCCGTCACGGTAGCCATCGCGATTGCGCTGTGGATCGCCTGGGTGGTTGGCACTGTGGCGTTTGCGAGCTGGCTTGGCGCATCATTGCTGCGCGGTGTGCGGCGCGGCCACGACTCCTCGCTGCTGATTTCCACACTGCTGGGCATCGCCATTCTCTGCTTGCTCAAGGCGGCTCCGGTCGTGGGGCCAGTCGTCTCCCTGATCGTCGGCGTCGTCGGACTGGGTGGCGCCACCCTCACATTGCTCTCGGCTCGGCGCGTTTCGTACGCGCGACTGCGCTGGTAGGGCTGCCCGCACGCCATCAGTGTGATACGCTATCTCGCGCGGATACCCTCACAGGCGAGAAAGCGGAGAAACGGCATGACGGCGCAACCCATTCCGGCAGAGCGGCGGGCGCTCGCGGCTGAGCGCACATGGTACGACGGACGCTTCCAGCGCGACTTGGCTGTCACCGTCGCCAATGGGCGCATCGAGCGGGTGACGCCGCTTAGCGAGCTGCCACCTGATCTGCCGCTGGAGCGTTTGCCGCGTCGTCTGCTGCTGCCAGGGACGATCAACGCGCACAACCACTCGTTCCAGTCGCTGCTGCGTGGCGTCGCCGACGATTGCGATTTCTTCACCTGGCGCGACCGCGCGCTCTATGGCTACACGCCGCGCATGACCGAAGAGGTCATCTATCACGGCGCGCGCTTCGCCTTCGCCGAGATGTTGCGAGCGGGCGTGACAACCGTCTGCGACTTCTTCTATATCCATAGCGACGGTAACCAGAACGACCACGCCGTTATCCGCGCTGCCCGCGACATTGGCATGCGCATCACGCTCGCCCGCACAATGTATGACTGGAACGGAGCGCCGCCGCAGTATCAGGAGACGATAGACGAAGCGGTCGGGCGCACGCGCGAGCTATGGCAGGAGTATCGCGACGCCGACGATGTAAGCGTCCTCCCCGCGCCCCACTCGCCACACGCCGCCAGTCCCGCGATGATCGTGGCGGGCTCGAAGCTGGCTGAGGAGCTGGGAACGCGCTTCCACATGCATGTCGCCGAGGGACGCTACGAGCGCGACCAGATCCTGAAGCAATCTGGGCTGACGCCGATTCGCTGGCTCGAATCGCTCGGCGTGGCGCTCGACCATGCGACGATCATCCACGGCTGCTGGCTGGAGGACGACGACATCCACCTGATGGGCGAGCGCGATGTGCGGCTCGTCTACAATCCGGCGAGCAACATGTTCCTGGGGGACGGCGTGACCCGCATCCCGGATATGCTGGCGGCAGGCGTCAAGATTGGGCTGGGCAGCGATGGAGGCTGCTCGAACAATCGCGTCTCTGTCTTCGATGAGATGCGGATGTGCGCGCTGCTGCAGAAGTTGACGGCGCTCGACTCCAATGTGCTGCCCGCCGAGACGGCGCTGGCGATGGGAACGCTTGGCTCCGCTGAGACGCTCGCCATTCCCGCTGGACGCATCGCGCCTGGCCAGTTCGCAGATTTCGTGGCGCTCGATATGGATGACCCCTCGCTGCAGCCACCGTGGCGCTACGAGAAGAACGTCGTCTACGCGATGACGCCTCAGGCGATTCGCGAGGTCATCGTCGGTGGGCGCAGCGTCCTGCGCGACAGCGAGCTGCTGCTGACGCCGTGGTCCGACGTGCTCGGCGGCATGCTTGAGGCGACACACGACTGGCCGCGCGACCTGGAATAGATGCTGGGTCATTCGCCCAAGGCTAGCGCTGGCGCGGACTACTCTGATTGGCAGATTGGCGCGCGATCCTTTCCGCGACGACGAGGGAGGCTCCCATGCGAGACTCAGACGTGCATGCGACGCTACGGGTTGGCGCGGCGCAGGTAACCATGCTCAACGCGGGCGACCTGCGCCTGCGACTCTCAGAAGAGCTAGCGGTCCCTGAGTCAGTCTGGCGACCCGAGTATGCCGACCTCTTCGAGCGAGCGGGCGTTTGCCCAAGCCTCAGCGCCTATATCGAGCTAGGCGATGCGCGCGTGCTGGTGGATATTGGCGACTATCGGGCGACGGTGACGCCCGGCTCCGAATACGCGCTGGATGGCTACACGCCGCCGCCTGGAATCCCGACACAGCTCGCCAGGCTCGGCGTGGCGCCCGAGAACATCAGCCAGGTTGTTATCACCCATGCCCATTGGGACCATTATGCGGGCGCCACGACGCCGAGTGATGGCGGACAAGCGCCTACGTTCCCCTTCGCGCGCTACTCCATGGGCGCCGCCGACTGGGCCGACGCCGAGATGCAGACGGCGCTCCGCGACCAAACCTCGCTGGAGGCGCGGACGCTCGGCGCATTGATGGCGCAGGGCGCGCTTCATCTGGTCGAGGGTCGCGAGCAGATCGCGGATGGCGTCGAGCTGCTGCCAGCGCCCGGCGAGACGCCCGGCCATCTGATCGTGCGGGTTCAGTCTGAGGGCGCGACACTCTACGTCGTGGGTGACCTGTTCCACCATGCGATCGAGGTCGAGCATCCTGATTGGATGGTCGGTTGGGCCAACGCGGCAGCCATGCTGGCGACCCGCCGCTGGCTGCTACACAACGCGCTCGACGAACGCGCGCTGGTAATCGCCGCGCATATCGCGGGCGCCGGGCGCATCGAGCGCACGGACGGCGACCGTCTGCGG
>DASQSS010000020.1:0-25473 GCA_035642255.1 Ktedonobacterales bacterium | reverse complement strand
GCCACACGCGCGGCCGCAGCCAGTCCCGCACCGCAAGCGAAAACGGCGAAATCGGCTCGCCCTGGTGTCTTTGCGGGCCACTCCCCCGCGGACCTCGCCCACACCACCGGACTGCCTCCGGAGGAGGTGGCCGAGGCGCTGGCTGAGCTGGAGACACGCGAGCAGGCGCGGCGTCTGGGCGCGCTCTGGTATGCCGAAAGCGAATGGCGGCGGCTGCGCGCGGCGAGCGCGAGCGCGCTGGGGTCGTATCATGCGCGCTATCCCCTGCGCCCCGGCATGCCGCGCGAAGAGTGGCGCGCCCGCCTTGGCGTCCCACCACGCGAGGCGGCGGTGGTGATCGGCGCGCTGGCGCAGGAGGGCGCGCTGGCCGAGGCGAGTGTCGCCGGAGCGGGCGGGGCCGAGCGTGGCGGCTGGCTGCGGCTGCCGGAGCATCGCGCCGAGCCGACGCCAGAGCAGCGCGCAGCCATCGACCGGCTGTTGGCGCGCTTCCGCGCGGCCCCCTTCAGTCCGCCCACCCGCGCTGAGGTCGAGGATACCCTCGGGCCGGAGCTTGCGCAGGCGCTGACCGATCGCGGCGACCTGACCAGGGTCAGCGAAAGCATCCTGCTAGAGCCCGCCGCGCTCGACGAAGCGACGCGCCGCATCCTCGCCCACCTGCGCAGCCACGAGACGATCACCGTCGCGGAGGCGCGCGACCTGCTCGACACGTCCCGCAAATATATGCTGGCCATCTTTGAATACCTTGACGATCAGCGCATCACCGAGCGGCTGGGCGATGACCGTGTACTGGGACGCGAGGCCGTCACGGTCGCGGCGCGGCTCGACACGCAACAATCCGAGCGCTGATAAGCCCGACGCGCTGTGCGCGAGTTGTGAGATGGCCCCATGCTTCGTGTTAGCCCTGTACCTCAACGCAGACGATCGTCCATATGCTGGAACCCAACAAGTCGCCGCAACTGAGGCCGACTGTCGTTCAGAACGGAAGGCGTTCACGTCGACACTCTCCCCTTCCATCTGACGATCTTCATCTGACGATCTTCATCTGACGGCAATAGCCATATACAGCGGCGAACTCAGCACGTAGTGGCGCGGTGACTAGTGACTGAATATCGCCTGGCCGAGCCCGGCGTGCCGTTGAGTAGTGGCGGCGTCATGACCGCCCAAGTCGATGGCGCGCTCCGGTATACCGACAGCCAGCAAATGGCCGTGAGGTTCACGCTGCCGAGCGGCCCCGAATCCCGGAAAAACTGAGCAGTCGCGGTTGACAGGCGCGCGAGTGGCGTGGTATCCTCTCTTTGCTGCGCGTGAGCGCAACAACGTGGACCCGTAGTGTAGCGGCCTAACACGCCGGCCTGTCACGCCGGAGATCGCGGGTTCGAACCCCGTCGGGTCCGCCGCTGAAACCTTCCTCGCAGGGGAGCGACCAACTCTGGTCGCTCCCCTTTCGCATCTCCGCCGTCGCCGACGCTGAGACGACCACTAGCTCAGCGCTATGATGGCTACGACAACCACTCAACCCTGGTAATCACCATCAACGGGGCGCAGTCGCTCGCCTTGCCTCAACGGCATGTTCGTACGTGGGTCGGTCGCATCAAGGCTCCGCTCCTCTACGTCCCAACCCACTGGGCGACTCCTCGACAACGCGGACAACGCGTGGACGCTGGCGCATGGTCTTGGGCGCATTGACATGTGGCGAATGGCGCCTCTAGACTAGATGGCTGGAATACCCACACATCCGCCGACATAGATCGTGAGCGAGAGGAGACGCAGCAGCCGATGCGATTGCCATACCTGCCCTACACCCCAGATGACCTGGAGATGCCCGAGCCAACCGTCGCGCCGCTGGTCGAGGCGTGCAAGCGCGTGCAGACAAAGGATGCGCAGCACGAGCCCAACGGCCAGATCATCGAGGTCGCCAAGAATTACCAGGATCTGCGCGAGAATGTAGGCAAGAAGGACCGGCGCGTCGAGACGCTCGTCTACATCTCAACCGTGACCCCCGGCGCCATCAAGGGCTACCACGGCCACACCGCCCGCACCAGTACCTATGTCGCGGTCGGCGGCAAGTCGGAGATCCATGTGCTGAATCAGGCGTCGGGCGAGCTGCTGGTCTATGAGATTGATGGCGACGAGACGCCCTATCGCGTCATCGCCGAGCCAGGCTACTTCCTCGCGCTCAACAGCCGCGACGGCAGCGCCGCGACCTTCATCGGCGTGCCGAACCCACCCTACAATTCAGAGTTCAACGAGCAGGTCGAGCTGCATCCTCGCGATGTCGAGCAGGCCATCGCCGACGGACGCCTGACGGTCAAGCGGTTCCGCTGCCAGCCTGAGGGTGTCGTCGCCGTCGAGTAGGCCGCCCAGAACGACACTCACGCTCCCGTGACCTGTCTACTCCTGCGTCGGGAGCGCGAGCGTCGCCAACATCGGGCGATGGTCGGAAGCCGCCGACACGGGACTGGCAGGCGCTTCACTCAGCAGCTCACAGGCTGCCAGCCTCGACGCCAGCGCCGGGCTGGCGAAGATGTAGTCAATGCGCCCAGCGGGATTCTGCGCTGGGCAGCTCATCTCGCGCCGCCGTGGATCAGGATGCGTTAGCGTATAGAGGTCCGTGTAGCCGGCCGCGCGGGTCTGGCGCACAACCGTGCGCGGCACATAGACCGCGGCGACCTGATCGAACGCCCACGCCACCGGTGGCAGCCGCGCCACGCCGATCAGCGCGCCGGCCAATGGCTGTAGCGGCGCCGGAACAATCCGCTTGACACCGGGCTGGCCCGTCATGTCATGGCCCTGCGCACGGAGCGCATCGTTCTCAGCGGTTTGCAGCAACAGGCGCGAGGCCAGCAAACGCTCGTCAGGTGGCAGGCTGTTGAAGTCGCCCATGAGCAGCTGTGGCTCGCCCGTGGCGTCCGATGCGCGCATTCGCTCCAGGATGTAGGCCAGCTCACGCATGCGCACACGCTCGCCCGCCCGCCATGCGCTGTAGCGCGCCGCCAGATGCGCCACAAAGACCCGCATCGGCGCGGCACCATCAGGCTCGATGACCGCTTCCAGCAGCGCATTACGCATCGGCGCGTTGGCATGGGTGTTTACATCGCTCAGCGGCCAGCGGCTCAGCAATCCTACCGCCGAGCCGCGCTGCGGCGAGACGGCCAGCACGCTATACATGCCCAGGCGCTCCGCTAGCTCCAGCAGGGTGCGTTTCCTGACCTCCTGCATGCCAATGATGTCGGCTTGCGCTGTGCGCATCACCGTCTCCAGCGCATCCACGCGCGGCCAGCCGCCAGACAGCACGTTATAGGTCATCACGCGCACCGTGCGTGTCGCCACCTGCGTCTCAGGCGTCTCAGGTGTCTCAGGCGCAGCCTCCGCCGACTCCTCCCGCTCTTGCACATCCTCAATTCGCTCCGATAGCCCCACGCGCTCATCCTCTCCATCATCGCGACGCACTCAACCACGCCCGCGCACTCGCGTCCAAACGACCTGGCCGACCTAGACGACCAGCCCGCCAGCGATCAGCCACTCCTGCCGCGCCCACCAGCGAGCCTCGATGACACGATACTCCACGCCAGCTATCTGCTCATAGGTCAGCCCACGACCTGGGCGCGCCTCGCTCGCCGTCACCGTCGGCGCCAGTCCCGCCAGCCGTTCATGGCGCAGCAGCGCCGACCACAGCGCATCGCGAATCGCCAGCGCCTGCCGCTCGCTCGCATACCAGTCGGCGCGCATATCAACCATCACATGTACGATTGCCTCGAACGTTGCGTTGGCGCGGCCCACCACACCAACCAGCGCAACCTCATTGCCTGGACTCTGCGCCGCGCTATCTGGCTCCGCAGGAATCCACAGGTTGAGCTGCGGCAGGTAGGCGTCATTGACATCCTTGGGCCGCCCGATGAACGCCGCGTAGCTGACCCCATAGCGCGCCGCGTCCGCCGCGGAAAGCGCCGCGAACGGCGTCACACCACCCACGAGGCACTCACTCAGGATGATCGCGCGCATCGCCTCCAGCGCGCCCAGCGTATCGGGCTGCGCTGGCAGCGCGACGCCCCGCGGTCGTGGTCCTGACATAGCAACCTACACCTCCACATCATCACTGATCTACGTCGTCTGCCAGTAACATGGCGCGTCCTCACCCCCGACCCCTCTCCCAGATGGCGAAAGGAGTTCTCACATGCGTCATGCCTCACATATCTCACCCGCCGACGACCCGCTCGCATAGCGCCTCCTGATGGTCGCTGGCGAATGTCTCAACGGGCGCGACGATGCGATACTTCGCGGGCTGTCCCGTCTCTGGATCGCTATTGGCCTCGTCGAAGAGCGTATCGCGCCGCTGCCAGGGAACCAGCGGCACACCCTGCGTCGTCGAGATGCGGACGAGATCATAGGGTCGCGCGCCACCGGCGTCGAGCCGCTCCATCTCTGGCCCATTCGCCGCCGATTCGATCAGTGCCGCCACACCGCGCGCCACCACCACACCCTCTGGCCGCTCGACCCGCACCGTCGTAAAGAGCATCCCGCCACCTCCTCCGCCTCACTGCCAACGCCCCTTACCACTCCACTCGATACGGCTGGAGCGCCGCCTTCGCCTGGATCAGCAGCAGCGAATCGCCACTGGGGTCCGTGCGTGGGCGCGCCTGCAGCTCGAATCCACCCATCCGCACCGTCGCCGCGCCCGTCGGATTGCGCCGCTGCCCCAGCAGATCGCTCACCACCCAGACGCACGCCTGCCGCAGATCGTAGGGTGTAGCGCCAGGGGAGGCGGGTCCGCCAGTATAGCTGAGACTGAGCCATCCTCTGCCGCCGCGCGTCAATCCGGGCGCCACGCCAACGCCGCGCATCCCGCCCAGGGTTGAGATGGGCAGCTCAATCAGACGGCCATCGCCCGCCAGCTCGATCTGCGTCACATCCAGCGCCAGCGCCGCGCCTGGCGAGGTCTCGACGCTCAGCGCGGTGATCGATTGCGCGGGAAAGTGACCAGGCCGCACGGCGAGCGTTCCATCTGGCTCCAGCCAGGCGCGCGAGCCAGAGAGCCGCCAGCGCTCTGTGCGGGGCAGCGCGAAGAGGGAGCGATCACCCGGCGTCCCCTGGCGGCAATAATTCTCAATCCATGCGCTGGCGCGCAGAATCGTTTCAGCCAGCGCGCCCGATGGCCCCGCCTGGCTCACCGAGACGCCCGCGCCGTGCGCCAGCGTCACGCCCGGAGCGGCCAGGCTCAGCGTCGAGCCATCTGGCGCGCCTGTCACCTGCGCCACCTCGGTCGAGGGGCCGTCGAGCAGCCAAACGGCTCCCGCTGCCCATCCAGCGGAGTTGGCGACGGGCAGCGTCAGCGCGCCAGCCGCGACCCCCACAGTGAGTGTCGTGTTCAGCCCCAGCAGTGAGGCTATCTCCTGATTGGTCGCCGCGCGAAGATAGTCGCCGACGTCCAGATATGCGCTTGTCTGTGTCGCCATTCCGCCTCTGCCTCCCCTTGCGCGCTGCGGCATGCCCCGACATACCACCACACATTCGCGCGAGAGGAGGGCGCGAGCGCGCCAGACGTCTTCGGCGGCTAGGCGGGGCGCCGATTGCCCAGCGTATAGAGGACGCTGACAATGCCCCAGACCACCAGCGCATAGACGATCATAGCGAGCACCGCGGCCAGATCGAGCATCGCCCCCTGTGTCTGCGGCGTCTGGAAGACCCCCTCGAATGGCACGACGAACGGCTCCGTCAACGCATAGATGAAGCTCGTGAACGGCGCGACCGGATTCGCCGCCAGCAGCTTCAGAACGAAGCGGATGACGAGCAAGGTTTCCAAAATGCCGAGAATCAGGTAGGCGATCTGCCCGGCGCGCGCCAGCGCATAGACGCGCCGCGTGCGCGCCACCTCGGTGGATGAGACGACGCCAGGCGTCGGGTAGCGCTCGATCACCTCGCGCACCTCGTGCGGTGGGTAGCGTGGATCCACTTCTCGCGCCATATAGCGCGTCTCAATTGTCTCCGCCCCATCGTCCGGCATGAGGGGCGGAGGTGGCGTTGGCCAGGGATTCTCTGGCTCCATTGTGCGACTCCTTCCGATGATGAGATGATCGGAGCCGAGGCTCCGGCATCTCCCTCCGCTATCGCATGACGCGCATAGCGACATGAATAGCATGAGGCATCAGCGAGCGGAATCGCAATCGCGGCGCCAGTCCAGGTTGAGTTTCGCTACAGTCATAATGCGCGACTCAACCTGGACGAGATCGTCTCAAAAGCTGGGGTAGAGGCCGCGCAGCACACCCAGCCCACCGAGGTAATACACCTTCAGCGTCTCATCCACGTAATCCGCGAACTTATAGGTGCTGTCGGTGAGCGCGAAATCCACGCCCCAGTACTCCTGATTCGTCTCGATCTCGATCGCGTTCCCCACATCCGGCGTCGGGAAAGGCGTTGTCATCGGCAGAAAGACCAGATGCCCCTGCGGACAATAGCGATCGATGACGATGGGCATCTCTTTGCCAGTGGACTTATTGAGGTAGCGTGTCACACGATACTGCGCGGTCAGCTGGCCCTGATCGGCGCTCTCGCCCGCCTGCACGACATAGCGCAGTTGACCCGCGCCAACCACCAGATTCGTCAGGCGCACGTTATCCAGCGGATTCATCACCAGATAGTCGGGATCGCCAGCCGCCTGGAGGTACATGCCCGCCAGCAGATTGTCGATGTCGGCCAGCGCCAGCTTGCCTGTTGGATCAGCGGGCTGGGCCACCTGCGCGCCGAGCGTGGCGCCGTTCGCCTGGCTGGCGTTGTTGAGCGCCTGCGCGATCAGCCCATCCCACATCAGGACGTTTCCGCTGCCGTCCACGAAGCTCTTCGCCGTGTTGCTCGTCACTGCCGAGAGCGCTGTGCCGGTGGTCGCGGGCGCCGTGGTCAGCGTCAGCGTCAGAATGGCGGGGTTGACCTCGCCGGAGGGCATCGACGTGACGCCGTCAGCCAGCGTCACCGCCGCGCCGACAGCGGGCTGCGCGGCGTTCGCGCCAGAGAGGCCAGCCTGGAGCCACGCCCCCGCGTCGCCGGGATAGCTCGCCCCACTGGCGATGTAGACGTTGTACTGCGTCGCGTTGGGCACGGTGAAGCGCGTGATCGTGATGAGCGACGTCGAGCCGGTCGTCGTCACTTTGCTTGCCGCCGAGCCGGTTGTCTCGCCCTGCGCGTTCTTCGCCGTGACCTTCACCCAGTAGGTTCCCGCCGCCAGCGCGCCGCCGCTCGCCGAGCCCGCCAGCGCAGGCGCGGGAGGAACCATCAGCGCGCTCGACGCGCACAGCACCCAACGCTCTTCGGTCATCTTGAGCTGATAGAGCAGCTCCGCGATGCGCCGCGCCCGCACGTCGGCTTCCAGCGAGCGCCCGCGCCACTGCGCCTGAAAGCTGACCTGGTTCATCAGGCCAATCGTCTGCACGCTATTCTGCATCTGCGCCACCGCGTAGCTCACCTGGCTGGGTAGCGCGCCCTCGGCCAGCGTACCCCAATTGCGCGCGGTGTCGAAACTGGTGATCGCCTTCCAGTGGACGACATCCACGCCCGCGCCGCGTCGCCGTGGCAGCATGTTGACCAGCGGCGTCACCACCGGCACGATCACCTTCGCCGGACGCTCCAGCTCGTAGCCCGTCAGCCCGGTCCCCGTCGTGATGGCGCGGGTCGCGTCACCCATCGCCTCGCGCACCAGCGTCACACTCTCGTCGCTGATCGTGGGCGCGCTCGCCCCCGCTGTGTAGAGATTGTTTTGCATCGTCCAACACACCTCCTCCGCACGCTCTCACACCTATCGGTTCTGTCGCTGGTCTGCAATTGTTTGCGCTCGCGGCGCCTGGCAGTGAACGGTGGCGCGCTCGTTGATTGGGTCATAGCGAGGCCGCGCCCTCATCCCCTGCCTCATCCCGTGCCTCATCCCCTGCCTCACTCCGCGCGCTGTTGCAGGCGAATCATCTCCGCCGCGACGGCAAGCTGCGCCTGTGGATCGCGCAGGCGTCCGGCCAGCGCCTCCAGCGCGCGGTATTCGGCGCCCGCATCGTCCGCGCCGCCGAACGACATCCCGCCGACGCCAGGTGCGCCGCCCAGCGTCTTCTCGACCGCACGCGCCGCCGGGCCGCCACCGACGGGCTGCGCCTCCAGCCGCGCAACCCGCGCCCGCAGCTCCTCCACCACCTGATCGGCCTGTGAGGCTGAGGGCGCATCGCCCGTCGCATCGCCCGGCGCATCGCTCGGCGCCATCCGTCGCGTATCGCCCACACGCAACGCCTCCACTGCCGCGCTCAGCGTCCGGTCGAACCGCGCCAGCCGCGCCGCATTGGCCTGGAGTCCCGCCGCGAGCGCCCGCGTCAGCGCCTCGGCGCGGGTCGTCTGCGCCGCATCAGCCGCGTCAGCCGCGACGGACACCTGCGCAGACTCATCATTGGCCCCCAGCGCGGCCAGCGCCACCTCGCAGCGCGGACACGCGCAGCCCGCCAGCAGCGCGCGTGTGGCTTCGTGCAGCGGCATGCGCTCGCGCCCCACCTGCCCGGACTCCGCCGTATCCGCCGCATCCGCCACATGCGCCGCATCCGCCGTGCGCTCCCCTACGACCTCGGCGCGCGCCTCCTCCGCGTCACCTCCCTCCTCCTCCACCGTAGCGGACGCATCGGGCGCACTGGACGACTCCAGCGACTCCAGTGGGTCGAGCGGCTCCAGCGGATCGAGCAGCGTGACATCTGGCGTCGCGTCGCGCACGAAGGTGACGCCCAGCGCGTCGGGATTGCTGGGATTGTCTACCAGGCTCAGCTCTGCCAGGTCGTAGCGCGTGGCGACGTTGACCCAGCGGCTGCGTCCCGCCACGTTGCGCCGCTCGCGCCGCCAGACGACATCACTCGCGCCGATGCTGGCCCCGCGCAGCGTGCCATCGAGCACTTTCTCCCAGGTATCCTGCGCCCCGCGCGAGATGCGCAGCCGCACATAGACCCGCCGCGTCTCATCGTCGCAGCGCACCGCGACCCGCCGCCCAACCGCGCGCCGCTCGTGCATCTCGCGCACATTGCCCAGCCAGCGCGTGAACGCCGCCTTGCTGGCGGCATACTCGAAGATCGTGCCATGCGCGTCGAGCGCCTCGCTGGTCGCGCACAGCTCGATCTCGCGCCGCTCGGCGTCTACCCGTGTGATGGGCGCATAGCCGACGACCGCGACCAGCTGGATCGCTGGCGATGGTCGCGGCGCCGCGACGCTTGCTCCTGCCGCTCGCTCACTCACTGCCTTCCCCCTCCTGTTCACTTGACGCCTCCACGGCAGCGGCGCGCGACGCTTTCGCTGGCCAGCGCGCCCGTCTCCTCCGTGGGACAGCAGTGGGTGTAGGTCAGGTGTTCTAGTTTTCGCAAGGGTCTGGACGTCCGAATCAGGGGCTGCGCGGCCAGGTGGCGTCTGGGATTGAGGGCGCTCGCCAGCGGATGAGGAGGGATGTGGAGCGCTCTGGAGCACTGTGGAGCGCTTTGGTGAACGTGGAAGTGAACCTTCGCCACAGCATCGATTGTCCATGTGCGCCAGCCGCTTGCCGTGCCGGTGTACAATGCTCGCAGGGTTCTCCCGACGTGCGGCGTGGGATGGGTAGATGGCGGGCGGTTGGCGTCTCTCAGGAGCGCGAAGTGGAGAAACCGCCAAGGCATCCTATCTCTTCTCCCACTCAGCCGCGCCTGTTGTCCTCATCAACGCCGAAAGGACAGGTAGAGCATGAAAGAGTGGTTCGAGACCCGGCAGGGCAAGCGCGTCACCGTCGAAACATTGCTCCCCGGCGATAAGGGCGGCTCGTACACCGGAACGGTCGCCTGGGTCGGCGCCGACGCGGTGGTGCTCCAGATGCCCAATCTGACCCGCCTGATCGCCTTCGCCGCCATCGAGAGCGCCACCGACGTCCAGGCCTTCTGAGGCGCGGATAGGAGGATGGCGCGTCCAATAACTCAGGCGGGTAAACCCGCGGCTAAGGGCCCGCGGGCCGCGAAGCCCGCCTGCGCGGGCTAGCCCGTTCCACAGGCCGCGCAGGCGGGCTTCGCGGTGGCTCGCCACCCTTAAGTGTGAGTTTACCCGCTGGGTAGGTTCGTAGTGGACGAAGAAGGCAGCGCATGCGGCAAGCAGGGGTAGCCGTCTATATCCATGTGGTGTGGGCCACCTGGGATCGCTTGCCGTTGCTGGTAGGCGAGGTCGAGCAGCGTGTCCATCGCGCGATCGCGGCTAAGTGTACGGAGCTTGGGGTTGACGTCATCGCGCTTGGCGGCGTTGAAGACCACGTCCACCTTCTCGTCAAGCTTCCGCCTACGGTTGCGCTTGCGCATCTCATTGGCGCGGTCAAGGGCGCTTCTTCGCATCTCGTGACGCATGAAATACACGGCGCTGGACAGTTCTTCAAATGGCAGGGCGCTTACGGGGCGGCGTCGGTGAGCCCGCGTGCATTGGATGAGGTGAGCGCCTACATCGCTGAACAGAAGGCACACCATGCGGCGCGATCACTCCTCCCTCAATGGGAGCCTCATATCTCTGAGCCCTAATGCAGCACGGACAGGTAAAACCCGCAGCTAAGGGTGGCCTCCCGGCAACCGCAAAACCTGCTTCCGCAGACACTTGGCGCCCAGACCTAGCCCGCGCAGGCGGGCTTCGCGGCCCTCAGGCCCCTAGCTGCGGGTTTACCCGCCAGGCGCCTCCCGCCGCGCATATCCCGCCGCGCTCATGGCTCCCGTCTCTTACGCCGTCTGCACACTTGCCGCCGCGTGCAGGCCCAGCTCCTCGATCGCCTGCTGGCGCATCAGGAACTTCTGGATCTTGCCCGTCACCGTCATCGGGAAGGCGTCCACGAACTTCCAGTAGCGCGGAATCTTGACCGTGGCGATCTGCCCGCGACAGAAGGATTGCAGCTCCTCAGGCGTCGCCGTCTCGCCCTCCTTCAGCTTGACCCAGGCCATCAGCTCCTCGCCGTACTTCTCGTCAGGCACGCCGATCACCTGCACGTCGCTGACCTTCGGGTGCGTGTAGAGGAACTCCTCGACCTCGCGCGGATAGATATTCTCGCCGCCGCGAATCACCATGTCTTTGAGCCGCCCGACGATGTTGACGTAGCCGTCCGCGTCCATCGTCGCCAGATCGCCGGTGTGCATCCAGCGGGCCGCATCAATCGCCTTGCCCGTCGCCTCAACATTCTCCCAATAGCCCAGCATCACCGAGTAGCCGCGTGTCAACAGCTCGCCCGGCAGCCCGCGCGGCAGCACCGCGCCCGTCCCCGGATCGATGATCTTGACCTCGACATGCGGGTGAATCTGCCCGACCGTGCCGACGCGCTTCTCCAGCGGATCATCCACATGCGTCTGGAACGAGACCGGGCTGGTCTCCGTCATGCCGTAGCAGATCTCGACCTCGCGCATGTTCATGCGGTCGATCACCTGCCGCATCACCTGCACCGGGCAGGGCGAGCCCGCCATCACGCCCGTGCGCAGACTGCTCAGGTCGTATTGCGCGAAGTCCGGCGCGGCCAGCTCGGCGATGAACATCGTCGGCACGCCGTAGAGCGAGGTGCAGCGCTCCGCCTCGACCGTCGCCAGCGTCAACGAGGGGTCGAACGCCTCGGAGGGGTAGACCATCGTCGCGCCGTGCGTCACACAACCCAGGTTCCCCATGACACTGCCGAAACAATGGTAGAGCGGCGGCACGATCGCGATCTTGTCCTGCTCCGTCAGGTTCTGCAGCCGCGCCACGAAATAGCCGTTGTTGAGGATGTTGTGGTGGCTCAGCGTCGCGCCCTTCGGATTGCCCGTCGTGCCGCTGGTGTACTGAATGTTGATCGGGTCGTCGAACTCCTGCTCGGCCTGCCGCTGCGCCAGCGTCTGCTCGCTGACCTCCTGCGCGCGCGCCAACACCTCGCCCCAGACCCACATTCCCGGCGCCCGCTCGTCGCCCAGGCGAATCACATGGCGCAGGCGCGGGATGCGGTGGCTGTCAAGCAGCCCCGGCGCGCTATGGCGCAGCTCCGGGCAGAGCGTCAACACCATCTCGGTGTAGTCCGTCGTGCGGAAGCTAGGCGCCAGCGCCAGCGTCGAGCAGCCCGACTGATTCAGCGCGTACTCCAGCTCATGCAGCCGATACGACGGGTTGATGTTGACCAGAATCGCGCCAATCTTCGCCGTGGCGAACTGGACAATCGCCCATTCTGCGCGGTTCGGCGACCAGATGCCCACGCGGTCGCCCTTCTTCACGCCCAGCGCCAGCAGCCCACGCGCGCAGCGGTTCACCTCCGCCTGTAGCTCCCGCCAGCTATAGCGCACCCCCTGCTGTCGCGCCACCAGCGCCTCGCGCTCCGGGAAGCGCGCTACCGTCTTATCGAAGGCGTCGCCAATCGTCATGCCCAACAGCGGCGCGTCGCTCACCCCGCTGACATAGCTCCAGGACACCGCGCTCCGGTCATGCGTAACACTCTCGAACTCTGAGGATGTCTGTGTCATCGGGATACCCCTCCCGCGCCGACAGTGGCGTCGCGCGCTCGTCGCTCGCACGCATCCCTGGCCCACACGCTCGCGGACGCCTCACTGCGCCCCGCGTGGCCACATCATGCTCGCCCGCCTCACCTTCTGTCAACCAGACGCGAAAGCCCCTCTCCATGCGCTGGAGAGGGGCCAGGGTGAGGGCGCGCACTGATCAGGCCAGCCGCAGCGCGCCAGCCAGCTTCACGACGGGCTGATAGACCCGCTGCGTCAGTGGCAACAGCCCGAAGGCTAGCGCATCGCCGATGGCGCCGCAGACCGCGCCGCCCGCGATATCCGCAGGGTAATGCACGCCGACGAAGACCCGCGCGAAGCCGATGAAGATGGCGAAAGCCAGCGCCACGACGCCGCCCACGAGCGCCGGAGCCACGCGCCCCAGCCGCGCCGCGCCCGTCGGCTCCAGATTCGCGTTGCGACGCTGGCCCGCCTCCGCTCGCTCACGCGCCACGCACGAGAACAGCCAGATGGCGTAGCAGATCAGCGCCAGCGCAATCGCCATCGCGACCGCCTCATGATCGCTGGGAAACGACGCGTCCGCTGGATGCGCGATGAGCTTATGCGTGACAGTGGGATGCGAGATGAACGGGCGCGGCTCAAAGATCAGCGCCCCCAGTAGAATGTTGAGGCACAGCGCCAGTCCCGCACCGACGAAGCTGGTCAGCAAGGCGCGCTGCCCCAGCCAGCGGTCACGCTCCACCACGCCCGCGCCGAAGCGCGCCGCCAGCCAGCGACTGTATGGCGACCACCGCGCCAGCGCGAACCACACCAGCAGCAACACCAGCGGCAGCGCCCATATCAGATCATTGGCGCCAAAGATCATCACCTGATCGAGCGTCGCCGAGTGACCAGCCAGCCGATTGATATCGAGAAATGCCTTCCAGTTATCGCTCAGCTCGATCGAAAATAACCGCTGGAACACGTCCATTAGACTCGTTTCATCCTCTCCATCGGCGCCACTCCACGCACAGACGCGCCTGGCCTGGTGTTAAATCTACGTTAAGACGATCATACGCTTCTCACATGAGAAAATCGTGAGACAGCGTTGCAGGTCCTATGCTGTCTCCGGCGCCGTCTCTTGCGTCATCCGCACGTTCCGCGCCTCCCTCCTTCCATCCGCATGAACGCCATGCGAATCGCTCATCACCCGGCGGCGCCTGCGCGACCAGCGCGCTCGCTGACCTTCACGGACCCATTCCCTACGGCGGCTGCCCTGGCCATACCCCCCCGCATACTCACTGCCAGGCGTTCCGCTAGCGCTCTGCCATTCGAGCGTCATGGTCAGGTCGCCAGCCGCTTGCCCCAGCGCGTGACCGCCACTGCCTCGCCGCTCGTCCTCTCTGAGAGACCATCAGCACCAAAGATAGCGCCGGTATGATACGCTACCGGATGATGACCAGTTCCTGAGCGCAGGCTCCATCCCAACCCGCGCAGGCGGACTTCGTGGCGGCGCGCCCATGCGGCGAGGATTGCGCCACCAGTTGACGCGCGACGCACGGGGACTTCTCACACAAGGCGCGGAAAGAGAGGCTGGCAGTGCGCGACGACACCACGGACCCCCGCGACACGCGGGACCCCAACCATATCTGGCTGCGGCAATCAGTCACCTTCAGCGTGAACGGGCAAACCCGCACGCTAGAGCTTGCGCTGCCGCTGCGCCCCGGCACGACCCTTGACGAAGTGGATGCGCTGCTCGATGAGGCCGACGCGGGCATGCGCCGCCTCTCGCAGCGTCTCGACGCCCACCTCGCCGAGATCACGCAGACGCCCACTCCAGCCAGCGCCACCCAACCCGCACAGCCAGCGCCCGTTCCACGGCGAGCCACGCCACCCGAAGCGCAGCCAGCGCCACGCGCCGCCACGTCTCGACCAGCCGAGGATGCGCGCCCGACGTCGCAGCCAGCCGCCCAATCGGCGCGCCCCACCGCTTCCGCGCGCTCCGCTACGCCTGCCACGCCCACGGCAGCCTCGACACCCGCGACGCCCGCCAATGGTGGGCCAGACCTCACGCGCCCGGAGTTCCTGGCGGCGGTTGGCGCGCTGGGCCTCGACGCGCGCACCGTCATGGAGCGGCTCAACGTGCGCTCGCTCAACGGCCTCAACCTGCGCGAAACGCTCGACCTGCTGCGACGCCAGGCGCTGCGTGAGGGCGGCGCTGAGACCGAGCCAGCAACTCCCACCGCTCCGCGCGCTATGTCCTCCGCCATGCCCTCGGCCATGCCCTCGGCCACGCCAGACGAGCTACCTACGCCCATCGGCGCCGCGCGCTTCGACGAAGAAGAGGATGGCCCCGACTTCGAGTTGTCATATCCCGATCCAGACGACCTGCCGGGTGACGAGGATGAGCTTGGCGACGAGGACTTCGCGCCACATGAGATTGGCGATGGTGGTCTGCTTGGTGACGTGCCAGACCTCGACGATCTGCTCGCGCCGTCCGCTCCAGCGCCACAAGACACGCCTGCCAGCTCATCGACCACGCCTGCCACGCCTGCCGCCACACCTGCCAGCGCGCCAACCGAAGATACTCCTGAGTCGCGCGCCCGTGCGATCATCGCGACCCTGCGCACGGCGCATCCCGGGGGCCAGCCCAGCGGGCAGCAGCGCACCGCCTATCGCCATATCGTTGTTGACGAGCTTGGCGAGGCGAAAGCCGCTAGCGTCGCCCGCGCCGTCTGGAACCTCACACCGGAGAAGCTCGGCCCGGAGCACTTCGATACGCTCATCCGCTGGGGCAAGCAGGACACCTTCGCCGATGAGGTGGAGGAAGTGCTGAAGGTATTGCGCGCTGACTGGCTCGCGCAACAGGCTGCGCAGCACCAGGGCGCCGCGTCACAGCCTGGCAAGCCAACGCCGTCACAGCGGCCCGCTCAGGCGGCGCCCCAGAGCGCGGATCAGCCGCAAACCCCTGCCCCGCGCCCTGCCCCGCGCCCAGCTCCTCGTGGCCGCTCCAATTCGCGGACCAACGCCGACGCCGCTGGATCGCAGGGAGGCCTCTAGATGCGCGTCATCGCGGGCAGCGCGAAGGGTCGCCGTCTCAAGGCGCCAGACACGCTCGATACGCGGCCCATTCTCGACCGCGTCAAGACGGCGCTCTTCGACATCCTCGCGCCTGACATTGTAGATTCGCGCTTCCTCGACCTCTTCGCTGGCACCGGGCAAATCGGCATCGAGGCGCTCAGCCGGGGAGCCGAGGCCGCCACGTTTGTGGAGATGAGCGGCGAGATCATCAAGCTCATCCGCGAGAATCTAGCGATCACCCGACTCGAAGCCAACGCCGAGGTCATCCGCGCCGACGCCTTCGCCTTCCTGCGCGACGCCCGCGCCCAGGACCGTCACTATGACATCGTCTACGTCGCGCCGCCACAGTACAAGCAGATGGCCGCGCAGGCGCTCGAACGGCTCGATCGCGCGCCGCTGACCGCGCCCGGCGGCCTCGTCATCGTCCAGATCCACCCACGCGAGCGCCCCGACATCGCGGCGGTCGCGCTGTCACGTCTGCGCCTCTACGACGAGCGCACCTATGGCAGTACGCTGCTGATGTTCTTCGAGCATCCCGACGTCGACGCCGCTCAGCCACCATCTCAGGACACATCTCAGGACACATCGCGAGATACATCCCAGGAGACATCGCTATGAACCGACCCAGCAAGTTTTCCTTCATTGATGAGAGCGAGGCCGTGCGGCGGCTCGACATAGACCGCGACACGCTACTTGGCTTCGTGCGCGAGAAGCGGCTCAAGGCTTACCCCGGCGTCGGCAAGGGCAATTTCTATCGCCTGAGCGAGGTAGAGGCGCTGGCCGCCGAGCTGCGACCACAGCGCGAGGCGCCCGAGGAAGCCGCCAGCGGAGCCGATCAGCCACCCGCCAAAGGCAAGCTCTTCGACCCCGCCTACAAGGTGCATGTGCGCTTGCAGGCCGACCTGAAATGGTACGACCTCAGCGATGATGAGCTGCGCGCCTGGGTGCGCGAGATGACCGCCGATGGCTACGCTCGCCAGCGCGCCAATATTACGATGGTGATCGACCGGCTTCAGCGACTCGTCGCGCTGATGGACGAATCGGTGGCGGGCTGGCAGGAGCTCAAGCCCACGCAGCCCCACGCCACACCCGAGCCTGAGCCTGAGCCTGAGCCACCTGCTGATGCCCGCTAGTCACCCACGACACGCTCATCTCTCACCCCTCGCCCTCTGAGAGCGGGTCCGGAGAAGGCGAGGGCCACGCCTGGAGGCCGCGCCCGATGCGCCTCCAGCGTGGGAGCGCTGAATTACCCCGCCTTGACTGAGCCGATTCCCGTGATGCGCTGCGACACCCGTGGCGCGCCGGTGTAGGTCACCATGCCCGCGCCGCTGACCGTCGCGTTCAGGGTCTCGCTGGCGTTGATGCGCGCATTGCCTGCCCCGGTGATCGTCACATCCGCTGACGCTGTCTGGAACGCCTGCCCATTGTAGTTGCCCGCGCCCGAGATCTTCACCGTCTGTGACTGTGCGCTGCCTGTGATAGTCATATCCCCAGCGCCCGAGATCGTCACGCTGAATCCTGTCGCCTGGATATCCGACGCGTGAATCGTCCCAGCGCCCGTGAGCTGGATGCCCTCCAGGCTCTTGACTGTGACGGTATACACGATATGCTTCATTGGCCTGAACGTGAGGCGCGGCTTCACGCCCAGCTCCAGCGTCCCGTTGATGACTTCAGAGGTCAGATGCGGCAAGATATTGTCGTCCGCCGTGATCGAGAGCGACTCCGTTCCGGTCTGCGTGATGTTGAGCGTGCCAAAGCCAGCCAGCCTGATCTGCGTGAAGCCGCTCACCTCGCGCGGTTCCGTCACGACCGTTCCTGACCCCACTGGCCCATCATGCTCGCCCGATACACGGCCACCCAGCGCCGTCACCAGATCGAGCGCCGCGCTTCCGAGCCGCTCCAGCGACTGCCGCCAATTGAACTCGTCGTCCTGCGTTGGCATGTCATGACTCCTCTCGACTTCGTCCTCTTCGTCCTCGCGCGCCAGGCGCGCCACCTGCGGGTGAGGATAGGACTCCCACGTTATCCTTCTGCATACGCGGCGACGCCCGTTCGGTTGCGTCAGCGCGCGGGAACTACTGGCCCTGCTTGATCGAGCCGACACCAGACACTGACTTCGTGACCTGCGGCGAGCCATAATAGGTCACCGAGCCAGCGCCACTGACGACCGCGTCGAGCGTCTGGCTTACCGAGACGGCTGCGCTGCCGGTTCCGCTGATGGTGACGTGCGTCGAGGCCGTCTGGAAGCCCTTCGCCTGATAGCTCCCCACCCCAGAAACCATCACCGTTTGCGACTGCCCATTCCCAGTGATCGTCATCGAGCCCGCGCCCGACAACGTGACATCCAGCGCGGACGTCTGGATACCTTTGGCCGTGATGGAACCCGCGCCCGAGAGCGCGACCCCATCGAGGTTCTTGACGGTCAGCGTGTAGACGATCGGCTTGGTGGGGCGTATGGAGCTACCCGACTTCACGGCCAGGTCCAGTGTGTCGCCGCTCACCGTTGAGGTCAGCAGCGGCAGCAGATTGTCCTCGGCGCTCACCGTCAGCGACTCTTGTCCAGTCTGGGTGATGTTGAGTTCGCCAACGCCTGAGAGGCTGATTTTAGTGAAGCCGCTCACCTGGCGCGTCTCTGACTTGACCGTCCCAGAGCCTGTGGTTCCACCGATTCCCACTCCCACACAGCCACTCAACAACAGCGCCCCAAACAGTGTGACAATGCCCGCCAGCCGCAGCGCCAACGCGCCGCGCCATACATGAGGTACCATGCGGCTTCCTCGATTCTGGCAAAATACCCCGGCGTCATGTGCGCCCGGGTTGGCGTCAGTCCTCAGACGCCATCTCAGCTTGCGCGCGGGCGCGCGCTCGTTTGTAGAGCATTTTGGCATAGCTGGGCCCGCATCGCTCGGCCCACGGAGAGATTGTGACGGTTATGAGAGGCTGGCGCGGCGATGGCTCGTCTGGTCGGCGTGATTCGCGGGCGCGTGATGGTCATTGCAGCCGCAGCTCTCCGGCGAGAGCGCGCAGTAGAGGCCCTCCGCCGCCCCTGGCTCACACGCGCAAAAGCCTTCGTGCGACCCATGCGCGTCGCTCTCGAATTGGATGGTCGCGTGGCCGATGCGATAGCGCAGCCGCAGCATGTCGCTGACGTGGTCGAGGATGGCCGCGCTCGCGCTCGGTGGAATGTCGTCGATCATGCAGTGGCACGAGAGCGCCCGCATGCCGCTGGCGATGGTCCAGACATGCAGATCATGCACCGCCAGCACGCCCGGCGTCTTGCAGATGTCGCGCGCAACCGCCTCAGTCGAGATGTCCGCCGGGGTAGCCTCCATCAGGATGTTGACCGTCTCGACGATCAGCCGCAGCGATCCAAACGCGATCAATGCGGCGATGGCGACTGAGATGATGGGGTCCACCCAGGTGGCGCCCGTCAGCGCGATCACCACCGCGCCCACAACGACCGTCAGCGACGCGCCGATATCGCCGACCGCATGCAGCAGCGCCGCTCGCGCGTTCAGGTTCTCCGCGCCACCATGCAGCCGCCGCGCGATGACGACGTTGACGGCAACAGCCAGCAGCGCCGCGCCGATCATGATGCCTGGCTGCACTGGCTCAGGCGCCTGCAAGCGACGCCATGCCTCGAAGGCGATGACCAGCGCGATCACCACTAGCGTCAGCCCGTTGAAGAGCGCGACCAGGATGCCCACACGATGGTACCCGAAGGTGCGTCGCTCATTGGCGGGGCGCTCGGCCTGCGCGGCGGCGAACCACGCCAGCCCCAGCGCGATCACATCGGTCAGCACATGGCCCGCGTCCGAGAGCAGCGCCAGCGAGTGCGAGAGCAGTCCACCGATCACCTCGATGAACAGAATCGCCGCCGTCAGCAGGAAGCCCAGCCGCAACGCCTCGCGCGTGAGCGCATGCGTATGTGCGTGCCCGCCATGCCCGCCGCCTGGTCCGTGAACATGGCTGTGCGCGGACTGCTGGCTCTTCGCCGCTCGCCGCGCTTGTGTCGCCATAGCCAGATCACCTTCTTCGCCCTGGCATGTCCTCCGGCGCTGCTGTGTGAAATCCCTCCTGGAATCTCCGCGCCGCGACATGCCACACCTACTCAGTAGTATAGCACCGGGCATGCCCGCTGGCATGCTCGCTGGCACGCACGGTGAGCGGCGATCCGCACGCATGTGCGCCTCGTCAGCGTCACGCGAACTTGCGCCGCTATAGACGGTAACGCATAGTAATCACAGCTATGTATGCGTGTCGCGCCGGATCGTTCAGTCGTTTCTCCCGAAAGGAGAGCGTCATGGCCCAGATCCACTCCAGGCAATCGCCGTATGCGCCCAGACGCGGCTATCTCATCCCCGCGCTGAGCCTGGCGCTCTCCGTGCCATCGCTCATAGCCACGTTCAGCCTGTCCGCGCTTGCCATTACCCATGCGCTTACCGGCTACAACCTCCCAGTGAGCATGCCGCCACTCCAGTCGGCGCTCGAATTCACTGTAATCGTCTGCTACATCGTGTTCGGCCCCATGCTAGGGCTGATCCTCTGTGTCTCACAGCGCGCCCGCGCCGAGCAGCTCTACGGCAGCGACCTGCTCCTGGGCTATCGTATGAGGCGACTGAACACCATCGCCCTATGGAGCGCCGGGGTGGCGATCTCCGCCATGATGCTCGTGCTGTTGCTGACGATGGCCCTGCGCGGGGGAACGTAGCGCATAAGCTCAGACAAGTTCAGACAAGCTCAGATCAGGCCAAGCATGAAAACCAGCGAGCGATGTGACGCTCCTGCCCGTAACGATTCCAAGACACGTCGTTCGCTATACTCAGGCCATCTATGGACCACGCGACGCTCACGCCAGGAGCGATAGACGAGACACTGCGGTAAGCCAGCGGAACACCATCCGCTAAATTTCGACGACCCATGCTCGATCACTTCGACTGCCAGAGAGGCTTGAATCGACGGGCGGGCAAAGTCTACGAGATGACAGTGAATCGCATGGCTGAGAGGTTAAGAACAACAGATGCCAGCAGGTCAGACAGAACGGAGCGCAGGCAGCGACGTGGTCAGCGATGTGGGCGGGGCGATGACCATCGCAGGCGGGCAATCGCGCTGGCTCACCGGCGCGCGCATTGGTTGGGTGGCGCTGGTTGCGCTGAGCCTTGCGCTCTATGCCATCATGACGCCCATCTACGTGAGCCTCGTTCAGCAGGTATGCGTCGGCGGCGCCTGTCAGCTGACCCCACAGCAGGCGCATGCGCTGCTGCGGCTCGGCGTATCGCTGCAAACCTATGCGCTTGCCAGCGTTGCGCTCAACCTCCTGTTCGCCCTGGTATCCTGCCTCATCGCGGCGCTCCTGTTCTGGCGCAGATCAACCGACTGGATGGCGCTGCTCGTTGGGCTGCTGCTTGTGATGATCAGCAGTAATAATGTCACGGGCGTTATCGGCGGCTCAGCGCGGCAGCCCTGGCATACGCTCGCGCTCATCATCGACATTGCCAATCTCGCCATGCTCGTGCTCGTCTTTACCCTCTTCCCGAATGGACGCTTCGTCCCACGGTGGAGTCGCTGGCTGGCGCCGGCCTGGCTCGTCGTTCAGCTTCCACTCGCGGTGATTCCCAGCGCCACCATTCCCGACTGGCTCGATGGCCTGATCTATCTGGGAGTCTTTGGAGCCGTCATCGGTTCACAGATCTACCGCTACCGAACGAAGGCCGATTCCGTACAGCGCATGCAAACAAAATGGGTCGTGATGGGCATCGTCACGACGCTACTGATCGACCTCGCGCTCTATCAGCCCTATATCTTCGCGCCAGCCCTCCGAGCGCCTGATTCGCTCTATCCCATCGCCGCCGAAGCGCTGTTCCATCTGGTCGTCCTGCTGATTCCCATTTCGTTCGGTGTCGCCATCCTGCGCTTCCGTCTGTACGATTTTGACATCATCATCAATCGCGCCATCGTCTATGGTCTACTTACGACCATTCTTGCCGCTGTCTACGCTGGACTCGTTCTTGGCGTGCAGCTTCTCGTCAGCATCGTAACCCAGCAAGACACCTCGACCCTGGCGATTGTCGCTTCCACACTCGCCATCAGCGCGCTCTTCCAACCCTTGCGTCGGCTGCTCCAGAACACCATTGATCGCCGCTTCTTCAGATCGAAGTTCGACGCTACCAAGACCGTCGCGGCCTTCGGCGCGACCCTGCGCAGCGAGATCAGCCTGACCGAGCTGCGCGACCACCTCACCGATGTTGTCGCACAGACGATGCATCCCACCCATATCTCGCTCTGGATGCGCCCTGTGAGCCACCAACCCGACACGCAGAGCGAGCCGTCTCGCTACTTCTCAGCCCCGCAGCCGCCGCAACCCTAGCGCGCATGACGCCATAATAGACGGAGCGAGCGGGGAAGCCCTGTTGGCGCTCCCCACTCGCCCCATCATGCGCCGCTCGCTGTCTGCTAGGACTCCGCGTCTACCACCGTATCCACCTGCTTCGGCGGAACAGGTCGCCCTGGCAGCCACCAGTTCCAGCGCCCCACCAGCCGCATCGTCGCCGGAACCAGCAGCGTGCGGATGATCGCCGCATCCACCAGCACGGCCACCGTCATGCCCAGGCCGATCTCCTTCGTCACCAGCAGCTGGGTGAAGGTAAACGCGCCGGTCACGATCACGAAGAGCAGCGCCGCGTTCGTGATAACGCCGCCGGTCATCTCCAGTCCACGCGCCACTGCCCAGCGGTTGTTATGCGAGCGCAGCCACTCCTCGCGGATGCGCGAGAGCAGGAAAACCTCGTAGTCCATCGAGAGGCCAAACAGAATGCAGAACATCAGAATCGGGATGATGCTGTCCACGAATCCCGATGACTCGAACCCCAGCAGCTTCTGCCCATAGCCCCACTGGAAGACCATCACCAGCACGCCATAGGACGCGCTGACCGAGAGCGCGTTCATGATGATCGCCTTCAGTGGAATCAGCACGGAGCGGAACATGATGAGCAACAGCAGGAACGTCGCCACGAGGATGAAGATCACCGACCGTGGGAAGTTGCCATAGAGATAGCGCGAGAAGTCGAGCGAAATCGCCTGTTCCCCGCCAACCGACACCCGCAAGCCGCCCGCATGCGTGTTGTCGCCCGCGCGCAGCTGATCGATAAGCGCCTTGCTCGCCTCGCTGTCAATCGGTGAGTCTGCCCGCACGGTGATGATGGTCGCGTCGCCATTGGTCGTCTGCGCCACCAGGCTCGCCAGCCCGGGAATCTTCTGGTATGCGCCCGTGTCGTAGAGCTGCTTCAGCTGGGCCACGCTGGGCGTCGGCGCCTGTGGGTCGCCAGGGAACTGCGTAATGCTCGTCACCCCGCTCACATGCGCCTGTGTGTTGAGCCACTGGGTCAGCTGCTCCACCTTCCCCACGTTCGCCGCCGTCAGGATACTGGAACCGTCTTTCGTCTGGACGAGCAGGAGTACGGGGTTGGCGTTCGTCTCAGGGAACTGCGCCTTCAGGATGTCGTTGCCCTGGCGCGCAGGCAAGCTGCGCGGTATCCCAGCGATCGAGGGTGTGCCAAGATTGATCGAGAGCAGAGGCCAGCCCAGCCCGAGCAGCAGCGCCGTCACCAGCGCCACGATGATGATCGGATGCGCCATCACGCCCAGCGCCAGCTTGCGCCAGAAGCCACTGCGCTCCTCGATCACCTCCACCGCGCCCTCAACGCTCACGTCACGATTCTCGCCAACGCCGACCAGCCGCCACAGGAATGGGACCCGCAACGCATTCACGCGCGGCCCCAGGATGCCAAGCACAGCGGGCAGAAGCGTTAGCGCGGCCAGCGCCGCGATGGCGACCGTCACCGCGCCACCGATGCCAAACGACGTCATGAACTGGATGCCGATCAGCATCAGGCCAATGAAGCCGATCATCACGGTCAGGCCGCTGAAGAGGATGGCCTCGCCCGCTGTGGCCACCGTCCAGCCAATCGCGTCGCGCGCACTGCGCCCGCGCGCTAGCTCCTCGCGGAAGCGCCGCGTCATGAACAGGCTATAGTCAATCGAGATGCCCAGGCCAATGATCGAGGCGATGTTCAGCACGAACACGCTCGTGGAGACGTGGACCGCAATGGCATAGACGACGCCCAGCGACACTGGCACCGCGAACGCCGCCAGCAGCAACGGCAACAGCCCGGCGACCACTGTGCCAAAGACGATCAGCAGCACCGCCAGCGCAATTGGCAGCCCACGCAGCTCCGCCTGCTCCGTATCCTTCTGGCTGAGCTGATTGAACGCGGCGGACACAGGGGCGGCGCCGGTCAGATAGGCTTGCGCGGGCGTCGCGTCGGCTCCCTGGGGCACGATCGTCTGGAAGTCTTTGACGAACTGCTGATCTGATGTCGGACTCTGGTCGAAGTTGACTGTCACATACGTGGTCTTCTGGTCCAGTCCGACGCCACCAGCGACAACACTCGACACATGCGGATAGGCCTTCGCCGCGCTGATGAAGTTGTTGACCTCCAGCAGATACGACACATCCTCAACGTGCGCGCTGGCTGACTGGAACACGACAATCAGCGTGGCTTTCGGCTGATGCAGCTTGTCTGTGAGAACATTGTTGACTTTCACCGACTCGCTGCCGCTGAAGCTGTAGCCACTGCCCGTCAGAACCGAAGACACCTTGGCGGCGAAGGGCGCAGCCACCACCAGCCCGGCTATCCAGACCAATAGCACGAGCCAGCGTAGCTTGTAGATCAGTCGCCCATAGCCAACGCCCACGCGATAGAGTCCGTGCGGCTCTCCGTCGGCCTGTGGCCGCGTCGAAGCGTTCTGCGCCGCGAGCGGTGGCTGCGCCGCGGATTCCTTAGCGCCCACGTCGGGGCGGTCGTCGAGTTGCATCGTGAGTCCTCGCTAGCCGCCGGAAACCAGGCTGGCATGGCCGTGATGTTCACATGATGTTCGTAATAATCGTGATGTTTGTGTGGTTCAGGTGGTCAGAGTGTTTCGTCAGCGCTCGCCATGCGTGTCACTGCGCATCATTGCGCATCGTTCACTTGTACTTCACGCGCGGCGCGCACAGCATCGCTCGACGCGGCAGGCGCGCAGGGCGCATCGCTATCCACCCCAGGCTGCCGGGGCGCGACCCCATGCCAGAGCGTCTCGACATGCGCGAGCAGCGTCGGCAGCAGCGCATACTGCTCCGATTCCGCGGCGCCTTCCGTCCAGTCCAGCGTCAGGGTGACATAGATGGAGATCAGGAGCTGCGCCGCCACCGCCGCATCGCAGTCGGCGGCCACCTCGCCGCGCGCCTGTCCCTCGCGGATGATCTCCGCCAGCAGCAGCGTCAACGTCAGGAATCTGCCGCGCTCGCCATGAAACAGCGTCGGCGAGCTGAGCGCCGCGCGCACGATAGCGCGCGTCAGCGTCGGCTCTTCCTCCATCCCTTCCACCAGCGCCCGCATGATCGTCTTGAGTCGAGCCAGCGTCGGCTGTGCGGCCAGCGACGGATCAGCGATCAATGCCTCCAGTCGCTCCTGTCGCTGGCGCCCCAGTTCGGCGAGCACGCCTTCTTTGCCGTCAAAGTAGTTGAAGAACGTGCCAACGCCGACTCCAGCCTCGCTCGCAATCTCGCGGATGGTCGCCCCTGCCACACCTTTGCGACGAAACAGCGTCAGCGCGGCGTCATAGATGCGCTGGCGCAGATCCTCGTGCTTCTGCGCACGTTTCGAGGACGGAAGTGTCACCCAATCCAACTCCACAAGACTCCGCAAGACCCCAAAGTGAACATGCCGCGAAATTCGTGAACATGTTCACCAATGACGCATTACGATTGTACCGCGTTCAGGGAAGCCGCGCATAGGGCATGCGCAAAATGGTGAGAGACTGTGAGCGCATCGTGAGCGCATCGTGAGCGCGTGTCATTGTGAGCGCATCAGACGCTCTGGCCACACAGTCATCCTGCTTCCACCACATCGAA
>DASQSS010000019.1:0-2783 GCA_035642255.1 Ktedonobacterales bacterium | reverse complement strand
GGCATGTGGTGGGCGTATCACGTCCTCGGCTGGGGCGGCTACTGGGGCTGGGACCCCGTCGAGAATGCCGCGCTGCTGCCGTGGCTGACGGCGACCGCGTTCCTCCACTCCACCATGGTGCAGGAGCGGCGCGGCACGCTCAAAGTCTGGAATCTGACGCTGATCATCGCAACCTTCGCGCTCTCGATCTTCGGTACGTTTGAGGTGCGCAGCGGCATCATCAGCTCCGTGCACTCCTTCGCCTATTCCAGCGTCGGACCGTTCTTCCTGGGCTTCCTGGCGGTCATTCTGGCTGTCTCGCTCGGCCTGTTCTTCTATCGCCTGCCGCAACTGAAGCCGGAGACAGAGTTCGACTCGGTCGTCTCGCGTGAGGGCAGTTTCCTCATCAACAACCTGTTGCTGGCGGGCGTCGCCTTCGCGACGTTCTGGGGCACGGTCTTCCCGATCATCTCCGCCGATCTGCGCGGGCAGACGATGACCGTGGGCACATCGTTCTATCAGCAGGTCAATGGGCCGCTCTTCATCGCGCTGATCTTCATGATGGGCGTCGGACCGCTGCTGGCATGGCGTCGCGCTTCGGCTCACAGTCTGTTGAGGCTCTTCCGCTGGCCAGCGTTCGCTGCCGCCATCGCAGTGATCGCCCTGCCACTGTTCGGCGTGACAGGCATTTGGCCTGATCTGGCGCTGGCGGTCTGTGTCTTCACGGGCGTGACGATTTTGTACGACACCTGGCGCGGCATGCGGGTGCGCCACAGTCACGGCGAGAACTACGCCACCGCGCTGGCGATGCTCTTCAACCGCCATCGGCAGCGCTACGGCGGCTATCTCGTGCATCTGGGGCTGGTCGTGCTGGCTGTTGGCGTGATCGGCTCGCAGTTCTTCCAGACGCAGGGCGAGGCGCAGCTGAAGGTCGGCCAGACACTGACCGTCTCTGGCTACAGCCTGACGTACCTGGGCATCACAGACTCGACCTCGAATGGCGTCGAGACGGTCCAGACGCACTTCCGCGTGAGCCAGAACGGCCACGTCATCGAGCAGGTGGCGCCGGGCGAGCGCATCTTCCCTGGCTTCGAGAACCAGCCCGCGAGCATCGTAGCGATCTCGACTCATCAACTCAAAGACCTGTATGTCTTCCTGGCTGGCTACGATGGCTCGACTTCGGCGACGATTCGCGTCTTCATCAATCCGCTCGTCTCGCTGGTCTGGTCCGGCGGGCTGCTGCTGGTCGTCGGCGGCGTCTGCTGCTGGTGGCCTGAGCGACGCCGTGTGGCCGCGCGCCTCGTTCCCGCGAAGGCTGGCACGGCTACCGCTGGTCAGCCCGCGCTGGCCGCCGCTGGCAAGGAGGCGGCGCGATGAGCCAGGTGCGAACGTCCAAGACAGCCAATACCGCCAATAGCGCCGACTGGCGCGGCTGGCTGCGGCGGCCATCGGTTCTGGTGGCGCTCGGGCTGCTGCTCGCGCTGGCGTTAGTCTGGGGTATTACGCTGGTGCGCGCGGCCCAGCCCAAGTCGCTCGATGCGCGGACTCATGAGGTCGCGTCGCAGCTCCAATGTCCAATCTGCAACGGCGAATCCGTCGCTGACTCGCCCTCTGGTCTGGCGAGCGAGATGCGCGCCCTGATTCGCCAGAAGCTCGCGCAGGGCGAGTCTGAGCAGCAGGTGATTCAGTATTTCGAGGCGCGCTACGGCGACACGATTCTGGAGCAGCCGCCAGTGCAGGGCTTCACCCTGATGATCTGGCTGCCACCCGTGCTGATGCTAGGGCTAGGCGCGTATGTCATCTTCGTGCTGGGACGTGAGTGGAGCGCTACGCCCGCGCTGGCGACTACGGAGCAAGAGGATGAGCCGCTCGACCTGAGCGACGAGGAGCGGCGACGCCTGCGTGAGACGCTGCTGCGCGAGATGGAGCAGGATGAAGGCATGTCCTACGGCGCGCTCGACCTGCGGAAGGGACACGTCTGATGCCATTACTCATCGCCGCGCTGCTGGCGCTCTCCGCCGCGCTGATCGTGCTCTATCCGTTGCTCGGCCTCACGCGTGAGCCAGCGCTGGAACAGTCCACCCCCACGGCTCCCGCCGCCGATGCCGCTGAGCGCGAGCGCGTGGCGCGACAGGCGCTGCGCGAGGTCGAGTTTGACTATACGCTCGGCAACCTTGAGACGGGCGATTATGAGGAGCTGCGCGATCGCTACGAGACGCGCGCCCTGGCGGCGCTCAAAGCGCGCTACCAGCGAGAGCAGGAGCTTGACGCGCTGATCGAGCGGCAACTCGACGCGCTACGCCAGAGTGGCGCGGATACGCAGGTAACGCATGCGGGCACGGGCAAGCCGTCGACATCCGCTGGACCACAAGCCGCGCCCGCCGCGACGAGGCCCGCGCCGCAAACGCGCCCCAGCCGTGTCGAGCGCGCCCGGCCAGCGAGCGCCAGTGTGCGCGAACGCCGCGCGCCCAAGCGGAAGGGGTCGTAACATGCGCGCACATCGTCGCATGATTGCGCGGCGCCTTACGCTCCTCACCGCGCTGACCCTGCTCGCCCTGCTGGTCGTCGGGTACGGCGCGCCGCATGTCTTCGCGGCCAGCGCGGCCAGCGGAACGGGGACGATCACTGGCGTCGCGGTCAATGGCACACACAGCAACGCGCCAGTCCCGAGCCAGCAGGTCACGCTCCAGCTGACGATTGGCGCAAACGCCAAAGACGTTACGACCACGACCACCGACGCGCAAGGCCGTTTCAGCTTTACCAACGTCGATCTTTCCAGCGTGGCGCTCGGAGGCATCTACGCC
>DASQSS010000018.1:0-16464 GCA_035642255.1 Ktedonobacterales bacterium | reverse complement strand
TTCAGGCAGGCAATCGGTGATACAACGGGAGGTGGAGATCAGCATGACAGCATCGGAGGCGTCGCCACATGCGGCTCTAGATGCGGCTCTAGATGCGCCGGACGCGCAGCGTACATCTCCCATATCGCGTGCGCAGACGACTGACATGGCGCTATGGTCCGGGCCGCGCCGCCTGACATTGTCTGCGGTCACGCTGGAGAGCGGTGAGACGCTGGCTCCAGTGACGGTGGCGTACGAGACATGGGGACGCCTCGCGCCAACCCGCGACAACGTGGCGCTGCTGTGTCACGCCCTGACCGGAGACGCGCACGCCTGCGATCTGGCGCGACCCGATGACTCCCGCGCGGGCTGGTGGAATCCGCTCGTAGGGCCAGGACGCGTCTTCGATACTGACCGCTACTTCGTCGTCTGCTCGAATGCGCTGGGCAGTTGCTACGGCACAACCGGGCCAACCAGTCCGCGCTCTGCGCTCGACGAGACGCCCTGGGGGCTTGATTTCCCGCACATTAGCGTCGGCGACATGGTTCAGGCGCAGCGAGCGCTGCTGGCGGCGCTGGGCGTGGAGCGGGTGGCCGTCGTTGCGGGCGGCTCAGTCGGCGGATTGCAGGCGCTGGAGTGGGCCATCGCCTTCCCGGAGCTGGTGGAGCGCGCCATCATCATTGGCGCGGCGCAGCGGCTGCCGGCGCAGGGGCTCGCGATTGACGACATCGCGCGGCAGGCCATCATGGCGGACCCGCGCTGGCAGGGTGGCGCGTACCCTCCTGGCGAGGGACCAACGACGGGTCTGGCGCTGGCGCGCATGCTAGCCATGCTCACCTACACCAGCGCGCCCGGACTTGACGCGCGCTTTGGACGCGGGCTGGCGACGCAAGAGAGCGCCTGGCCGGGTTGGGGGCCACGCCGCGATGTAGAGACCTATCTGCATCATCAGGCCGACAAGCTGGCGGGGCGCTTCGACGCCAACAGCTACCTCTACCTGACGAGCGCGATGGACGCCTACGACGCGGCGGCGGCATGGGGATCAGACGCGGCGGCGCTCGGACGCATCCGCGCGGAGACGCTGGTAGTGGGCATGTCCACCGACTGGCTCTATCCTCCGGAACTGACACACGCGCTCGCGGAGAGCATCAACGCAGCGGGCGGCTACGCGCGCTACGGCGAGATAGAGTCGCTCGATGGACACGATGCGTTCCTAAAAGACTTTGGGCAAATGGACGCGCTGCTGCGTCCGTTCCTGAATGGCCAGGGGGAGAGGTAGGCGGAAGCGACCGTGCCACTCTTTGGATGGCGCCGGCGAAACGGCGCTGGTGACGCGACAACAACGACGATAGCGACGGCAGAGACACCCGCAGACGGCGCGACTGTGCGCCGGGAGGAGACAGACAACATGGCAGACCTCGATGTGCGAGCCCCAGACGACTCGACCGTAGCAGCGAACGGCCACGCGACGGAGACCGTTGAGACAACCGATGCTGAGACGACGCCAACCTACCGATTCGAGACGCTCTCGCTGCACGCGGGACAGGAAAGCCCCGACCCGACAACCCGCTCTCGCGCGGTGCCGATCTATCAGACATCCTCATATGTCTTCGAGGACGCCGAGGATGCCGCTGACCTCTTCGCGCTGAAGAAGTTCGGCAATATCTACACGCGCATCATGAATCCCACGCAGGACGTCTTCGAGCAGCGCATCGCGGCGCTGGAGGGCGGCGTTGGCGCGCTTGCCACCGCGTCGGGCCAGTCGGCGGAGTTCATCGCCATCGCCAACATCGCGAGCGCGGGCGATGAGATCGTCAGCAGCACGAGCCTCTACGGCGGCACCTACAATCTGTTCGCGCAAACGCTGCCGCGTCTGGGCATCACCACGCACTTCGTGGACTCCAGCGACCCCGAAAACTTCCGCAAGGCGATCACGCCGCGCACCAAGGCGATCTACGCCGAGTCGGTCGGCAACCCGCGCCTCGACACACTCGACTTCCGCGCCGTCGCCGATATCGCGCATGAAGCCGGCATTCCACTGATCGTCGACAACACATTCCCCAGCCCATACCTGATGCAGCCACTGAAGCACGGCGCGGACATCGTGGTTGCGTCGGCCACGAAGTTCATTGGCGGGCATGGCACCAGCATTGGCGGAGTCATCATCGATGGCGGCAAATTCGACTGGACGGCCAGCGGCAAGTTCCCCGGACTGACCGAGCCAGATCCGTCATACCACGGTGTGCGCTATGTCGAAGCGGTTGGTCCGCTGGCCTACATCATCAAGGCGCGCGTGCAGCTGCTGCGCGACCTCGGCCCGGCGATCAGCCCGCTCAATAGCTGGCTCTTCATTCAGGGGCTGGAGACGCTGCCGCTGCGCATGGAGCGGCACAGCGAGAACGCGCTCAAGGTCGCGCAGTTCCTGGAGGCGCATCCGCTCGTCGAGTGGACGCTCTATCCCGGCCTGCCCAGCCACCCATCGCACGAGGTCGCCAAGCGCTACTTCGAGCACGGCGGCTATGGCGCCATCGTCGGCTTCGGCATCAAGGGCGGCCTGGAGGCGGGCAAGCGCTTCGTCAGCGCGGTCAAGCTCTTCTCGCTGCTAGCGAACGTCGGCGACTCAAAGTCACTGGTGATTCACCCCGCCAGCACGACGCACTCACAACTCACCGAGGAGGAACAGCGCGCCACGGGTGTGACGTCCGACTTCGTGCGGCTCTCAGTCGGCATCGAACACATCGATGACATTCTGGCCGACCTCGATCAAGCGCTGCGCGCGTCGGTCGAGTAGGCAAGCGGCCTGGCGCCAGGCGCGCCATCACCCCGGGTACCCTGTTCCCACACGGAGAGGGGTACGCGGGCGCAACGAGTCGCGGTGGGCGTCGGGGCCGTGCGCGAGTGGGGCGCTCTTGCTCCCCTCACCCCCTGGGAGAGGGGTCGGAGGTGAGGGCGCGCCCGTGACGCAACACCGCAAACACCGTTCATGGCCGACCGTCAGGCCACAAGAGAGGATATGACGATGCGAGTCGTCAAGTTTGGTGGAAGCTCAGTCGCTGATGTCGCGCGTCTGCGGCATGTCGCGGCGCTCGTCGTCGAGCTGCGTGCGCAAGGCGCAGTCGCCGTCGTCGTCTCGGCGATGGCGGGCGTGACCGACGCGCTGATCGGCGTCGGGCAGAGCGCCATCACGGGCGACTCGCGCCTGCCAGAGCGACTCGACGCGGTCGCGCTGCGCCACCATGAGGCGTGGGCGGCGCTCGCGGGCGGCGCGCCACCAGCATTCGACCGCTTGTGGGAGGCATTGACCCTCGACGCGCGCACCCTCGCGCGACGCGGCGCTGGACTTGGCGCTCCCGCTCGTGAGCGGCTGGTGGCGCAGTTCTCGGGCTGGGGCGAGCGGCTCGTGGTGGGGCTGCTGGCGGCGGCTCTGCGCGAGGCCGGACTGATCGCGGAGGCATTCGATGAGGCGCCCGTGACACTGCACGGCGCGGCGGGCGCGGACACGGAGCCAGAGCCGTCCACGCTGGCGACTCGCGCGCGTCTGCTGCCCCGGCTGGCGCTGCTGGTGATGCGCGGCGGAGTGCCTGTGCTGCCCGGGTACATCGCGCGTGACTCAGCGGGCGCACTGACGACACTGGGACGCAATGGCTCCGACCACTCCGCCGCCGTCATCGCGGCGGCGCTGGGAGCCGAGCGGCTGACGATCTATAGCGACGTGCCAGGGATGCTGACGGCTGACCCGCGCATCGTCCCAGACGCCACATTGCTGCCCGCGCTCACCTATGAGGAGGCGCAGCGGATGGCGACGCTCGGCGCGCGGGCGCTGCATCCGCGCACCATCGAGCCAGTCACGCGCTGGGGCATTCCCCTGGAGCTGCGCGCGACGGAAACGCCGTATGCGCCAGGCACCGACATCATGCCAGGCGCCGCAATCCCGCGAGGACGCGCGCGTGACGCGGCATGGATCGTCGCGGCGCGTGCGCTGGCAAGCGATCCGCGCGGGCCGGTGGAGGTGACGGCGGCATGGCTGCCCGCATGGCCGCTGGCTGACGGCGCCGAGCCACCCCAAACCTGCGCCGATGACGCGCTGGCCCGACTATCATTCGCGGACCTCGCCGCACGCGAGAGGGCGCGCACGCCGGACGGCGTTCGACTGCTGGTAGACGCGGAGCGCGCCGACGCAGCGGTTCGCGCCTTGCACACGGCGCTCCAGAGTTGCGTTGAGGCGCAGCGGGAGCAGAGTGCGGCGCGGGCGGCGTTGGCCTAGACTAGAGAGCCACCCGCTTACCGGGAGAGGAGAGATACACCATGCGTCGCATCTACACACAGCCTCAGCGTGAGCGGCGGCTTCCCGTCACCGTGCTGGGCGCGACGGGGCTGGTCGGCCAGCGCGTCATCGCTCTGCTGGATGGGCATCCCTGGCTGGAGCTAGCGCACGGTGTGGCCTCAGAGCGACGCGTCGGCGCACGCTATGGCGAGGTCGTGCGCTGGCATGTCGAGACACCGCCACCCGTCGACGCGCTCGACATGCGGCTTGAGGCGCCTGATCTCGCTGGCGATCTGCGCGGCCAGATCGTCATCTCGGCGTTGCCAGCAAATGAGGCGCGCGAGCTGGAGCCGCGCTATGCGCAAGCGGGCGCGGTGGTCTTCAGCAATGCCTCGGCCTACCGTATGGACGAGGACGTGCCGCTGATCGTGCCAGAGATCAACCCCGATCATCTGGCGGCGCTCGGCGCCCAGCGTGAGCGGCGCGGCTGGCTCGGCGCCATCGTGACGAATCCCAATTGCTCGACGATCGGCCTGACGCTGGCGCTCGCTCCGTTGCAGCGGTTTGGGCCGAAGCGAGTCATTGTCACGACCTTCCAGGCGGCGTCGGGCGCGGGTTATCCTGGCGTGGCCTCGCTTGACCTGATCGACAATGTGGTTCCCTACATCGGCGGTGAGGAGGAGAAGCTGGAGACTGAGACGCGGAAGATTCTCGGCGGCTGGGCGGGCGAACGCTTCGTCCCACTCGACGCGCGGGTGAGCGCGACCTGCGCACGCGTCCCTGTGCGCGATGGCCACCTTGAATCCGTCAGCGTGGAGTTCGAGCGGAAGCCCGAGCCTGAGGAGATCATCGCGGCCTGGCGCGACTTCACCGCCGAGCCGCAGCGCCTCGGCCTGCCCAGCGCGCCGCAGCCCGCCATCGTCTACCGCGAGGAGCATAACCGCCCACAGCCGATCGCCGACCGCCTGACGGGTGATGGCATGGCGGTCACTGTCGGCCGTCTGCGTCCCTGTGACGTTCTGGACTACAAGTTCTTCGCGCTCAGCCACAACACCATTCGCGGCGCCGCGGGCGCGGCCCTGCTGAACGTCGAGCTGGCAGTGGCGCAGGGGTTGGTGGGCTGAACGCGAGCGAGACTGTTGGTCTCGGCATTTCAAGGTCGAGAGCAGCAGCCTCGCTCGTCACTCCCTCGTCACACTACAATCAGCGCCTTTTGCGCGGGAGAGATATACTCCGCGCCAGACTCGCCCACCAACACTTCATCCTCCAGGCCAATGAAGCCGCGCTCGGTAGCGACGCCCAGCTCCAGCGTGTTGACGGAGCCTGGCTGGATGGGCCGCTCGGGCGAGTCGCCGTAGCGTGGCCAGCGTGGCCCCAGCAATGGGCCGCCATCGTGGGTCGCCAGCCCGACACTATGCCCCAGCGCATGCTTGTACTCGGGATAGCCTGCCGCCGTCAGTGAGTCGCGCGCCGCCGCGTCCACTGTCCAGCCCTGCACACCCGCCTTGAGCTTCGCGCGGCCCGCCTCGATGGCGTCCACACAGGCCTGGAAGGCGCGCTGCACGCTCTCTGGTGGGGTAGGGTCGGCCTCGCTGCGCAGGTACCACATGCGCTGGAGGTCGGCGCGATAGCCCTCGTAGGCGACGCCGAAGTCGAGATGCACCAGATCACCCGGCTGCATGGCGATGTTCGTTGGCCCTGCGTGGCCCGCCTCAGAGGACGGTCCGGCATTGACAGCCGGGCAGTGATCCGCCGCCCACGACGGCTCCAGCCCACGACGACGAATCTCGGCGTGGAGCTGATCGGCCACCTCCACCTCGGTGCGTGCGGGCCGCAGGAATGCTGTCACCTGCGTGAACAGTTCCTCGGTCAGCTCGATGGCCCTGCGCATGCGCGCTAGCTCGGTGGTCGTCTTGCGGCTGCGCAGCGCGCCGATGATAGACCCAGCGGAGATCAGCCGCGCAGCCCAGGGCGTCTCAGCCAGCGCCTCCGTCAGCTGCAGATACATGCCATGCGTCAGCCCATCGGACGCGACATCGCCGATCGAATAGTTTATGGCGATCTGGCCAGGGTTGATCTCGTGGAGAGCATCTCGCAGTGTCGGCGCGATGCCCTCATCATAGGTCAGCACGGTGTCATAGAGGCCCGCGCGACGCACTGAGCCGCCCTCCGGCCCACCGACAATAGCGATGCGCCGCCCTGTACGGGTGACGATAAACGCACTTTGCCACGTCACGTCATGCCCCACGATCAGCTTCATCACTGGGTCTGGCGTCTCCGACGACTCGCGCACAAACGTCAGCCAGCAATCTATCCCCTGCTCGTCGAGCAGACCTGTCGCCTGTTCCAGCTTCTCCGCTTGAATGCTGCCCACAGTCATCGCGTTATCCTCTCATCGCATCAGGTCGCTATGCAGACGTCGCATCACCGCGCCGTCTGCGGCCAGTATACGCGGATGTCTACGTTGATCGAGGTGAACGCTGCTCACGTACCATCACTGGCGCGCTGGCCTGCTTTCGTATACCATTTGACGTAGAGTCGGTCGCTAGCAGCGCACGAGCAGGGGGCTACACATGGCAAAGTCGCCGATCAATCCGTCAACGTGGGCGGGGTGGAAACCGTTTGGCCTGGGCGAGACGAAGCCGCACCACTTCACCGAGATCTTCCAGACTGCCTGGGACAACCGGCGCCACCCGCTCTACGCATGGCGCATCCTCAACGAGGGCGTCTGCGACGGCTGTGCGCTTGGCACAACCGGTATGCGCGACTGGACGATTGACAGCGTGCATCTCTGCACGATTCGTCTGAACCTGCTCAAGCTCAACACAATGGGCGCGATGCCGTGGCAGCGCCTGCGCGATGACCTCGCGGGGCTACGCCAGCTCTCCAGCGCGCAGCTACGCAACCTGGGACGACTGCCCTATCCGATGGTGCGGCGCAAGGGCGATGTGGGCTTTACCCGCGTCTCGTGGGACGCCGCGCTCGACCTGATCGCCAACCGCCTGCGTGAGACTGCGCCAGAGCGCATGGCCTTCTATCTCACCTCACGCGGGCTGACCAATGAGGTCTACTATGTGGCGCAGAAAGCCGCGCGCAGCATCGGCACTAACAATGTGGACAACGCCGCCCGCGTCTGCCACTCGCCCAGTTCTGTCGGCCTGAAGCAGACCCTGGGCGTCGGCGCCTCGTCCGTCTCATACCGCGACTGGATCGGCTCCGACCTGCTGATCTTCATCGGCAGCGACATCGCCAACAATCAGCCTGTCTCCACGAAGTATCTCTACCAGGCCAAGCTGGAGGGAACGAAGATCGCCGTCGTCAACCCCTATCGTGAGCCGGGACTGGCGCGCTACTGGGTGCCGTCCACGCCGGAAAGCGCGCTGATGGGCACGAAGCTGATGGATGAGTTCTATCAGGTCAGCTCCGGCGGCGACATCGCCTTCCTCAATGGCGTTCTGAAGGTTTTGATCGAGCAGGACTGGGTTGACCACGACTTCATCGCCGCGCACACGACTGGATGGGACGCTGTCGTCAGCGAACTTGCGCAGCAGGACTGGGAGACGCTGGAGCGCTTCAGCGGCTCGACCCGTCTGGACATGCGGCGGTTCGCCGAGATGGTCCATGCGGCGAAGACGGGCATCTTCGTCTGGAGCATGGGCATCACCCAGCATACGTTTGGCGTGGATGGCGTGAAGGCGATCGTCAACCTGGCGCTCTCGCAAGGCTGGCTGGGCAAGCCGCACTGCGGTGTTGTGCCGATTCGTGGGCATAGCGGCGTACAGGGTGGCGCGGAGGTCGGCGCCGTGCCGGATGCGCTGCCCGGCGGCGTCACGGTCGGCTCGCCGGAGGCGCGCATCATCGCCGAGCAGTGGGGCTTCGACATCCCGACGTGGAAGGGTCTGCGCGCGACCGAGATGATCGACGCCGCCTGGGATGGCCAGCTCGATGTCCTCTACGCCAGCGGTGGCAACTTCCTCGAAGTGCTGCCCGACCCGCAGTACGTGCAGGAGGCGCTGGCGAAGCTGCCCCTGCGCGTCCATCAGGACATCTATGTGACGACACAGATGCTGGTGGACCCCGCGGAAACGGTCGTGCTGCTGCCCGCGCAGACTCGCTACGAGCAGCGCGGCGGCGGCACGGAAACGTCTACCGAGCGGCGCATCATCTTCTCGCCAGAGATTCGCGGCCCACGTCCCGGCGAGGCGCGCAGCGAGTGGGAAATCTTCCAGGATCTTGCCGCGCGTGTCCATCCAGAGCGCAAGCGGCAGGTCACGTTTGGGAGTGCGCAGGCCATTCGTGAGGAGATCGCGCGTGTGCATCCGGGTTACGCGGGCATCGAGCGGCTGCGCAAGCAAGGCGACAACGTGCAATATGGCGGCCCCATACTCTATGTGGATGGCGCGTTCAAGACGCCCGACGGCAAGGGGCATTTCAGCGCGCTCCAACCACCAGAGCTGAACCTGCCCGAGGGAACATTCGCGCTCTCGACACGGCGCGGCAAGCAATTCAACAGCCTCGTCTACAAGCAGACCGACCCCAACACAGGCGCCGGACGTGACGCGCTTTTCATCTCAGCGGAGGACGGCAGGGCGATGAGCGTGCGCGAGGGCGACCGTGTACGCGTGGAGAGTGACAACGGCGCCGAGATGGAGATGCGCGTCCACATCGCCGCGATCAAGCCGCGCAACGCGCAAGCATTTTGGCCGGAGTGCAACGTGCTGATTCGGCGCCGTGTCTGCGACCTCGCCGCTGGCATCCCTGACTACAATGCCACCGTGCGTATCACACCGATCCACGCGGACGAGCGAGTGGTGGCGGGCGCATCAGTGGCGCGGCAGTAGGTAGAAGTCAGCGTAGAAGCCAGCGCGCCCCGTGGCTGTTCGTCATGGAGCGCGCTAGCGCGGAGGAGGTGATGCTCAGCCATCGTTTCCCCATCGTTTCCCATGTCATCGCGGAAGTGTTGCCCGTAGCTTCAGGAGATACAGTTATGCGATACATGGTGTCCGTTCACGTTGTGATTCCACCTGAGCGCGCCGCTGAAGCGAGAGCGCTCGTGCCTGCTGAAGGTGAGCGTATCGCCGAGCACACCAAGCAGGGCATCCTTGAGGTGGCCTACACCGACGCGGCGAGACCTCCCACGCGGGTTTGGGCGGTCATGCGAGCCGATTCTCTCGAAGAGGTTCAGCGTCTGATAGACACCTACCCCATGCGCCCGTTCTTCTCCGACCTCAGCTACACGCAGTTGTGGGAGCAGTGATCTCGTAGGCAGGGTAATGCGCCCATCTTCCCTCCATCTCTATGGGCGCGTTACCCCTTGCTACACGAACTCGCGCAGCGCGCTGACCACAAGCTGATGGTCCTCTTCCTGCGCCAGGCCCGAGACCGTGACCACCCCGACCACGCCAACGCGCGCGATGATGATCGGGAAGGCGCCGCCATGCGCGGCATACTCGTCCGGGTTCAGCCGCGACTTCTCTTCGAAGGTCGTGCCCTGGCTGCGATAGCGCATGCCGATGTAGAGCGAGCTATGCCCATAGCGATTGACCACGCGGTTCTTGCGCTTGATCCACTCATCATTGTCGGCGCTCGTGCCAGGTAGCGCGCAGTGAAAGAGCTGCTGGCCGTTGCGGGTAATATCGATCGTCACGCCCAGCCCGCGCTCAGTCGCCAGCTCCACCAGACGCGAGCCAACACGCCAGGCTATCTGGTTGTCGAACGCACTGAATTGGATCGTCTCTTCCTGGCGCAGCAGCTCGGCCAGTGTCTCCTCGGTCGCCTCCACTAGGGGTCTCCTCCCATGCTCATTGCGTGTTTACTTGTACCCAGCTACATATCCCGCTAGAATATGTAGTATGACAGTACCCCGAAACCGAACATCGCCTCCACAGGGGAGTAACGACTTGAACGATTCGCCGCGAAGGCTCCCCCTTGTGGGAGATTCGCCCTTGCCCGCGCTATCAGAAGCGTCTTGTGAAGCGCCCGCGACCGACTCCGCATGCCCGATTGGCATGCCGCAAATTCACCACGGCCCCTGGACGCTGAAAGCACGCCAGGAGGCCATCGAAAAAGAGGTCCATGCCGCGTTCGTCCGCTACTTCGGAAAGGCGATGAAGACGCGCCGCTGGTCGCCCTGGCACGATCTGCCCTTTGGGGAGATGCGCGAGTATGGCCACCGTCTGAGTGAGCAGACCATCAACCTCATCGAGGGTTTCCTGGGCATCGAGGAGTATGTGGGTGACTACGTGCTCAATGGCCTGGAAATGTTCCGCGTGGACCGCACACGCCGCAATATGCAGCTGCAGTGGGGCGCCGAGGAGATGAAACACGGCGTCGCGTGGGAGCAGGTTCTGCTGCACTCCGGGGCGCGCTCTGAGGAGCAGCTCAAGGAGTACTGCGGCAAGATTGGCGAGCACCAGCGCTGGAGCATCAATAACCATGCCGGAGCGAACACTCCGCTCGGCACGGCGATCTATGCGATGGTGCAGGAGCGCGCTACCTACTTCAACTACCAGGAGACAAACGCGCGCATCCGGCAGGAATATGGCTTGCCCGCCAAGCGCACTGACGAAGAGCGCCAGCGCGGCTTCGAGGTCGGCGCGGCGGAGGCGTTTCGCGTGGTCAGCGTCGATGAGATCGCCCACCACGGCATGTTCCTGGAGATCGTGCTGATCTATCTGAAATACCTGCCTGACCTGACGCTCTCGACGATGGAAGAGGTCTTCGCGGGCTTCCGCATGCCGGCGCTGCGCCTGATCCCCAACGCGCGAACATTCCTGCGCGCCGTCGTCGGCACAGGCATGCACACACGCGAGAAGCATCTGAACGCCGTGCACAATCCTGTGCTGCGGGCGCTGGGCATGGACAGCGATGAGGCGTTCAACCGCGCGGTGCAGGAGGCCAAGCTGCTCCCACCAGGTCTCGGCCCCGATCAGGTGGCGCTGAGCCGAACTGGCGAGTTCGTCATCGCCTGATCCACGCGGCAAGCCATCTAGAACGGCAGCCCGAGTAGCCCAGCGGAGCGTAGAGCGCGCTCCGCTGGGCTACTCGCTTTCCATACGTGTACTGTGATGCGGTCATCCCGGATGCGGTCATCCCGGATGCGGTCATCCCGCGACGGACCTGGCGTCGTTATGACGCACCATCGCCACGACCGTGTGAGCCAGCAGGATTCTCCCAGCGACGGAGGGGTGAACGTCACAGATGGTCGCAGACAAACGGATGAGCAGACCCGCCGCGCACGGGTCGCCATTCGCGCTGGCGGATGCGGCGGCGAAGGCTGCGAAGCCGCTGGCGACGACGCCTCCCCATGCCCGCGTCCGCTGACCAAGTGTCTCATCCAGCGCATGGATGATGGCAGTTGTCGTTGGGTCAGCGTAGTTCGTGGAATAGTACGTCAACGCGACGAGCTGACCATGATAGTGCGCCGTGTGACGAATCGCGGCATACGTAGTATTGAGGTTAGCGGCCAACGTCGCGAGCAGGCCCGGCAATCCCGCCTGGACGCAGCTAATGCTTCCGCCACAGAGAGACTGCAGCCGGAACAGGTCATTAGCGCCAATCGTCAGTGTCACAAGCCGCGTGTGGGGGTGGCTCCTGAGAAACGCTACGGCGAAGTCGAGCTGCGAGGTGGAATAGTTGACGTGCAGTGGGAATCTCGAACGGAAGGGGATGCACGCCCAATCGGGACCCGCGAGCGAGACGAGGTAGCTGCTAGTAGCGCCGGGACAGGCGGCATTGGTGAGACGCAGTCCGAGCGTCTGCGCGACCGATGTGGGATACCCGATGAACTGGTCGGTGTCAGCGGGATTAGCGACCAGCGGATTGTAGCCGAACGGGACTGAATCACCCAGAGCAAGGTAGTCCTTCTCCGAGTGCGACGAACCTACGCCATTGGCGTGGACCGAGGACGGCTGGGAGAATGCGAGGACAGCCGCGAGGAGCGTGGCGAGGGTCAGGATGACGGCGAGAGTCCAACGCCGCGGCGAGCCGTGGGTGAATCCTCTCACGCTCTTCTGGTGGGACGCTTGGCGCCAATGGCGCGCGTGCAGAAGCCTCATGGTTTCAACTCCTGTCATCGGTCAGGCGAGCGACGGCGCTCACCCTGATCAAAACCGCTTCTGACGTCAGCGAGGATTCAGACGTCCGCACACCCGGCGGACTGGAGGTGGACCGACACAACCCAGCCACACGGCCCAAACACGCAATCGCCCATGTCCGGTAAGAGGTATGGCCACACGGCTGGCCTATGAACCTATGCGCCGCGCCCGCAGCCAGCATGCCACACCTCGGCCATTATGCTGACAAAAGCGAATACCAGGCGCACCCGGCGATATACAGCGATATACTCGGAACAGAGAGGAGAGCGCCCTGCTCGACAGCCGCATACTCTTCCTTTGGAGACGGGGCCGTATCTCTGGTTACGTTGGCAGAGCGCGAAGGGTGGTAGCCATGAATGACACTCAGACGACTCCGACCCTGATTTCTGATCGGAGCGGAATCACCGACGCGGTGCGCGTGCAGATTCTGGCGACGGAGCACTGGAGTCTGCTCGCGACCCGCAGTATGACCTGGAACGAAGTCTTCAGCCGCGCCTCTGTGTTCGTCACGGTGCTCTCGGCTGCGGTCGTCGCGCTCGCGCTGGTGGCTCAGGCGACAGCGTTTGGAACGGCATTCCACATCTTTGCGCTGCTGGTGCTCCCGATTGTGCTCCTGGTAGGCGTCGCGACTGTCATCCGCCTGGGTGACGCCAATAGCGACGACTTCGGCCTCATGATCGGGATGAATCGACTGCGCCACGCCTATCTGGAGCTTGCGCCCGAGCTCGAGCCGTACTTCTTAACAAGCGCCTATGACGACGAAACAAGCGTTATGCAGTCCTATGGCCTCACACAGACCCTCAGCGTCGGACGATTCCTCGCTGGCACGCCCAATCTCGTCGCCGCAATCAATGTGGTCGTCGCGGGCGTGCTCGCCGCCCTGATCGCCCAGACGCTGGGAGCCTCAGATGTGGCTGCGATCGTTGTGGGGGTAGTCGTCGCGCTGCTTGCTGTCGTGGGCTTCGGATTGCTAGCATACTTCACGATCGCCAGCGCGCGACGCTTGCATCACCCGCGTTTCCCACGTTAATCAGTTGGCTCGCTCCATCGTTCCATCGCTCCACCGCTCCATCGCTCATTCGCCGCGCCGCTTCAGGTCAGCGAGCCAGCGGTCTGTCTGGCTGGCGGCGCGCTGGCGGGCAAGCTCAGAGTGCAGCGCGTAGCGAGTGGCGTCGAGCGCGTGGTCGTTCTGCTTGACGGGCTGCTCGGCGGGGTCGCGTCCACTGGGCGCCGATGCGTAGCGGTATTGATCATATTCCGCCAACGTGTGAACCATGCCCGGGGCGATGCAGAGTCCGTGGCGCCCATCGGGGCGACGCGCCAGCAGTCCCGTCACCGTCTGGATGCCCGCGCGCACGGCATTGTCAGCTCGTGTCACGCGCGCACGCAGCCCCGCTCGCGCTAGCGCCAGCCGCAGCGCCTCGATATGCTCCGGCTCGTCTGGCCCGCAATACCATTCCTCTACCGCATGCTGTCGCGTCAGAGCGACGATCTGCGGCAGCAGCGTCTCTTCCAGGCTGGCGCGTCGCTGGTAGAACTCAGCGATCTGCCAGAAGTCGCCGTCGCCGCTCCGGGCGAAGACTAGCGCCGCCGCAGGATTTGTGTATCCCCAGTCCACGCCACCGATCACCCGCGCCCATGACGCGACGCCGCGCACAGGCGGCTCGCGGACGACCCCATCCGCTGATCGGTCGAGCGTGTAGACCAGTCCCTCAAACGCCACGAATAGGCCATAGACCTCCTGCTGCTCGAAGGCGCCGGAGTAGCCGAGGTCGGAGACGAAATCGGATGGCAGATTGTGCGCGTTGGCCCAGGTGGATGCGCGGTAGAGCGCATGGCTGCGTCGCGGCGCCAACTCGAAGTCGCGCGCGAATCCATCACGGCCATGCGGTGTGCCTGTCGCCCATGCCGCCGTCGCGTGGCCGGGCTGACGCAGGCGGCCCTTCAACACCTCCCAGGCGTAGTAGCCGCAGAGCGGCGCCTCGTCGAGCCAGAACCAGGCGAGATTGAGGCCACGCGCGAAGTCAGGCTGGTCGAGCGAGCGCAGCAGAATCTCTGTCCCGTTGCGCAGCGCGATGCGGCGCTCACTGCGGTAGAAGCGACGAATCGCCTGACGTGGCAACAGCTCGGTGAGCGCCCGCTCGGTCGTATCGCGCAGCATGGCGTAGGTTGGCGCGCCGACCAGCCCGAGCGAGCCTGGATCCTCCAGCGCGCGCACTATCGTCCGCACCGCGCCAGCGAACGTCTTGCCCGCGCCGATGCCACCGACATACAGGCTAAAGCGCGCCTGGCTGTGTACAAACGCCCACTGTGCGGGATTCAGCGACCAGTCCAGCGCCAGCGGCTGGGCTGCTGCATCGCGCACGTCCTCGTCATCTTCCCTGTCTTCCCTGCTCATCGGGGCGCCCCTCCAGTGTCGTCTCTATCCCGCGTGGCTCATCGGCGTCAGTCACACAAGCTGGAGCCTGGTTCTCTGGCCCCTCCGGGCGGCGACTGATGGTGATGCGGATAGCCGCGCGGTCGGGCTGTTCCAGCCGCGCGTAGAGTCCCTGGAGCCGCGCCACTTCGCGCTGGGCGGCCAACGCCACCGCCAGGTAGCGCGGACCCTGCGCCGAACGCCTGGGCCGCTCATATTCTTCCATCGCCAGTGGCGGGCAATCGGCGTCATCCGCGCTGGCCGGCACGCCTGGCTCCCGGCGCCGTCCGCGAATGGCGCGGCGACGTACATGATCGAGCTCGCCACGCAGCAGCGCCTCGTCGAGCTGGCGCTCACGCTCATAGGCCTCCCACGCGGCGCTCGCCACTGCGCGCTGGCTCTCGATAGCACGCTGCAAGCGCGTCGCCTGCGCGGCAAGCTCCTCCTCCGCCAGCGTCGCGAGCGCCTGACGCGCCCAGCGGCGTACCGTTGTCTCACTGACCACAAGCTCCGCAGCCACCTCGGCGACTCGTCGCCCTTGCAGATACATCTGCGCCGCTCGCTCTTGCCGCTCATCCCGCGGAGCGCGCTCCTCATGAATGGTTGCGCTGGCCTCACTGGCCTCACTGGCCTCGCCCGCCGTGACTGTCAGATCGCGCTCGTCATCGTCCGCCTGGCTGGCATGATCCCTCCGCATGCGCCGTCTACCTCCCGCGCCGCTGGCCCTCCACCGCTACTGCAAACGACTGTAGAGCGCGCATTCCGCCAGCGCAAGGCATCGCTGGCCTGGTCAGACGTGGCGCTGGCGACGGGTGAGGAGCGCTGGGGAGAGTCGGCGTCGACAGGCGCGCGCTTCAGTGGCTGGCAGGAGCCAGAGGCGTGGCGGCTCAGCGAACGGCGAGTGTGGCGAGGATGAATGGATAGACGGCGCCCTGCTGTCGCTCCACACGCAACCCGGCGGCGGCGAACACACGCAGACGGTCAGCGGCGGGCAGCGCTCTGCCCGTGACGCGGAGCCGAGCCAGCCCATTCGGCGGAGCAAAATCGGCGAGGATGAAATGGCCACCGGGACGCAGCGCGCGGGCGATCTCGCGCACACCTGCCGTCTGGTCAGCCCAGTGATGGAATGAAAGCGTGCTGAACACGAGGTCCACACTGGCGTCAGGCAGCGGAAGCGATTCAGCGAGTCCGCGATAGAACGTGGCGTCAGGAGTCAACTTGCGCGCCACGTCCACCATGCCCTGCGCTGGGTCCACACCAATGAGCTGAGCATACGGCCAGCGCGCGGCGGCCGTGCGCAGCAGACGTCCTGTGCCACAACCGACATCGAGCACACTCGCGGGCGCGGAGAGTGATGCGGCAAGATCGAGCACAGCCGTATGCACGCGACTGAAGAGCCGCCGCTGCATCCACGAGCCTTCGTAGGATTGCGACCAGCGCTCGAAATGCCGCACATCGCGACTCTGGTACGATGCGTCAGGTGGCATGGGGTCCGCCTCAACTAATCCGCAACACAACTGCGCCGCGCCCAATGTACGACATCTCACCTTCGCCGTGCGCCTGGCGAATGCTCGACATTCGATTGCATTCTATTCACACCCGCCTCCACCCATGCCAGCCTCCATCCATGCCAGCCTCCGTCCATGCCAGCCTCCATCCATGCCAGTCCTGGGCCGGATAGGTTTTCATCTGGCGGCCTGTCATCTCCG
>DASQSS010000017.1:0-4205 GCA_035642255.1 Ktedonobacterales bacterium | reverse complement strand
ATCGAGCATCATGCTGTGCTGCATACCTGCCAACGGCTCGAGCAGGAAGGCTACCGCGTGACGTACCTTCCCGTTGATGAGCGTGGCCGCGTAGACCCCGCACAGGTCGAGGCGGCCATCACGGATGAGACGGCGCTCGTCACGATCATGTACGCGAATAACGAAGTCGGAACAATTCAGCCCATTGCTGAGATCGGCCGCATCTGCCGGGCCCACCGCGTTCCGTTCCACACGGATGCCGTGCAGGCGGGCGGTCAGCTTAACCTCGACGTCGCGGCGCTCCAGGTCGATCTGCTCTCGCTCTCAGCGCACAAGTTCTACGGACCCAAGGGAGTCGGCATCCTCTATGTACGCCAGGGAACGCGCGTACAGCCACAAATCCTCGGCGGCTCACAGGAGCGTAATCGGCGGGCGGGGACTGAGAACGTACCTGGCATCGTCGGCGCCGCCGCCGCGCTTGAAATGGCGCGTGAGGAGCGCGAGCGCGAGAATGAACGGCTGCTGGCGCTGCGCGACAGTCTGATCATGGGCATGCTGGCGCTGCCGGAGGTAACACTGACAGGGCATCCCACAGAGCGGCTCGCCAACCACGCGAGCTTTACGGTGTCGGGCGTGGAAGGTGAGTCACTGCTGCTCAACCTCGACCTCACGGGCATCGCCGCATCAAGCGGCAGCGCATGCGCGTCAGGCGACATCGAGCCTTCGCATGTACTGTCGGCGATGGGCGTCTCGGCTAGCCGTGCGCGCGGCGCGCTGCGCCTGACGCTCGGGCATAGCGTCACCGCCGACGACATCGCCACGACGCTTCAGCGCATGGCGGAGATATTGCCGCGCCTCCGCTCGCTCTCCACGCAGCCAGCATAGGTGGCGCACTCGATGTGGTCGCCGCTTGGACGGATGTAGGCGGAAAGCCAGGTTGCCCGGAGCGCACGGCAGTGAGAGCCCCTTGGATAATGGGAAGGAAGTCGAGACCGAATGCAGCTAGAGGGTAAGGTCGCGGTCGTCACTGGCGGCTCGCTTGGCATCGGCGCGGGCATCGTGCGGCGGCTCGCGGCTGAGGGAGCCGCTGTCGCGCTGGATTACTTCGCGCATCGCGACGCCGCGGACAGTATCGCCAACGATATCACCGCGGCCGGAGGCAAAGCGTTGGTCGTCCAGGCGGACGTCTCACAAGTCGCTGATGTGCGGCGCCTCATTAGCCTGGCGGTCAGTACGTTCGGGCGCCTCGACATCCTCGTCAATAACGCCGGCATCGAGCAGCCGATGCCGTTCGAGAGCGTCACCGAGGAGCAGTGGGACCGCCAGATCGCGGTCGATCTGAAGGGCGCGTTTTTCGCGTCACAGGCGGCATGGCGTCAGTTCGTCGCGCAGGGCAGCGGTGGCGTCATCATCAACATCTCGTCTGTGCATGAAGATCTGCCGATGGTGGGCAACTCAGTCTACTGCGCGGCCAAGGGTGGCCTACGCATGCTTACCCGCACACTCGCCGCCGAAGTGGCGCGGCGCAACGTCCGTATCGTCAATATAGGCCCCGGAGCCATCGCGACACCGATCAACGAGGCGACGCTCGATGACCCGGCGCGCAAGGCGGCGCTGCTCAACGAGATTCCGCTCAGTCGCATAGGCGTTCCGGGTGATATTGCCAACGCGGTGGTATGGCTGGCGTCAGATCAGGCGAGTTACGTTACTGGGACCACCCTGTTTGTGGATGGTGGCCTGATGGTCTACGCGGGCAGCCTGTAGCACGCCCCCCATGCTGGAGAACTCATGTATCGCCTTGTCGCGCTCGACGTGGACGGCACGTTGCTCGATCCATCCCACAACCTCACTTCACGAACACGGACCGCGATTGAGGCGGCCCAGCGCGGGGGAACAGTCATAAGTCTGGCGACGGGCAAGCTGCTCGCCTCAGTTATGCCTCTGCTCAGTGAACTTGGCGTCGGTGGTCTGCACATCACCTGCAACGGCGCGGCGCTGATGGATGCGGCCACCGGATTGCCGGTGGCCGCATGGTCGCTCTCTGACGCCCACATCGAGATGGCGCTCGCAGCGATTCATGCGGTCGCTCCAGAGATAGCGGTCGCTTGGTACACAACTGACGCGATCTATACGGACGCGCCGCGCGGTCTCCTCGATGAGACGCTGGCGGCGTATCACGAACCGCCTGTGCGGCATGTAGCGAGACTCGACCATGCGCTTCCCCCGCCTCTCAAGTTCCTGATGACCGGAGATCACGCCCGTCTACTCGCACTCCGAGACGCCCTGCGCGACCGAATCGGTTCATCTGTAACTGTGGTTCGCACGACGAGCGATTTTGTCGAGGTGATGGCGCCGGGTGTCAGCAAAGGCGTCGCGCTCAGGGAGCTTGCTGCGCGGCTCGAGATTCCTCGCGAGGCCACTGTCGCCATAGGTGACGGCGAGAATGACATCGCGCTACTCGACGCGGCGGGTCTTGGCATCGCCATGGGCAATGCGATGCCCGCGCTCTTCGCGCACGCGGCGCAGACGACGCTCAGCAATGCCGACGATGGCGTTGCCCACGCGCTCGAACGCCTCGGCCTGGCCTAGGTCGCCGTGTCCACCCGTCCAGGTGGGTCACATGACGGCCAGTGCCCCTGTCCCAGCCGCGCGAAGAGCCACGAGGCGCTGGTGCGCCTCGCGTCAGGTTCCAACACTTGAAACGGATGCGCTATGACGGCTTCGACGCTGCGTGATAAGGACCATCGTAGCGTCGGACCAGCTCACTGAAGGCACGCAAGCGTCGCAGCACGCGCGCGGCGATAGTACCCTCCAGATAGCGACCATCAGCGGTCTTAGTTCCGAAGGGAATACCAGTCAGTAACTGAATGCCCTCGTCAACTGTGTCGACGCCAAAGATGTGAAAGTGGCCCCGCTGCACAGCCTCGATTACCTCGTCGCGCAGCATCAGGCTGCGCGTATTGACGCGCGGAATGATGACACCCTGGCTGCCGGTCAGACCGCGTTTCTGGCAAATCCTGAAATAGCCTTCGATCTTATATGTCGCCGACCCAATCGCTTGCGCCTCGCCGCGCTGGTTGACAGAGCCGGTGACGGCAAACGATTGCCGTATCGGCACGTCGGCCAGCGCCGAGAGCAGCGCGTAGAGTTCCGCCGACGATGCGCTGTCACCATCCACACCGCCATAGGTCTGCTCGAAGCTCAGGCTCGCCGAGAGGCTCAATGGAAAGTCCTCGGCAAATCGCCCGGCCAGATAGCCAGCGAGCGTCAGCACACCCTTCGTATGGGTCGGCAAGCTCAAATCAGATGCGCGATCGACCGTCACGACACCCGCCATACCCGGAGACACCGTTGCGGTAATGCGCGTGGGTAATCCGAACGGATACCCTTGCGACTCTCTAACGCTCAATCCGTTGATCTGGCCGACAGCGGTTCCCTCTGTCGAGATCAGCACCTCTTGCCGAAGAATCTCCTGTTCCAGCTTGTCGGCGATAAGGCTGGCGCGGAAGTCGCGCGCCCGAATCGCGACGTCGACATGCTGGCGGCGCGTCAGTGGATCGCCCGCCCGCTTGGCGAAGAAGCTCGCTTCGACGCACAAATCGCGCACGTCATCGAGTTGCGCTGAGACGCGCTCCTGGTCCTCCGCCCAGCGGCTTCCTTCCTCGATCACCAGCGCGACCGCCTCACTGGTGAACTCGGGATAGCCCATTGCGCGGGCCGCCTCGCCCGCAACCTGCGCATAGGCCATCTCGCCCTGCTCATTGCGCAGCATCTCGAAATCAAAGTCAGCCCGCACCTTGAAGCTTTGCCGAAATTCGGAGTCCAGCTCCACGAGCTCCGCATAGGTTTGCGGGTCACCGATCAAGATAACCTTGACGTCGGCGCGCACCGGCTGAGGCCGTATCGTCGCGCCAGGCGTGCCGCCGACCGACTGCGACCCGTTTTCCAATTCGATGCGGCCGAAGCGCACCATCCGTTTGACAGCGTCCCATGAGCGTGGCTGTGTCAGCACATCATGCGCCTGCAACACAAGAAACCCGCCAACCGCTTTATGCATCGCGCCCGGCTTGAGCATCATATGATCCGTGAAGGTAAGCCCCTCTCGCACCCCCAGATCAATGCGCCCCATCAGGTTCGCATACGTGGGGTTCGTCTCCTCCACCACGGGGGCCGACTCATTCGGTCCGCGTGACACCATCACATTCACACCATAGCGACGCAAAAGT
>DASQSS010000016.1:0-8423 GCA_035642255.1 Ktedonobacterales bacterium | reverse complement strand
GTGGCGTCTGGCTGCTGGCAAGCGCCGACACGCTCAGCGAGGCTCGGCTGGCGAGTGGTGGCGTCACTCAGGTGGCTACAACCTCGGCGACCATCAACGGCATCGTCTGGTCGCCCAGCGGCACGTCGGCGGCGGTCATGGTGGGCAATCACCTCGATCTGTGGAGCGGCGGCGCCGGACTGACGGCACTTGCCCAGGGCGCGAAGAGCCAGCCTGTCTGGTCGCCCAGCGGCGCCTCGATCGCCATCGCACAGGGCCAAAACGTCATGGTCTATCACATCAGCAATGACGCCGCCACTCAGGTCACTCAGGTAGCGAACAGCAGCTCTGTGGTCGCCCTTACCTGGGCGTCCGACGAACGCAACATCGCGATCGCCGAGTCGCATGGACTCATGCTCGCAGCCACCGATGGCGCCAGCCAGACCCTGCTCACCTCACTGAAGGCGGATGGCGGCGCGCTCACCTGGTCGCTCGCTGGCTAGCTGGGCGAGTGGAGAGCAGACGAAGAGTGAGCGGCGGAGGCGTCTTCGTGACTGGCCATCGCCTCTGGGAGGCAATCAGACGTCATTTTTACGTGCCCCTAACAAAATGCGCGGAGTGGCGTTTCTATCTGTGAGTCGTACGAAAACATGGACTCCTCCACCCAATTGAGGAAGCACTCCCTGCGGTCCTGATGTCGCGCGCGTTGTCCCCATGGCGCACGCGACTTCGCACGACTTTGCGCTTGCCAGAGCGGGCACATGCGCGCTGGTGGCAAGAAAGGACGAGTTGGCAGCTCGTCCTTTTCTTTTGCCTCTTATCCTTCGCCTCCCATCGTTCCAATCATGCGCGGCGCCCATAAAGGCGCTCCTGTTTCATGCGCCACGATTGTCAGGTCAATTCATCTCCGCATCACATGCGGTCGGCGCGACCGTTGCCTGCGGCCTGGCCACTCGTTATAGGTGTTAACGTGGGTTTCTGGGTATGCGCTGGGGCATGCGCTGGTTGGCTGGCGATTGACATTGCGCGTGGATGGTGGCTGACGGGCCACAGCGAACCCCGCCTGCGCAGGCGGGGACTCTCGGCGTCTTGCGTCCATACAGATAGACTTCGCGAACCAGCAGGGGCTACACAGGCGCGGCTGCAGCCGCCAGCCGCCCTGCGCCGGCGCACGACCCGACTCCCCGATCCAGCATATCCAGCGCGCGCATCGTTGGTATAGTGGTAGTGAGACGATGATATGGCCTATGCGGCGTGGAATAGCGACCCGGAATTGCGAGGGACGCAATGGAGCTGGCGGAAAAGCTGCGTCGGCTGCGCCAGGCCGAGGGCATGCGGCGAGGACTCTGGCGCGCGATGACGCAGCAAGAGGTCATTCGGGCGATGCGCCACGAGATCGGCGTCTCGCTGAGCCAGGCCTACCTCTCACAGCTAGAGGGCGGCCAACGTCTGCATCTGTCGAGCGCCACACGCGAGGCGCTGGCCCGCTTCTATCACGTTCACCCCGGCTACCTGCTGAGCGATCCGCCAGGCGCCGCGTTGGAAGGCGCGGCGCCAGCGCCACCTGCCTCCGGACCAACACCGAGCGGGCAGGCGAGCGAGCAGGAATCCGATGCGCTGCTCACCACTACGCTCGCGCGGCTGGCCGCGGCGACCGAGCCTGAGCGTGCGCTGCGGCTGGTGGACTGGCTGCTGAGCCTGCCACCCGACGCGTTGACGATCCTCGAACAGCGGATGGCCGAGTCCGCCGCGACATCCATGGCTCCGATTCCGACGCCAACGGAAGCGGCCCGCCAGAGAGCGCGCTGATATAGGGTGTTTCTTTCGCGTTGACGCGAGGTGAGCGCTTGGCGCGCCATTGCGGCCACCTCGCAACAACTTGCGGCGCCTGCTCGTACTGATGATGTGAGCGAGGCGACATGGCGGATGGGACGCCACACACAGCCTCCGCTAGAAGTTCTCCCGCTGAAGAGCGGAAGGAAGTGGCTTATGGGTAGCAAGTTCAACTGGTTTGCCGTCGGTGTCGTGGCTGGCCTCGCCGCCGCCGCCGTCGGGCAGGAGCTCGCCAAGGCGCCCGAAGCGCGTACCTGGAAAGGGACTGTCGCGGGCGTACCCTATAATTTCCGCGTGGATGAATGGCCAGACATTACCAATGAGTACTGGAACCCAGAGAGCGACCGCATCCTGGTTCCACATACCATTGGCCTCGGCTGGGGTGTCAACTTCGCCGCGCTGAAGCATCGTCTGGAGACATTGCTCGGGGTCAGCGCTGGGGGCGGCGACACGTCTACAAAGCCACCCACGCCGGTTGGCGTGTAACAACGCCGCGCTCGCCGCGCGACGGCGCCGCACGACACGGTGTTGATGGCGCATCGTCTGCTGCCAGGAGGCGCCAGGATGCTTGCGACAGATCCGCTCTCGCTGCTCTTTCTGGGATGCGCGCTCTTCTCCGGTCTGTTTCTTGTGATCGCGGTCGCGCTGGGCGGCGGTCACGCTGGTCATCTCGGTCACCTCGGTCACCTGGGCCACACTGGACACATCGGTCACCCGGGTCATCTCGGCCATGCCGGTCAGATGAACGGAAACCACAGCGCCACGTCCGCGCATTTCGCCGCTCACGCGCAGGTGGGCCAGGCGGCTCCTGGCTCACAGGCCATCACCACACAGCCAGTGACGGGCAGCGAAAGCCTGTGGAGCGTTGCGCAAGGCATGCTGCTGGGTAGCCTCAACCTCAATGGCGCGCTGGTCTTTCTGCTGGTGTTTGGCGTGTTGGGCTACCTGCTCCACAATGGTCAGGCGCTCTCGCTACTGCTCGTAGTCACGCTGGCCGCGCTGATTGGCGCGCTGGCGGCGATTGGCGTGAACGCCGCGCTCACTCGCATCTTCATCACCTCACAGGCTGGCGAGCTATCCACGGACAACTCACGCCTGGAGGGCCGCCTCGCCACAGTCAGCATTCCCATCCGCGCGCAGGGGCTGGGTGAGGTGGTCTACAACGGCGAGGCGGGCGCTCGCCAAAGCATCGGCGCACGCAGCAGCGATGGCTCGGCCATCAGCGCGGGCGTCCAGGTGGTCATCGTCGCGGCTGAGCGCGGTCTGGCGACTGTACAGCCGTGGGAGAGTTTCATCGACGAGACACGCCAGCGTCTCACGCCCGGCATGACCCCTGATGTGAGGCCAGGTCTCGCGCGCGCCGCTCCGCCAGGCGCCGCACAGCAACCCGACGAGTGACGCGAGTGACGCGAGTGGCACGCACTACTTCCCCGCCGACATACGCGACCTACGCAATCACCATCCTATCGAATTGAGTTACGCAGTTCTGTCGTAATTGGCGCTTCCCTCCTGCTTCAGCGCTCCGGTGTGGAGCGAGATCGAGGTCGCGGCGCCCCGGCTACAAGCCGGAGAAGGGGCTGAGTGTCTCCGCTATGACTCCAATTATCGAACTGTTCATCGCCGTCATCGTCATCGTCGCCGCTTTCCTGGCGCTGCTGCGCAGCTTCAGCTCGTACTACCGCAAGGTCGGCCCAAACCGCGCGCTGATCGTCTATGGCGCTGGCGGCACGCAGGTGGCGCAGGGCGGCGCGAAGCTGGTGATTCCCCTCATCAACCGCGCGCAGGAATTCTCGCTGGAACTGATGTCATTCGACGTGGCGCCGCAACAGAATCTCTACACCAATCAGGGTGTCTCGGTGCGGGTCGAGGCTGTCACCCAGCTCAAGGTGCGCTCGGATAAGGAGAGCATCCTGACGGCAGCGGAGCAGTTCCTCAGTAAATCCGATGAGGACCGTGAGGGGTTGATTCGCCTGGTGATGGAGGGCCACCTGCGCGGCATCGTCGGACAGCTGACCGTCGAGCAGCTCGTCAAAGAGCCTGAGATGGTCAGCGAGAAGATGCGTCAGGTCAGCTCGGCGGATCTGGCGAAGATGGGCCTGGAGGTCGTCTCGTTCACCATCAAAGAGGTGCGCGACGAGAACGACTACATCTCCAACATGGGCCGCCCGGAGATCGAACGCATCAAGAAAGAGGCGAATATCGCCGTGGCGCTGGCCGCGCGCGATACGCAGATTCAGGCCGCCAATGCCGCGCGTGAAGCCGCCGTCGCCAAGGCGTCAGCGGATCAGACACGCGTAGAGGCCGAGGCCGCGTCGCAGGCGAAGCAGTCGGAGTTCCAGCGCGATCTCGCGCTCAAGCGCGCAACCTACGACGCCGAGGTCAAGAAACAGCAGGTCATCGCTGACAAGGCGACCGAGCTTCAGGCGCAGGTGGTGCAGCAGCAGATCGTGCAGGAGACCGCCCGCGCGCAAGAGATCGAGAAGACCGCGCAAGTGAAGGTGCAGGAGGCTGAGGGTCAGCGCCGCCAGATGGAGCTGGAGGCGACGGTCATCAATACAGCCAATGCCGAGCGGCAGCGCATGGAGACGCTGGCGGCGGCTGAGCGGCAGCGCCTCTCGCTGGAAGCCGAGGGCCGCGCCGCGGCGCTGCGTGCGCAAGCGTCGGCGGAGGCCGAGGCGACGCGCATTCGCGGTCTCGCCGAAGCCGAGGTCATCCGCGCGAAAGGCGAAGCGGAGGCCGAGGCGATGCGCGTCAAGGCGGCGGCCTACCATGAGTACAACCAGGCCGCGGTGCTCGATAAGGTCATCTCGAATCTGCCAGAAATGATGCGAGCGTTGGCCGAGCCACTCTCCAAGGTGGACAAGATCAGCATCGTCTCGACCGGCTCAGGCGCGAACGCGAGCCTGGGCGCGAGCCGCATGACCGGCGACATGGTGAACATCATGGCGCAAGCCCCCGCGATTCTGGAGGCTCTGACGGGTGTGCGGATGGCGGACCTGATGGCGCGCGTGCCGGGGATGACGGTCGAGAGCGACGGCGCGGCGGCAAAGGCCACGCGCGATACGGCCCAGACCACGAGTCCAGACGCGACCACCGCTACGAGCGCCGACGCCAGCGCGCCAGCCACGTCAGAGCGCGACACCCCAGCCAGCCAACCGTCTGGAACCACTGAGCCGGTAGCGGAGTCAGTGGCCGTGACAGCGAGGGCGGGCGGGGCGGGACTGAACGGCGCGGCTCCCTCCGACACAGGTCGTGGTGGCGGTCCGCGACGCCAGCGGTCCAGGTAGTCGCGCATCGGCTTGGCGATTCATGACGACATAGAGCATACAGACAGGCGTCGGATATACCCGTTTTCTCCGACGCCTGTCGTCACGTTCGGGCGCGTCATCCCGCAGTCAATCCGCGTACAGCGACGCACAGCGATGCGTGGCGATCTATGGCAATGCGCGCGTATCCGCGATGGGGCAGACAAGCTGAAGGCAGAGGGATGGCGGCGCGTCTGAGTAATCCGCTCTGGGCGTTGCATGGAAGGCGCCCGGTTTGGGGGAAGTCGGCTTGGGACATTCGCGAAAGGTTCACGAAGAGGCTGAACGGGTAGCGGCTCGTCACGCAAGCACGCCAGAGATTCGCCAGAGGCTAGACGAGTGACGCGCCGCAGCAGGCACAATCACAAGCATAGCATAACGGACAAACGATTGTCCAGATGCAGGGTTACGCGATTGTGCGTAAATTGTTTGCGAGTTTACAGGCAGGCGACATCACAGGGTTGTGTTAGCCAGGGGGCCATGGTATACTTGCGCCCAAGAGCCGCATGGAGGCTCTATACACAACTCCTGTGTGTGAACGGGGATCACACGCACGCTGTAGACGCAAGTCGGTGGTTGGCAAGGGTTAGAACGTCGGCCTCGGTTATTGGGACGATTTTCCCTCAGTTCTCCTCAACAGCGGATTCCCCCGGTTTTTAGCTACGCCCTACATAGTGCTAGGGCAGACAGGGTGTTACGGTTCTATCGTTGAGTACGACCGTAACCGAAAGAGAGAGGTTTTGACCTTGGCCACCGATCAGACACTCCGTTGTCGCGAGTGCGGACGTGAATTCCTGTTCACGACCGGCGAGCAAGAGTTCTATGCCAGCCGCGGCCTGATGAACACACCGTCACGTTGTCCGGAGTGCCGTGCGGCGCGCAAAGCGACGATGTCGGGCGGAGGCGGCGGTGATCGCGGTCGCCGCGAGATGTTCGTCGCAACCTGCAGCTCGTGCGGACGCGAGGCGCGTGTTCCGTTCCAGCCGCGCGGCGACAAGCCCGTCTATTGCAGCGACTGCTACCAGCAGATGGGCGGCGGCGGCGGCGCCCGTCATGGCGGCTCCAGCAACAGCGGTGGGTACGGCTCACGCTGGTAAGCCCACGCGCTTCCCACGTCTGAGCTTCGCTCAGCGTCAACACGGCCTCCGTTCCAGACTGGAACGGAGGCCGTCGTGTATCTACCATGTATTTATAGGTGTGCGCGTCATGCGCGCCCATAGCGGCGTCCGCACGCTATGGGAGACTCCAGTCTCCGCGCCGCGATCTCCGCGACGCACTCATGAGGCTGCGGACCCGACATGGCCAGGTCGCCCAGGCAGATGATCTCGTCCACATGGCGCTCGGCCAGATCAGCCAGCGTGGTATCGAGCGCGGCCAGATTGCCATGAATGTCCGCCAGCAACGCGATACGCATAGAAAGCCGATCCTCTCTCCGTGGCGCCAGCGCGCGGTATCAGCGGTAGCAGACACTAGGCATGGCCGAAGAGCAGCGCCGCGACGAAGACCAACGCGCCGCCACCGACCACCTGCAAGATCGAAAGGCCCCAGTTCGTGCCGAAGAATCGGTGACGAATGGCCGCGATCAGCACCAACTCGACCGCGACGACGATATAGGCGGCGAACAGCGCGGTATGCAGGCTGGGCAGCAGGAACGGCAGGGTGTGCAAGGCGCCGCCGAAGAAGGTCATCACGCCGGTCACCGCGCCGCGCAGCACCGGATTGCCGCGCCCGGTCAGCGCGCCATCATCCGAGAGGCCCTCGGCGAAAGCCATGCTGATACCTGCGCCGGTCGCCGTGGCCATGCCGACGAGAAATGCGGTGAATGGCTTATTGGTCAGGAAGGCGGCGGTAAAGATAGGCGCTAACGTCGAGACAGAGCCATCCATCAGGCCCGCCAGACCCGGCTGCACAATGCGCAGAACGAAGCTGCGCTCATCGGCCGCATGGAGCTCGGCGGCGCGTGGATTCCCGCCCTCCAGGCGGCGCGCCGCGCCAAACAGGCCAAAGGTGCGCAGGAGAATCGCCAGCGCCGCCTGCCAGCCGCGTGTTGTCTCGGTCGTCATGCCTCTTCCTTTGCCGCTCTCGATCTCGCCCGGATGCCGGGTATCGTCTACGGCGCTGCGCAGCGCCTCATGTTCGCTTGAGGTCATCGTGCGCGCTCCGAGAGCCCCGAAGCGTGCGCTTTGACTCGCTCGAACGCTTCCATCCGCTGCTCACGCGCCTCGTGTGACGCCTCGCGCATCAGCTCGCGGCACTCCGGGCAGTAGCCGAAATACTGCTCCGAATGCGAGACGATGGTGAAACCCGCGATGTCATCCGGCGTCTCATGCGCGGGCGTCGAGCCGTCAGGCGCGTCAATGACCTTGTGGCAGCGCATGCAGACCAGCTCAGCGTGGCCGGAGGTGTCTGGGTCGAAGTGGATATGGCCGTCGCCGGTGTCGAAGCGGCGAATCTCGCCCCATTCGACCAGCTCATTCAGCACGTTATAGAGTGTCGTCATGGAGAGACTGGGCAGCGCTGGCTTGAGCCGCCGGTACAGGTCGTCCGCTGTCGGATGCGTGCGGTCGCCGTGCAGCGTCGCCCAGATGAGGATGCGCTGCGAGGTCGCTTTGCCGCCCTGCTTACGCACACGCTCGATCAATTCATCAACGGTTCGCATGGGTCATCCACCTTCATCAGGCGTGGGAACGAAAGCCGCGCCCTCGCGCCCCAGTGCCCTATTTGTTTGCAATACGTATTTGTATTGATTGTAAACTAGCGGATAGACATTGTCAAGGTCATGATCATGCGCTTGGAGGTGGGAAAGGAAGTGGGATAGGAAGTGGGATCGTCGGAGATTACGCGCTCTCAGCTATGTCTGCCGTCAGTTCGGCGCGCATAGCCGCGCGTCCCTCCACTTCTGGCGTCACGGGCCACTCAAACGCTATGCCCACCTGCTCGCAGTACGCTCTCCCCCACACGATTAACTCGCGAAGAATGGGGCCCGAGCGCTGCCCAAGGTCTGTCAGAGCGTATTCGACTTTGAGCGGCCCTTCGGCTGAGGTATGACGATGGAGCACCGACATCTGCTCCAGCCCCCGCAGCTCCATCGCGAGCACCTGTCGACTGACTCCTGGGAGGAGTCGTTGCAGCTCACCAAAGCGCCTCGTCCCATCGAGCAGGTGGTACCAGATCCATATTTTCCATTTCGTACCCATGCTCACGAGCCAGGCGTCATAATCCAGACCCGCATGGCCGCAGAACCATTCACCCCACGCGACGAATCGGCGCACGGTTGGCTCAGCCTGGCGGCCCAGCGGAGTCAGC
>DASQSS010000015.1:0-11808 GCA_035642255.1 Ktedonobacterales bacterium | reverse complement strand
CGGGCGACTATACCGAGGCATACTTCTTGCACGGATTGAGTGTGCAGATGGCCGAGGCGATGGCCGACTACACCAACGAGCGCATCCGCGCTGAGCTTGGCCTGCTTGAAAACGCGGCCCGTCGCTATAGCTGGGGCTACGCGGCGATTCCTGAGCTCGCTGACCACGACCGGGTGTTCAGGTTGCTCGGCGTGCCGGAAGCCATCGGCGTCACGCTGACCGAGTCGTATCAGCTCGTCCCCGAACAGTCTACCGCCGCTATCGTCGTGCCGAATCCCGCCGCTGTCTACTTCGCGGTGCGCGAGTAGGACTGCGACGCGGCTGCCCGTTTACCCTACTCGTGAAGGGTTTGCGCGTGGTAGAGTTTTTGTAATGCGAATAGGGTACGACTGCGCACGCTGAGGGCGGTCGTTCAACAATGGGTGTTGACAGCACTGGCCAGAGGAGGCTGCTTCAATGGATCTGAAGGGCGCGCACTTCACGTGGTATGGGCATGCGACCTTTGTTCTGCGCACGCCGGGCGGCAAGACAATCATGGTCGATCCCTGGACGCAGGGCAACCCAGCATGTCCCGCCGAGCTGAAGACCGTCGGCAAGCTCGATGACATCCTCATCACCCACGGGCATTTCGATCATATCAGCGACGCGATTACGGTGGCGAATGGCTCGCAACCGCAGCACGTCGTAGCGATCGCCGAGACAGCGGGCTGGCTGGAGAGCAAAGGTGTCGCGAATGTCGTCGGGATGAACAAGGGCGGCACGTTTGATCTGGGCGGCGTGAAGGTCACGATGACACACGCTGACCATAGCTGCGGCATCACCGATGGCGACAAGACAGTCTACGGCGGCGAGGCGGTTGGCTACGTTATCACCTGCGAAAATGGCTTGAAAGTCTACGCCGCTGGCGACACAAACGTTTTTAGCGACATGGCGATCATCGGCGACCTCTACCAGCCTGATGTGGCCATATTGCCCATCGGCGACTTCTATACGATGGGGCCGCGGGAAGCCGCCTATGCCATGAAGCTGCTCAAGGTTCCGGCGGTCATCCCCGTCCACTACGCGACGTTCCCGGCGCTGATCGGCACTCCTGGCGCGTTCAAGGAGGCGCTCAGCTCGATGGGCCTGGACTCCGTCGAGGTGATCGGCATCACTCCCGGCCAGACGATCGGCTGAGTCGTGCGCGATTGCGGGTAGCGCGGCGCAAACCGGATGCGCTGCGCCGCACTGGCCCGTAGGATGCTCTGCATGCAGGTAATGAATCGCTGATGCGCTCAAGTAACCAAGGCCAAAACGAATGACTGATACCGATGGTTCCCGTAACGTAACGCGGCGCTCGTTGCGCGACTTCGCTGCTGAGCGCGACCCACGCGATACTCCCGCCCCCGAGGCGCTGGAGGGACCTCTGGTTGACAGCTACGGTCGGCGCATTCGCAATCTGCGTATCTCAGTCACCGATCGCTGCAACTTCCGCTGTGTCTACTGCATGCCCGCCGAAGGGCTTGCCTGGCTGCCGCGCGCGGACATCCTCACCTTCGAGGAGATGACGCGGCTGACACGCATCGCCGCTTCCATCGGCGTCGAGCAGGTGCGCCTGACGGGGGGCGAGCCGACGGTGCGCCGCGATTTACCCGAACTGGTGCGCATGCTGCGTGACATTCCAGGCCTGACGAGTCTTAGCCTGACTACCAACGGCATCGCGCTGCCGCGCCTGGCTCGACCATTGGCGGACGCGGGGCTGACACGCATCAATGTCAGTCTCGACTCTTTGGCGCGCGAGCGCTTCGCGCAGCTAACCCGTCGCGACGCGCTGGAGCAGGTCATGGCTGGCCTGCGCGCGCTCGAAGATTGCCCGACGATTCGCCCGGTGAAGATCAATGCGGTGGCTATGCGGGGCGTCACTGAAGCGGAAGCGATCGACTTCGCCCATTTCGCCCGCCGCACGGGCTATGTCGTGCGCTGGATCGAGTTCATGCCGCTCGACGCTGATCAGATCTGGCGCAAGGAAGACATCCTGACAGGCGCGGAAATTCGCGCCATCATCGAGGGCGAGTTCGGGTCGCTCGTCCCGATCACCACCGGCGACCCATCCGAGACGGCGCGCCGCTACACCTTCTCCGACGGGATTGGCGAGCTTGGCTTCATCAATCCAGTCAGCGAGCCGTTCTGCGCGCAATGCGATCGGATACGACTGACCGCCGAGGGACAATTACGCACATGTCTCTTCGCACAGGTCGAGACTGATCTCCGATCGCTGCTGCGCTCGGGCGCCGGTGACGCCGAGATCGAGCGCGCCCTGCGCCAGGCGGTCTGGCACAAGGAACTGAAGCACTATATCGGTGACAAACGGTTCCGTCGCACGGCGCGCTCGATGTCCATGATTGGCGGATAGGCGGACACTGGCCCCCGCTGAGTCGCAAGTGTCCGCGTGAGCCTGACGCGCCGCGAAGGAGAATACGCGTGGAGGTCGAGGCGAAATTCGCGATCACGGGCTCGCTGGAGCCGGCGCAGATACTCGCGCTGTCGCTCTCTCCGTATTCGCTGCGCGAGGCTGGCATCGAGCGGCATAGCGATGTGCTGCTGGATACCCCATCGCGCGCGATCACGGGAACGCTGCATGCTCTGCGGATTCGGACGATTGGTGAGCGGCGCATCCTGACGCTGAAAGGGCCGAATCAGGGAGCCGAGGGTGTGCAGGAGCGTGAGGAGCTGGAGGAGCCGCTCAACGGACCGCTCAGCTACGACCCGCGCGACTGGCCATCCGAGATAGGCGGGCAGGCGCTGACTCTAGCGCATGGCGAACCGCTGAGCGCACTGCTACGCGTGCAGGTGGAGCGGCGCCTGTGGACCGTGCGGCGCAGTGGGCGCGTCATTGGTGAGCTGGCTCTCGACGATGGCGAGATCATCGCCGCTGGACGGCGCGAGCCGGTGCACGAGCTGGAGCTGGAGCTCAAGGATGCAGGCAAGCGCGCCGACCTCGATACGCTGAGCGCCGCGCTGATGAAGGCGCTCCCACTCGCCCCGGAGTCGAGGTCGAAATTGCAGCGCGGGCTGGCGCTGTTGCGACATGCGCGCTGGACGCTCGACGGCTATACCCCACTGGATGCGCTTGTGCGCCATATCGTGCGTCGCCGCCTGCGCGATCTGCTTTGGTCGCAGCGGCTCGTGTTGGAGAAGGGCGACGCCGACGCAATCCATGACATGCGCGTGGCCACTCGGCGCATTCGCACGACGCTGCAAGCCTTCGAGGGCGCGGGAGTCTTCGACGACAAGACGTTGCGCTCCCTGCGCAAGCGTCTGAGCGCCGTCGCTGACGACCTGGGCGAAATTCGCGATCTCGACATTTTCCTCAAGCGGGTGCGCGACTGGGTTGGCTCTGATCTGGACCGGGAGCATGATCTTGAATCGCTGCGTGATCTGCTGGCGTCGCGCCGGCTGGCGGGCTATGAGCGGCTCGTCCAGCAGCTAAACCGGCGCAAACATGCGCGCCTCATCGCCAATTTGGAGCGCTTTACACGCGACACGCCGCAGCTAGCCGTAGGGCAGGGCTGTGTGTTGACGCGCCATTACGCTGGCAGCGTGGTGTGGCCGCGCTATGAGCGCGTGCTGCGCTATGAGACGGTGGTCGCTGATGCGGAGCCGCCGACACTGCATCAGCTGCGCATCACGTGCAAGCGTATGCGCTACGCGCTGGAGATCTTCGGAACGCCCCTGGGCGCTGGCATCGCGCCGGTACGCAAGGCGCTGACAGCCGCGCAGTCGCACCTGGGCGACGTGCAAGATTTGACGGTGGCGCTGCGCCTCGTCTCGCGCCTGACGCAGAATGATCCCGACAACCAGGGGCTGCGCGCATTCCAGGATACGCTGCGGGCGGAGCGTGGCGACCTGCTGGCGCATGTCAGCGATGTCTGGGAGCCACTCCGCTCGCAGCCGCTCCGCGATGCCCTGTGTGGGGCGCTCGCCGCTCTCTAGCGCGCGAACCCTCCGCACATCCTCATCACGCCTCGCATATTCCACTGCCTGACCCCAGCGTACAGTCACCCGGCTCGCTGACCGACGCCTGGCGGCCAGAATGACGCAGCCCCATCGTGCGACTGCCCGCCTTGGCCGCCTCCTTTCCGCGCGAATGCCTCAATCTGCCTGTATCGGCATGCAGTGGCACAAGCCTTGCGTTCTGCACAGGATAAGGGCCTGGCGCGGTGAAGGCGCGGCAGGCGAGAGGTGAGACTTGGGGGAGTGTCGTGAGCCGATTTGATCAGTATAGTCTGGATGCGCGTCAGTCGTTGGGCCAGGCGCGTGATATCGCTCTTCGTCTACAGCATCGAGCAATCGGTGGTGAGCATATTTTGTGCGGCATCGTAGAAGCGTGCGATCCCCTCGTGATGGAACTCATGAACAGCATGGGCGTGCATGCGGTACGGCTGCAACAAGCGCTCGAGTTCATCATGGGGCGCGGCATGCGCGGGTCGATCGCGGAGCCGACGCTGCGGCCTGAGGCGAAGCAGGCGCTGGCTGACGCGGAAGCCGAGGCGACCGATGACGATGCGCCTCAGGTGACCTCAGTCCACCTGCTGCTCGGATTGCTGCGCAACTCGCAAGGGATCGCGTCTGACGTGCTGCAAAGCTTCGGCGTCAGCTATGAGCGCGCGAAGGCGCAGGCCAGACAGTTACGCTCCTTGAGCGAGAGTACGTCTTTTGCTGTCGCGCACGCGGCGCGCTATCGCCTGACACCGACGCTCAATCTGGTCAGCCGCGACTTGACTTCGGCCGCGATCGCCGGAGAACTCGACCCGATGGTGGGGCGCGAGATGGAGTTGACCCAGGCGATGCAGACCCTTTCTCGTCGCCGCAAGAACAATCCTGTGCTGGTGGGCGCCGCGGGCGTGGGCAAAACCTCCATCGCCGAAGGGCTGGCGCAGCGTATCGCGTCGGGTGATGTGCCCGAGATGCTGCGCAACAAGCGTATCGTGTCCCTGGATGTGGGCTTGCTGACGATCGGCACCAAGTATCGCGGTGACTTTGAGGAGCGACTCAAGGCTGTGGTGGATGAACTGCTGAAGGCCAGAAGCGTCATCCTGTTCATTGACGAGCTACAAGGCCTCCTTGGCGTCGGCGGCGCGGAAGGGTCGATCGATGCGGCGAATCTGTTCAAGCCGATTCTGGCGCGGGGCGAGATCCAGGTGATTGGCGCCGCCACGCAGGATGATTTCAAGAAGATCATGGACCGTGACCCTGCGCTCGAGCGCCGGTTCCAGCCGATCACCGTACCTGAGGCGACGGTCCCCGAGACCATTCAGATTCTCAAGGGCTTACGTTCACGCTATGAGCGCTATCATCACGTGCGGGTCGCGGACGACGCGGTTGTAGCCGCGGCCCAGCTCTCGGACCGCTACATCCAGGATCGTTCGCTGCCCGACAAGGCGGTTGACCTGATGGATGAGGCGGCGGCGCGCATGCGCGTGGCCCGCTCCATCGCGCCGAAAGAGGTGGACGGCCTGCGTGATGAACTCGAGCGGCTGCATGACGCGAAGCTCCGGGCCGTAAGCGAGCGGAGATTCGCCGAAGCGGCTGATCTGCGTGACCATGAGTCCGAACTGCGCGACCACATTACGGCGCTGGAACTCGAGTGGTGGAAGCTGCGCTCTGACGAAGAACCCACCCTCGGGCCGCGCGATATCGCCGAGGTTGTGGCGCGATGGACCGGCATTCCCACGGTGATGTCGAGCTTCGAAGATTCGGAGCAATTGCTCAATCTGGAAGAAACGCTTCAAAGGCGGGTCATTGGGCAGGACGAAGCAGTGCGAGCGGTCGCGCGCGCTGTGCGCCGCGGGCGTGTTGACATGCGCGACAAGCGACGCCCGATTGGGTCATTCATTTTCGCTGGTCCTACGGGCGTCGGCAAGACAGAGCTTGCGCGAGCGCTGGCGGAAGCGCTGTTCGGCTCCGAGGACGCCGTGATCAAGCTTGATATGTCGGAGTTCATGGAGCGGCACACAGCCGCCAGGCTCGTTGGCGCGCCTCCGGGGTATGTTGGTTACGATCAGGCGGGTCAATTGACTGAAGCGGTTCGGCGGCGCCCCTACAGCATTGTGCTATTTGACGAGATCGAGAAGGCGCACCCGCAGGTCTATGACATGCTGCTGCAGATTCTCGAAGATGGCACGCTCTCTGACGCCAAGGGCCGCAAGGTTGACTTCAAGAATACGATCATCATCATGACGACGAATCTCGGCGCTGAAGGCTTGCGCCATTCAGGCGGCATCGGCTTCCAGGTCCGCGGCGATGAGGAAGAGAGTCTCAATCAGATGCGACGGGTCGTGATGCCAGAGATCGAACGGGCATTCCGTCCAGAGTTCCTGAACCGGCTGGACGACCTTATCCTGTTCCATCCGCTCACGAAGGGCGAAGCGCGGCAAATCCTGGGGCTGCTGCTCGACCAGATTCAGATGCGGCTCGATGCGCAGCGGATCACACTGCAGGTAACGCAGAGCGCGCAGGACCTGATCATCAGCCGTGGATTCAACGCCGAGTATGGCGCGCGGTCGCTCCGTCGCGAGGCGCAGGCGCGCATCGAGGACGTGCTGGCCGAGGCGCTGTTGACTGGGCGCATCAATGAAGGTGACGAGTTGGTGATTGATCTGAGCGATGAGCCGGATATGTTGAGTGTGCGCCAGGCCGCAAGAGTCACTCCGCTACATCTGGGGGGCGCGACCGAGACAAACATCTCGCACATCAACTGAGCGAACGCAGAACGGGATGACGCCCGCGTCGGCCTCTTCACGAGGTTCCAGCGCGGGCGTCACCGTTTGTCGGTGTTTTCCTATAGTCGTCGGCTATTGAAGATTGCTGTCGGCCTTTTGGCCTTGCGGAACAGTATCCGATAGGTAGGCGCCGGGGGTCACGCGCCTGCGGTAATCGCGTTGAGCTGGTCAAGGGATTCGTGAATCAGCCGCGACAGGTCTGGCTCGTCAGGTTCGCTGATCCAGCGGGCATACGCGGTCTTGAACGCGATGACACCGACTTCCGCGGCAAGGCTTGCGGCAGGGTCGGGCACACCACGCTGTCGCAAAGCGTTCGCCATGGCTTCGGCGAGTGTCGCGCGCTTCAGTAGCTCGCGTTCCTGGAGTCCCGGGTTGGCGGCAATCACAGCCTGCCGCTGCCGGACAAGCGCACGACGCGCAGTGAACACGGGGGTGGCGGCTTCGAGGGCGGCGGCGACGGCATCGATTGGCGCAGCGGACTCAGGCGCGCTGGCGATGGCGTTCACGTAAATATGACGCAATCTGTCCTGTCCCCAGAACAGCACCTCGCGCTTGTCAGCGAAATACCGGAAGAACGTCCGCTCCGTGAGCCCAGCCCGCTGAGCGATCTCCGTCACAGTCGTCTGATCGAATCCGCGCGCATTGTAGAGTTCTAGCGCCGCCGCTTCGAGTCGGCCGCGCGCGTTTGGCTCCCATCTGCTCATGCTTTGAGTATATGTGATGACAGTGCTTGACATCAAGCACTATAGTTATGACAGGAACTGACATCACCTGCCCTCGTTCAGGTCCTCTTGCGCCGGGGCGAGAGTAGGGCAAACACGGGAGGTCTTTCGCATGCGAGTCTTTGTTACTGGCGCGACCGGGCACATTGGTTCCCTTGTCGTGGCTGAATTGCTTCAGGCTGGGCATCAGGTTGTCGGCTTGGCTCGCTCGGATACATCCGCCGCCGGGCTTGCGGCTATGGGCGCGGCAGTTCAGCTTGGCACTCTCGACGACGTTGACCGTCTGCGCGCTGGGGCGAATGTGGCGGACGGCGTCATTCACCTGGCGTTCGACCACAACTTCGCAGATCACACGAGCGCCGTGCGGATGGATCTGCGAGCTGTTGAAACGCTCGGACGCGCGCTGGAAGGGTCCGGCAAGCCATTTGTAGTCACCTCAGGAACATTGCTGCTCACCTACGTGCTTCCGTCCGGCCGCGTCGGAACTGAAGATGATGCGGCCCACGGCAACCCTGCCGCGGTGTCACGCATAGACTCGGAGAACCTGGCGATCGCGCTGGCTGAGCGCGGAGTGCGCTCATCAGTGGTACGGCTCGCGCCGACCGTGCACGGCCCAGCGGACGCGCATGGCTTCGTCCCGAGCCTCATCCGCATCGCACGCGACAAAGGCTTCTCAGCCTATGTGGGCGACGGGTCCAACTGCTGGCCAGCCGTACACGAACGCGATGCGGCGCGCCTGTTCCGGCTGGCGCTGGAAACCGCTCCGGCAGGCTCGCGGCTTCATGGCGTCGGAGATGAGGCGATACCGTTTCGAACCATCGCCGAGATCGTCGGCCGCCACCTGAACCTGCCAGTTGTCAGCATTCCGCGTGACGAGGCAGACGCGCACTTCGGTTTTCTTGGCGCGATTGTCTCGGCCAACAATCCGACCTCTAGCGCTTTGACTCAGGAACGCTTGGGATGGCGGCCAACTCATCCTGGGCTGATCGCCGATCTGGAGGCCGGCCACTACTTCAATCGGACAGCCGCATAGCATGCACGCCGCGCATGCGGGACGAGAACCCGCCGAGAACGCGTGTGATTTCTCCCGACGGAGCGCTACAGAGCGCTGCTGAATTCGATGTGGGCGGTCGTATCTGGCAGCGTGACGCTGATGGCATGGTCCAGCGGCGTTGCGGGCAGTCTCCCGAGCCAGAGCGCCCGCTCGACGGACGCCATATCGGCGACGCGCACACGCACGCGCATGATGGCGTCCACCTGCGACGCTGGGGCTACAGCGATCGCGCCGTCATCGTAAGGCATGAGACGGATCCACTCGTTTGCACGCGCAAGGCGATAGACAGCGCCGCTCCGCTCCCCTGCTTCCTGTCCGGCGTCGGCCACAGGATGTAGCGCATAAGCGCGCTCGTAGCGTTCGCGCAGGCTGGCAGGATCGGCAGCTAGCAGGGTGACACCGCCAAGAGCCGAGGCGCTGTTGGCGTGTGGCGCCGGCTCTTGGCCGCCCGCGAGTTCGCGTTGATGCCGCTGCCCCGTGCTGTCGTGCTGGATGAGGAAGGGAAGCGGGAGCGCCGCGGCCCAGAGATCATCTGTGCCGATGGTGACCACCCGCCAGCTTCGCGCGGTTCCGTCGGGCGCGACCAGGCGTCCCGGGTTGGGGCCATGCGCGTTCACGCCGCGCTCACGCATCGCTTGCGCCTCAGCGGCGATGTCATCCGATTGAAGGGCATAGCCGACCCAGCCGCTTCCGAGCGCGATGCGTTCGCGCAGGATGGGCGAGACGCGCGACACATCGGCGATGCCGAGCAACTCGATGTATCCATCGCCGAGGATGATGATGCGATTGCGCGTGCCCAGGAGTGGGTGCGTTCCACCGCCGACGACCGAGAAGCCCAGGCGCCTGAATGTGTCTTCGAGCCTGTCGAGATCAGGCGCGGCGATGATGACGTGATCGATGCGTGATGGCATGTAATTCAACCTCCTGAGCTAGCGGCGGTTACGGATTGGCGCGCCCCGTCCGCTTTCGCTATCATTGAATGATGGAGTCAGTGATTTCACCTGGAGAACGTGAGCGCATCATGGCCTCTGCATTCCTCGCGCGCCCGCAACGTCCTCGCCTTGCCTCACTTGGCCTGTGGGGCCTCTCGGCGGGCATTACCGGATTCTACCTCGTCGCATTGGCGCGTAGCGTGGCCGACGCCCACAGCGCCGCTCCCCTGCGGCGTTTGCCTGATGGTGATACATCGTTCAGCGACGCGACGCAATCGCCGCGAGTCAGTGTGATTGTGCCCGCGCGGGACGAGGAGCGCAACATCGTGCGCTGTGTCGAGTCGCTGCTGGCGCAGGACTACCCCAATGTCGAGATCATTGTGGTTGACGATGGCTCGACAGACGCCACGCCGGAGTTGTTGGCGCGGCTGGGTCAGACCCCGGCTGGACAAAAGCGCCTGCGCGTCGTGCGGGTGGATGAACTGCCATCTGGCTGGGCTGGCAAGCCGCACGCCCTGCACACGGGCGCACAGGCAGCGACAGGCGCATGGCTCCTCTTTACCGACGCAGACACCTGGCACGCGCAGGGAGCCTTGCGGTCGGCGATGGCGCGAGCGGAGCGTGACGGCGCTGACCTGTTCACCATTGGCACGGCGCAGGAGCTGCCAGACTTCTGGAATCGGGTGATGATGCCAATCGCCTACATGGGCATCTCGTTCATGTATCCGCCTGCGCTGGTGAACAATGCCCACAGCCAGGTCGCCATTGCGAATGGCCAGTTCCTGCTGATTCGTCGCTCGACCTACGAGCGACTGGGTGGCTACGACACGCCCGAGCTACGAGGCACAGTCGTCGATGATCTCGCGCTGGCGCGTGTCGTGAAGCGCTCAGGTGGCCGACTGGTGTTCACCGATGGGCGGGGCCTGGTGAAGACGCGCATGTATCAGTCGCTCGCGGAACACTGGAACGGCTGGGGCAAGAATGCGGTCGCCGGCTCACGCGGCGGCGTGGCGGCGTTCGCGCTGCTCGCCTCGGGATTGCCGCTGATTACGGTGGGGCAGTTCGCGTTGCTGGCCGCTGGAGTCCTGCGTCGCGACCAGCGGATGACACTGGCGGGCGCCATTCCCGTTGTCGCGACACTCGCCTATCGCGCCTACCTCGATCGCATGCTGGCGATTCCGCTCCGCTACGGTTGGACGCACCCGCTGGGGGGCGTCGTCTTCACGGGTATTCTGAGCCGCGCGTTCTGGCGCAAGCTGCGCGGAAGAACTGTTCCATGGCGCGGCCGCAGCTACGTGGCCTGACCGTCGCTCACAGCTTCTGGCGCGCTCGACGCGAGGGCCATGTCGAGCTGGCGGAATCCACCTTCGCTGTGAACCGTTCCGGTGGTGATGGGAACGCGCGACGTGAAGAGTGGCCCATCAACGACAAACGTGTGATATTCGCCGCGCTCGCCGCAGACATCGATGCCTGTCGCGGCGAAGCTCTGGAGCAGCGGCTGACTGAGTGTCTGACCGAGCCACTCGGGTTTCGCCGTCGCATCTTCGATACAGGTGATGACCGCTTCGTAGCCGCGTTCAACCACCTCATTCGCCAGCGTGGCCGGGTCCTCGCCCCAGAGCGGCTCCAGGTGGTCGAAGCCCGCTGCGCGCACGCGGTCCTCATACCATGCGCGCACATCGGCGAGGTGGATGTCGCCGAAGATGAGCGTCGCAATACCCTCACGACGGAGATCGGCAAGCGCCCCAAGCAAGACGCGCTCAAAGGTCGCCGGCGTGGTCGGATAGAGCGCGATGGGCAGGCCGAGCGCCTGGGCCTGCGCGCGCATGACCGTTATCGGCGTACCGTGAAAGCGCACGCGCTGGCTCGCCTCATCGTAGAGCGTGATCAGTCTAGTTACAGGCAGACCACGCCGCAGGCTGCGATCGAGCGCGAGCATGGAGTCTTTGCCGCCGCTGAAGAAGACGGCGCAGGTGGCATGGCCGCTAGACATGTTGGCTTCCAGTTCCGATATGGTCGCTGCCGAGATAACCCGCGCCTACTGGCCGCTGGCGGCTTTCCTCGCGTCCGGGGTAGTGGACCCGTGCAGCGCCCAGGCGATGGCGCTGGCGAGCAGCGCGCCTACGAGTGGCCCAACCAGATAGATCCAATAACTCCCCATATTGCCGCTGATGAGCGCAGGGCCAAGCGAACGTGCGGGATTCATCGAAGCGCCGCTGATGGGACCAGCGAAGAGGCCATCGAGCGCAATGGTCGCGCCCACCGCGAGCGCGGCGTTATGACCGACCAGACGGGTGTCATGCGCGCTGCCGAGAATGACCGTCACCAGCAGGCATGTC
>DASQSS010000014.1:0-37080 GCA_035642255.1 Ktedonobacterales bacterium | reverse complement strand
GAATCTTGAAGAGGTCGAGCCGGAACATCGGGTCGGCCACCTTCAACTCGATGACCACAAAGAGGGCCAGCAGCAGCACGCCACCAATCAGCGCTGCGATGACGAGGGGATTAGTCCAGCCCATCGGAGACGACCCATACGGCTCGATGCCATATGTCACACCGAGCAACAAGATCGTCAGGCCGAGCGCAAAGGTGATATTGCCCGCCCAGTCCAGCTTCTGATTGCCACGAATCGTCGCTGTCTCGCGCAGCTTGAGGTAGGCCCAGATCGTGCCGAACAGTCCAAACGGCACGCTGACGAGGAAGACCAGCCGCCAGTTGATGATGGCCAATACGCCGCCGAGAATCAACCCCAGGAACGAGCCGATGATCGCCGCCATCTGGTTGATGCCCATCGCCATGCCGCGCTGATGCGCCGGGAAGGCGTCGGTCAGGATCGCGGCGCTATTGGCGAAGAGGAAGCCGCCGCCGATACCTTGAATCAGCCGGAAGATCACCATCTCGAGCGCGGCGGTATTGCCCGAGCCTGGCGTCAGGAAGAGCAGAATGCTGCCAAGGGTGAAGATAGCGAATCCGAGATTATAGAGCTTGACGCGCCCGAGCATATCTGAGATGCGCCCGAAGGTCACGAGCAGCGTCGCCGTGACGACCATGTAGCCAAGCAGGAGCCAGAGGAAATAGTTCGTCTCGCCGGGGGCGAGTGGATTGATGCCGATGCCGGTGAAAATGGCTGGCATCGAGATGAGAATGATGCTGGAGTTGATCGTCGCCATCAGCGTGCCAAGCGTGGTGTTCGAGAGCGCGATCCACTTGTAGCTGTCACTGACCGGAGCCGTCTGCGTTGACGTAGTCGAGTCGCCCGCTGACCCGTCACCCGCTGCGACTGGTCGTGCGCTACCCATAGGGCAAACCTCTTTCCATAAACGTCTTGTGGCCCCACCGTCACACAACATCTGTGACGCGAGGAGCCTGTTTACAGTATAGCACATCCTTGACGCTTACGGAAAGGTTTCGATCTCCCTGGTGGTGGGACGCTTAACTCATCCGCGTGCTGAGGGGTAGCGCGCAGCGATTTCTTGCGGCGTGGGGATAGTGGTGTGACCAACGCCCTCGACCGAGAGCGCAGCGACGCGGTTGGCGAAGTCGATCGCCGCCACAGCGTCAGTTCCGGAGCCGAGCGCGCACAGGAACGCCGCGGCGAAGACATCGCCCGCGCCTGTGGGATCCACCTCGCGCGCGGGGCAGCCAGGGCGTCGCTCAACAATGCCCGCGCGCCAGAGGTCCGCGCCGTCAGGGCCGCGCGTCATGGCGATCAGCGGCGCGAGGCGCGTCCACTGCGCGATGGTGTGGCCAGCGGCTTTCAGAGCCGCCGCATCCGCGCCTGGGCCGGTCAGATCTTCACGGCTGAGGATGAGCGCTGAGAGGTCGCTGAGCGCCGCCACCTCGTCGTTGGCCAGGCGGCGCGGGCGCACGCGGCCATCCGCATCCCACTCGCGCAGCCAGCCCTGCGGAGCCGCTCCGGTGATGCGCGCGCGCAGCTCGCCTGCCAGCGACGGCGACAGCTCGCCAGCGACGGGGGCCAGCAGCGCCAGATCGCAGCCCTGCCATATCGGCGGGATGTCCTCGATTCTGATGGGCCGGGCGAGGGCGCGCACATATTGTACGCGGCCCATTGGGGTATAGACATTCTCGAAGGTCGTCGCCGTCTCGGAGGGGACAGCGACCAGCGCCACGTCGCTCAGAATCTCGACTGCGCGGGCGCAGAGGTCAGCGGGCGCGCTCGTCACGATGCCCACACGCAACCCCAGGCGGCTCGCCGTCACCCCGGCATAGAGCGCAGCCCCACCCGGCTGCCAGCCACCATCTGGCAGCAGATCGCGCGTGATGTGCCCGACGATGAGCATGTTGATGCCGCGCTGTGTCGCGTCGGCCGCGCTCAGCCACCAACGGTTCTCTGCCACCGCTGCCCTCGCCTTCTTCGCGTTTCGCGTTTTGCGGATCGCGCGCAGACGAAAAAAGGGCCGCGCCGACGAGCCGTCGACGTGACCCCGCATGTCAAGCGGGAAACTAGACGCGAAGCCCCTTGCGAAGCGAGACGACCACGCGCCGCTGCTCACCTTCGCCGGTGCTCTCCGTGGCGATGTCGTCGCTTTCCGCCAACGCCATATGGATGATGCGTCGCTCATTGGGCGGCATTGCTTCGAGCACGATGGGCGACCCCGACTGCCGCACCTGGTTGGCGATACGCTGGGCCATCTGGCGCAGGTTCGTCTCGCGGCGCTGGCGATAGTTCTGCGCGTCAACGATGACATGCTCGCGCCGTCCCGCCTGCTTCGTCACGATCATGTTGACGACGAACTGCAACGAGGCCAGTGTCTCGCCGCGCCGCCCGATCAGCACACTGAGCGGCTGCGCGCCGAGCGGCTGGACGTTGAGGGTGAGCGGCTCTTCCTCGGTGGCCGGGCGCACCTCGACCTCCGCCTGCACACCCATGTGGCCCAGGATCATGCGCAGCGCTTCGATGGCGACCTCTTCAGTCGTGGCGTCCTCCGGCATGACGTCGGCAAGCGCGGCGGTGATCAGCTCATTGGCGAGGCGGTCGCCATCGTCGCCGAAGTCCGCTTCCTCTTCGTCGTCCTCGAAGGCGTCCTCGTCGGCGAATTCTTCGTCGTCATCTGGCAGGTAGCCGCCGCCATCATCGATCGCGGAGCCTGCGCGCGCGGTGGCGCGGTCACCAGCGACAAAGACACGCACCCGCGCCTCCCGCACACCCATTCCACGCGCTCCTCGGCTTGGCTCCTGCAACACGACGACCTCGACTTCATCGCGTGTGCGGCCAAGGCGGTTGAGCGCCTGGAGAATCGCGTCTTCAATCGTCTTTCCGGAGGCTTCTACGCTCTCCACGCTGCTCACCTGCCTCCCTTGCGGTTGCGTCCACGCGATTGCTGATTTCTGCGCTGGCTGCCAGAACTTCCCGCGTTTCCCGTATTCCTGGCGACGTTCGGGCGCGGCTGCGCCGTCTGCCCGCCTGATGCCCCTGATGTCCCATTGGACACACTGTTCGGAGCAGACGAGGCGCCATTCAAGCGGGCGCCCGCATCGGCTATGATACCATCCATCCGCCCCTGCGCGTCGCGCGCGATCCGGTCCTCTGGATTCTCACCCTTGGTCGAGGCTTCGAGATCAGCGGCGCTCTCAACCGGCGCGGCCTGGCCAACCTGGTCGGCTGGGCGCACGAGCATCGCGCCAGACTTCGGCGGGCGAGCACGCTTGTCGCGCTGGCTGGCCTGCTGCTGGGCCTTCAACTGAGCGGCCGCTTCCTCACGTCCGATGGCGCCTGAGCCTTCGCCCGCCTCCACCACGCGCCCGCGCTTCTCTTGTTGCTGTTGCTGCGCGACGAGCGCCTGGGAAGCCGCCTGCTCGCGTGTCTGCTGCAAGAGCTCACGCATGTTGGCGAGGAATCCTCCCGGCTTCTGCGGCTCCGTAGGCTCTACCGCCGCGACGCCACGACCGGCGCCACGTCCCGCGGCTCCCGCGGCGATGGCTGGCATGGGGGCCAGGTCCTTGGGCGGGGGCACGAAGCGCTCCATCCCCGGCACGCCGACAAAGAGCGATCCCCAGCCACTCAGCAGGTATTGCTGCACGGCGGAGAAGCCCGTCGAGACGGTCCAGTAGAGCGCCAGGCCAGCGGGGAAGCGTGTGCCGATGAAGACGGTGAACAGCGGCATGATGTATTGCATGGACTGCGTGGTCTGCGTGGTCGCGTCAGATGGGGCGCCCGGCCGCTTCACCGGCATCGCCATGCGCATCTGGATGAAGGTCAGAATGCCCGCAAGCACTGGCAGGATATAGAGTGTGTCAGGAGTCGCCAGGTTCGTCCACAGGAAATGCGTACTTGGCAGCGCCGCCAGCTTTGGCAGAAATGGATAGATCTGCTGGTTGACGGTCTGCAGCGCATTGTGCGATGTGCTCAGCACCGACTCGAATGAATAGAACAGCGCATAGAGGAACGGCATCTGGATCACCAGCGGGAGGCAGCCGCCATACATGCTGACGCCATGCTCTTTGTAAAGCGCCTGTTGCGCGGCCATGGCCGCCTGCGGGTCGCCGCGATGCTGCGCCTGAAGAGCCTTGAGGCGCGGCTGCAGCTCCTGCATCTTGCGTGTGGAGGCAAGTTGACGGCGTGTCAGCGGGAAGAGCGCGCCACGAATGAGCAGCGTGAGCAGGATGATCGCCAGCGCGAAGTTTCCCACGCCGTGGTAGATCAGGATCAGGATGTTGAAGACTGGTAGGAAGAAGACCCAGTGAAATACCGTCGTTATCGGTGAAAACAGGGTTCCGAAGAAGCTTCCTAACCCTGAAAATGCGCTACCCACGCTGACTGTCCTCCCTGGCGGCAATGACGCCGACGCCCGACCTCCCCGCTTTCCCGCTCTTCAGCGGGCGCCGGGGCCGCCCGCGCGCTGCTATGCGCCCAGGCCGGCGGATGATGCCTGAATGATGTTCGAATGATGTTCGAATGATGTTCGAATGATGCCTGGGTCTGCTGGGACTCGCGAGCAACTGACTGGCCCCCGCGCGCTCGGCGAGTGGGCCAGCGTCCCCTGGCGTTCCCGGCGCCCCTATGGAACGGGATCGTACAGGTTACCATGATAGAACGGATGGCAGCGCCCGATGCGCTTGATGGCCATCACGCCACCGCGTGCCAGTCCATACTTCTCGATCGCCTGATAGCCGTACTGTGAACACGAGGGCGTGAAACGGCAGCTCGATGGCAGTATCTGTGACAATGTCATCTGATAGAACCGGATCAGCCCCATACCGATGTATTTCATGGCGCTTGCGTTGTAACCTCGTCCCACCGCTCGCAGTAGAGCGGTTACCGCAACAAACGCGCCCGTGTGAGCAGGTCGTACAACTCGTCGGCGAGCCTGGAATACTCTACGTCGGCGGCTTCTGGGCGCGCTATCACTATCATATCCCACCCGAACTGCGCCTTCCACAGCCGCCGCCGGATGGCCTCACGCAGGCGCCGCTTCACACGGTTGCGCTTGACCGCTGAGCCGACGCGCTTATTCACTGAGAATCCGATGCGCGCAGGCAGTGTCGCGCTATCAGCGGCAACCCGGCGCGCATAGACCAGAATGAGCCACTGGCCCTGCTGTCGTCGTCCGCGCCGCCGTACCCGCTGGAAGTCCTGCGATGAGCGGAGGCGCGAGTCCCTGCGGAAGCGCTCACGCTCTCTAGTACGCTCGACCTGTCCATCGTGTTCCATAGCGCCGGACCTCGCACCGTCACGCTGACGCATCACCCATACAGCCGCCTCACGGGGCCAGGATGCGCGACAGACAGGCAATGTGGCAGGAAAAACGACAAGAGCGCCGGACACACAAAATGCGCCTCGCACGCCGCTGGGGGCGAGACCGCCCAGCCACCAGACGTCACGAGACGCATTCCGCGTGACCAGAGACACGCCGCATCGTCTAGGCGACGGTGAGGCGCCAACGGCCCTTGAGACGACGCGCCTTCAGCACTCGGCGCCCGTCATGCGTGCTCATTCGCTTCATAAAGCCATGTTCGCGCTTCCGAGGAATGCGCTTCGGCTGCCAGGTTCGCTTCATGGTGTCGACACAATCCCTTTCCGTCAGATGTTCGCATATGATTATACCTGTTGCGCCGCCACGCTGTCAAAGCCCAGAAGCCAATTGGATAACGCTCGCTACCCGCCAGCGAGCGCTTGACGACATTTGCGCGCCAGGCGTACGCTACAACTGAGCGCGCGCCGCCTGGCGTCGGTGGTTGCGGTGACTCATGTCGCGGAGAGGAGCGATGAGCGTTGACGGAGGACGAACCTCGCCCGAACGGCGCCGCGGCGCGCGAGCAACCCAGCGTCGGGGCCAGTGCGAACCCTGCGCCATCGCGGTCGGCGCCCGCCCGCGATCCCCGCGCGGCGAAGGGTACAGCGAAGGACGATCGCCAGGAGGGGGCGCCCGCGCACCCGCTCGTCAGCGTGGATGTTGTCATTCTGACGATGCGCAAGCGCCACCTGGAGGCGTTGCTTTTCAAGCGCAAACACTGGCCATATGAGGGCATGTGGGCGATACCAGGCGGCTTTGTCAGCGCCGATGAGTCACTCGAAGATGCGGCGCGGCGCGAACTCGAAGCGATCGCGGGTGTGCGTGATGTCTATCTGGAGCAGCTCTACACCTTCGGCGATCCCCAGCGCGACCCGCGCGCCCGCGTCATTACGGTCGTGTACTACGCGCTCATACGAGCCGACGAGCTACCGGGCGGCGCCACGGATGACGCCACCGAGTCCGCCTGGTTTCCCGTCTCCGCTCTGCCACCGCTCGCCTTCGACCACGACGACATCCTGGCGTATACGATGCAGCGGCTGCGTGGCAAGCTCGAATACACGACGATTGGCTACCAGTTGCTCGCTCCGGAATTCACTCTGAGCGAACTGCAGGAAGTCTATGAGGCCATCCTCGATCGTCCGCGCGACAAGCGCAATTTCCGCAAAAAGATGCTCTCCACGGGCATTCTGGAGCAGACCTCCCACACCCGCAAGACCGGGCAACATCGTCCAGCGGCGCTCTATCGCTTTAGCCCTCGCGCCGAGCGGGGGGCATAGTCAGACCTGCTAGAACGACAGCCATGCGAGCAGCGGAGCTAGCGGGGCGCGAACATCGGGAACCTGCTGGTATTCGCTGGGATAGGTGTCGATGGCATGAATCGAGGTGAGCGGCCAGACGACAAACTCGGCTTTGCCAATGATTCCGCTCTGTGTGATTGGCCCGAAGAATCGTGAATCTTCGCTGTTGGTGCGGTTGTCGCCCATCACGAAGTACTGGCTTTCGTTCAGCTTGATCGTCTCTGGCTCAGGATTCTCAGTCTCGCCGGGCGGCGCTGGGGTAATGTAGGTCTCGTCGAGTGGTACGCCATTGACAATGACCTGATTCGCCGTGAGGGTGATGGTGTCGCCGGGTAGGCCGATGACGCGCTTGATATAGCGCTCGTTGGGAGCTATGGGCGGATGAAAGACAATCACGTCGCCGCGCGCTGGCCCATGAAAGGTGTACGCCAGCGAGTTGACGAGCACCCGCTCATCGGTATGCAGCCCAGGTTGCATGCTGGGTCCATCGAGCGGCACCGCCTGAGCGGAGTAGTGCAGGCCAATGAAGAGCGCCAGAGTGACGAGCAGCGTGGTCGTGATCTCGCGGAGCAGCGCCTGCTGCCGGGCGACCGTTCGCGAGTCGCTGGGGCGCTCATCGTCGTAGCCAGGCGCGTCCTCGGCGTGAGACTGAGTCTGCTTGTCGTCCGTGACACGCTCATCGTGTTCGCTGTATTCATCACGATCATCTTGCTCGACCTGCTCGACCTGCCCGGCCTGCTCGGCGCGTTCCACAGCGCCTATATCCGACCCTTTGGCCTTATGTGCCATCCGCAACTACTCCTTCGACGCCCACGGCGCGGCCCATCACTGGCGTATCCGCTGCCCTTGTTACCCGGTGTTTCCATCCTCACCTGTCAGCGGCATCAGTGATACAAACGCACATAGGCGTTTGTGCGTATCGTACGCGAGCGGTTCGATTACGCGCAAGTGAGGGAGATGTTCAGACGCCTGGAGCGATGCGCGCAAAAACACGGAAGACCTTTCCCCAGGGGGAGAAAACGTCTTCCGTGTCAGGACGCCTCGAAGTATATCCACTGAAGCGAGGCCAACACCGCGATTCAGGCTATTCGAGCGGAGTATGCGCAGCGTTGGAAGCCTGGCGGATCATCTCTCAACGCGAGATGGCGCACGAGATGGCGCTCGCCCACTCTCCATGGAGCCGCCGCCGTAGCCACAGAACGGGCAGACATTCCACTTGAGCTCGAGCAGATGGTCGCACCGTGGGCAGGGGCGGCGCAGCTTCGTGCCGCAGGATGGGCACAGCTGAAAGTCGCCCTCGACGCGATAATGGCACGTCGGGCAGGTCTGCCGCTCGGTCATCTCCGCCAGCAGGGATTCTTCTTCGAGCTGCCGCTCATAGAGCTCGGCGAGCGTCTGGCGCGGGCGCACGATCAAGTAGATGAATAGTCCGCCGATGCTGAAGACGGCGACGAGCAATGTCGCGGTGACTTGCAGAATGACATCCTGCGTGCGCGAGCGCACATCGCGCCATGTCCAGAAGACGAGCGCGATCCAGAAGATCGCCAGGAAGGCGAAGAAGAAGAACGCTGCGACACCAATCAGCCCGGAGAGCGAGCTAATCGAAGCCGCGGCCGCGCCCAGCGTCAGGCTCGTTGGCTCCAGCGGAGACCCCACGCGATACCACCTCTCTCAATCACGCTCCTGGGCCGCGGACGGGAATGAGTGAGCGCCCAGGAGCGTGTGGCTTTCCATGCGGGCGACGCGTGATCCGTGACCACATCAGCGGTCAACGTATATGCGCGCCTTTCCAGATATGGAACGAAACAGTCGGCTACAGCATAACAGGTCGGCCCCAAGGTATCAACAAGGCTGTGACCTGTAGTTTGGTCCCTCTAGCGCCGCCGCGCAGGCGCGGTAGTCCGTGTCCAGCGCGAGCCATAGAGATGATCCCTACCGTGCGGTCAGCCGAATTCCCGCCGATTCTCGCTGAGCCTTTCGCACGCGCGGCGCCAGCATGAAAGCGAGCGTTGTTCCCGCTGTATTCGTGGCTGTCTTCACGCCTGGTTTCACGCGATATTCAGCACATGCTGGGCGGCGTGACATGCAAACGCGCCACCATCGTAGATCTGGTGGCGCGTCGAGTCTCGGCTCTCCATGCTTCCCCTCTGGCTTCGCGGCTGGGAGAGGCGCATGTGGTGGGTGGTACTGGACTTGAACCAGTGACCTCGTCGGTGTGAACGACGCGCTCTGCCGGCTGAGCTAACCACCCGTCTGTGGCGTCCGCGCGAGGATGCCAGCGCCTAACGAGCATATCACACGGCGATGACAGCGTCAACACTGGCGGCATGCGACATTCTCGCCAATATCAATGCGAGAGCGTGCGCCCCCGGTATGCGTTGGCGATGGGCGTCTGGCTCACGCCCTCGGCATCCTCGCGGTTACGCCGAGGCGTAGCCGTTTGGGTGCGCCTGACGCCAGGCCCATGCGGTGGAGATCAAGGTGCGCAGGTCGCTGTGCTGCGGTTGCCAGCCAAGCTCCCGTACGATGCGCTCGGAGGTGGCGACCGTCGCGGGCTGGTCGCCTGGCCGGCGGGGGCGCACGATGACCTGCAGGTCGCGACCCGTCACTTCGCGCGCCATCTCGATCACCTGGCGCACGGAGTAGCCCACGCCTGAACCGACGTTATAGAAGGTGACGCCCGGCTCGGTTCGTCCCAGCGCCAGCAGGTGCGCCGAAGCGAGGTCGCGCACATGGATGTAGTCACGTACCCCCGTGCCGTCGGGCGTTGGGTAGTCTGTGCCGTAGATCGTGACAGGCTCGTTGCGCTCGGCGGCGCGCAGCACCAGTGGAATGAGGTGCGTCTCTGGCTCGTGGGCTTCGCCGTTGCGCTCGGTGGCGCCCGCCGCATTGAAGTAGCGTAGCGCGGTGCAGATGAGTCCGTGGACGGGCGCGACGAACTGGAGCATCTGCTCCACCATCAGCTTCGAGGCGCCATACGCGCTGGTGGGACCCGTCGCGGCATCCTCGCGCAGGGGCAGCGGCGCATCGGCGGCATAGACCGCGGCAGTGGAGCTGAACACCAGCCGCGTCACACCCGTTTCGATCATCGCGCGCACGACACTCATGCTGCCGCCGACGTTTGTCTCGAAGAAGGCGGCGGGATTGGTCGCGGAGAGGCCCACTTCGATCAGCCCGACCATGTGGATGACCGCTTCGACCCGCTCGCGCGCCATCGTCTCAGTCAGCAGCGCGGTGTCACGGATGTCGCCCTCGACCACAGTGACATCCACGGGCAGCGCGGCGCGATGTCCCTTCACGAAGGAGTCGAAGACGATGGGCGTGTGTCCCTGTCGCCGCAGCTCCTCGACGATGACGCTGCCGATATAGCCCGCTCCACCCGTCACAAGCGTTCGCACGCGCTACCTTCCCTCCACCATCCCACATCGGGATGCCCACTTGAGTCACTACAGTCCTCTGAGCCAGCGCGACGCCAGCGCGTCTTTCGTCGGCCCGCAGCGTAGTATATGGGTCGGCTCGCTGCGGCGCAAGCGTGGTAGGCCCGCCAGCGTCAGCCGCGCCTTGACGCTCTTTGCGGCGGACGGATACGATCTCAAGCGTGATGCGCGCACGAAGCGCGCTCTTCTTGCCGCTAGAGCCTCTGGAGTCTGCACCGCATGTTGAGCCATTTCTCTTCTCGTCCCGCGCGCCCGCCTAGCCGAAGCCTGTTCACCGCCGTGCTGCTGCTCATGACGACGCTCCTTACACTGGCGGCGTGTGGCGCCTCTGGGGTTGGATCAACTGCGGGCCAATCGAGCGCCACGGCGACATCGCCATCCGCCGCCTCCACCACCACAGCGCCAGCGGTTCGCTACGTGGCGCTGGGCGCGTCAGACGCCGTCGGTGTAGGCGCGACTGATCCCAATCGCACGGCCTACGTGCCTATCATCATTTCGCGTCTGCCTAAAGGCTCCGCCGCGCTCAATCTCGGCATTAGCGGCGAGACGTTGCATCAGGCGCTCGACGATGAAGTGACACAGGCTGTCGCCGCCAATCCGACACTCATCACCGTCTGGCTCGTCGGCAATGACTTCAAGAATTGCGTGCCGCTTGCGCAGTACGGCGCCGACCTCAACACGTTGTTGACCAAGCTCCAGCAGCAGACCCACGCCAAGATCTTCGTCGCCAACGCGCCCGACTTCAGCGCGCTCCCCGCAGTGCAAGCGCAGGCGGCGTCCGGCTCATTCTGTGGCGCGGCTGGCTCGCTCGCCTCCGTTCGCGCGCTCGCCCAGCAGTGGAATCAGGTCATCAACGCCTCGGTGGCGGCGCATCACGACACGCTGGTGGACCTCTTCAACACAGACCTAGCCAGCCACCCTGGCTATGTCTCCAACGATGGATTCCATCCATCAGATCAGGGCTATCTGGCGCTGGCGAATCTCTTCTGGTCGGCCATTACGGCGCAGGGCGCGGCGCAGGCCGCCTGAGCGTCGAGTCGCGCACGGGCGCCTCGGGCTACAATGCCAGCAATACAAGCAACGCCGGCGATATGTACGATGTCGCGGGGGGTGTCGTCCGAGATCCGTGAGCGAGAAGGAGCGCATATGCCCGCCGCGTGGCTCGCCGTAGTCTTGTTCGTCGTCGGCGTGGCGCTGGCGATCTGGGCTACAGAGTTCTTCCTCGACGGCATCGTCAATCTCGCGACGGGGCTGCGCCTCTCCGCATTTGTCATTGGGGCCGTCCTGTCGGGCCTGGAGGTCGAAAACGTCGCAGTCGGCCTGGCGGCAGGCGCGGGCCACGTGGCGCCCGTCGCACTAGGGACCGTCTATGGCGGAGCGACCTTTCTGGTGTGCGTCGCGCTCGGCCTCGGCGCGATCATCGCGCCCCTGGAGACGCGCCTGCCCCATGGCTTCCTCATCCTGTTCGCTGTAGCGCCAGTCGTCGCCGGGCTCGGCGTGCTGCCGCCAGCGCCCCCACGCTGGATCGGCGGCGCGCTGCTACTCGCATTCGTCGGAGCGATGGGCTATGTGGTCATCACGGCGCGCCGAAAGGACTTTCTTCTCGCATCACAGGAAGTCGCTGAGGCCCAGACAAAGCGCTACCCGCTCGCGCTGGCGGTGGTTCTGACGCTGCTCGGACTCATCGTGCTGAGCGTCGCCGGAGAGATGGTGGCGCATGGAGCCGAAGGGATCATCTCAGCGCTCGGAGTACCGGCGCTGTTGATGGGCATGGTCGTCGCGCCGGCCGCCATAGAGCTGGAAGAGGTGGCGCGTCAAGCGATTCCGGCGCTGCGTGGGCGTTCGGACGTGAGCGCTGGCAACCTCGTCGGAACGCTGCTCTACTTTCTCCTGTTCAATCTCGGCCTGATCATCCTGCTGACACCCGTGCGGGTCACTGCGCGGATGTTGACGCTCGATTGGCCGGCGCTCGTGCTCGTGACGTGGGTCGCCACAGTCTTCCTCTGGCGCGGGCGCGTGGGGCGTGGAGCCGGTTTCACGCTGCTGGGCCTGTACGTGATCTATATTGCGGCGCATATCGTTCTGACATAGCCATAGAGAGTCATAAAGAGTCATCGCGGCAGCGCCGCCGGAGCCCGCAGAGCGCAAGCGAGACAGCGAGACGATGGTCACAGGCCACGCACAAAAAAACCGGGGCGACAGCCACTCGGCCATCACCCCGGTTGAAACCGCGCAGGCGAGAAAACTCCCACCCTCGTGGCGGCATCCGCATTCGACCCGAAGGTCGCTTGCAGGAGTCACACTGCTGCGCGAACGCTAGCAGTCACACCCCTCAAGAGATACGGCGCCGTGAGTATCGAAACCGCCTGCGCGGCTAAAACGTTCACTCACTGCACATCACCTCCTTCCGTTGGCCAGATCATATCACGCCATGTTGGGCGCGTCAACCTCACGCTTCAGATTGGCCGGACATCGCCGCGAACGGGGTCGCGCGCTCTGGCGTGAGGCCGGGAAAGAGGTCCGGATGGATGAGGTGAGCGAGCAGCTCCAGGCTATCCACCAGGCGTGGGCCAGGCCGGCTGAAATAGGCTGCCCCATCCACGAAGTGGACGCGTCCCGCTTGCGCGCAGGGGAGATCGTCGAAGCCAGGATAGGCGCGCAGCAGCGGCTCATCCTGCCGCGAGCGCTCCTCGGTGAAGCCACAGGCGGCGACGACCATCACCTCTGGCTGATAGGCGGCGACCCGCTCCCACGCTACCTGCTCGGAGCGCTCGCCGACACGACCAATGCCGTCCTCGCCGCCCGCCAGCGCGATAAGCTCAGGATTCCAGTGGCCGCCGCAGAAGATCGGATCAATCCACTCGATGAAGGCGACGCGCGGGCGCGTTCGCGCCGCTGCCACGCGCTGCCGCACTGCCTCCACTCGCCGCCGCAACCCCGCGACGAGCGCAGCGGCCCGGGCTACACGGTCGGTAGCCGCGCCCACCCGCTCGATGTCGCCCAGCACGTCGTCGAGCCGCTCCGGCTCCAGATTGATCACCTGCGGGCGCTCTGGCAGCGAGCGCACGGCCTCCAGCACCTCGTCGTAGGCGACGGCGCAGACCTCGCAGAGCCGCTGCGTCACGATCAGCGTCGGGGCGATTTCGGCCAGCAGATCGCGATCGATCGTGTAGAGGCTGTGAGCGTCGGCCGCCAGCTGCTCGCGCACGGCGGCGTCGATCTCGCCGCTGCTCAGATTCGGCGCCAGCAGGCTCCGTGTGATGTGCGGCTTGCTCAGCGCGCCAGCGGGATAGTCGCACTCATGCGTGACGGCGCGCACCTCGGCGTCGAGTCCCAGCGCGAAGAGTATCTCGGTTGCGCTGGGCAACAGCGAGATGATGCGTTGCTCTGACATAGACGGATCCTCCCGCGCATATCGCTAGCCGCAAGCCTCAGCGCGCCTCAGCAAGCCTCCAGATGATCGCACTCCGCCCAGGCTTCGACGACCCCGCGCACATCGCCGTCGCGCGCTTCCAGTCGCAGCCGGGTGATCGCGCAATTGGGGATGAGCGGCATGTGCCCTCTCTCGTCGTACAACGCATGTGCGCAGAAGGTCCCCACTGTGGCCGCCAGAATGCCGCCATGCGCGACGATGATGATGTGTTCGCCATTACGGTCGCCCAGTGCCTCCAGCAGTCCCAGCCGCATGCGCTGCGCCAGAGTCGTATGGTCCTCGCCGTCAGGAAAGCGCGATGACGTCCGCCCGCTGAACCAGTCGGCGAAGATACGGTCGTGCAGCGCCCACGTCTCTTCGCATGGCGCCTGTAGCTCCAATGCGCCAACATTGACCTCGCGGAAGGCTTCGACTGTACGCACTGGCAGATTCAGCGAAGCGGCGATGATGTCCGCTGTCTGCGCGGCCCGGCGCAGGGGTGAGGCATAGATGGCGGCGATGTCTTTGCCGCGAAAGTGCCGCGCTGTCGCCTGCGCCTGCGCGACACCGCGCTCCGTCAATGGGTAATCCACGACCCGATGCGAGAACTCGCGTGTAATGTTGGCTGGATTCTCGCCGTGGCGCACAAAGTGGACGGTGTTCATCGCTACCTCAGAACTCGCTCGTACTCGCGCCGCGCGGGGCGCCCAGCATGCGCGACTTGCCAGCTAGGCCAGCAAGATGGGTCTCGCCCAACGCATGACCGCGCGCGCCTTCACTAGCAGCGCGCTCGCCACGTCGCCGCCGACCTCATCGTCCGCCAATTCCGCATCGACACGCTCCAGGAAGATGCTGGGATGGTAGGGTGTCAGCGTGTCGAGGTCAGCCAGAATCTCTTCGGGCGCGCCCACAAGCGCGCCGAGCGTGCGCAGATTGTGGTCATAGGGCGCGCGGGCGTCGTGCTTGGCGGCGTAGAGCGCCTGGAGCGTCTTTTCCGCCGCCTGATTGCAGAGATCGGCGCAGTTGTAGTGCATGCCCGCCGCGTTCGAGAGGCCCGCGCTGGCCAGGTCTTGCGCCGCCTCGGCGTAGTAGCTCAACGCTTCGTCCATGCTCATAATAGATATCCCTCGGCGCATGATGAGACGCGCCCCTGCTCGCCGTTCCGCCTTGTGGCCGACAGGCGGCGAACCTCATGCGCCAGGCCGCCCTGTGCGTCCCCTTCGCACAGTCGTTGACACAGGCGCGGCCTCACCCATGAGGTCTTCCCCGTCTACGCCAGCTCGGCGGCCAGAATCGCGCGTAGCTCCGCGATAGCCACGCGGCGCTGCGCCATCGAGTCACGCTCGCGTATCGTCACCTGCCCATCTTCGAGGCTGTCGAAGTCAACGGTGACGCAGAAAGGCGTGCCGATTTCGTCCTGACGGCGGTAGCGCTTGCCGATGTTGCCGCCAGTATCATCATACTGCGTCAGGCCGATCGTGCGGATGCTGTCATGGACCTTGTGCGCCAGCGCCTGGAGGTCCTCTTTCTTCGAGAGTGGCATCACGGCGACCTTGACAGGCGCCAGCCGCTTGTTTAGCCGCAGCACCACGCGCGTCTCGCCATTGACCTCCTCCTCATGATAGGCGTCGAGCAGGAAGGCCAGCGCCGCGCGGTCCGCGCCGACTGATGTCTCGATGACGAACGGCACGTAGCGGCGCTTCTCGATGTCGTCGAAGTACGACATGTCTTTGCCGCTGAACTCGGCGTGCTTGCGCAGATCGTAGTCGGTGCGGTCGTGGATGCCCTCGATCTCTTTACTGCCGAAAGGGAACTGGTAGTAGATGTCCACCGCTGCGCGGGCATAGTGCGCCAGCTCGTCGGGGCCGTGCTCGTGCCAGCTCAGATGCTCCGGAGTCATGCCGAGATCGAGATACCACTGGCGGCGCTGTTCCTTCCAGTAGCTATACCAGCGCTCCTCCTCCTCCGGCGGGATGAAGTACTGCAACTCCATCTGCTCGAACTCGCGCGTGCGATAGGTGAAGTTGCCGGGGCTGATCTCGTTGCGGAAGGCTTTGCCGATCTGCGCGATGCCAAAGGGCAGCCGCTTGCGCATGCTGCTCTGCACATTATTGAAGTTGACGTAGATGCCCTGCGCCGTCTCTGGCCGCAGATAGATCAGCCCTGCGTCCTCTTCGACTGGCCCCATGTAGGTCTTGAACATGAGGTTGAAGCGGCGCGGCTCCGTCAGCGTGCCCTTCGCCCCGCAGTTGGGGCAGACATCGAGGTTGCCCTGTTCCTCGATGAGGTGGTCAGCGCGGAAGCGCGACTGGCAGTTCGTGCAGTCCACCAGCGGATCGGTGAAAACTTCCTCGTGGCCTGACGCCTGCCAGACACGACGCGCCATGATGATGCTGGCGTCCAGCCCAACGACGTCGTCGCGCATGCGCGTCATGGCGTCCCACCAGGCGCGCTTGACGTTGTTCTTGAACTCAACGCCGAGTGGGCCGTAGTCGAAGACGGCGTTGACTCCGCCGTAGATCTCGCTACTGGGGAAGATGTAACCGCGCCGCTTGCTCAGCGAAACGATGTCCTGCATCCGATCTCTTTCGGCGCCCTTGCGTGTGTCCATATGCCTGCTACTCCCCCTGGCGTCACCCGCTCGCCACAAACAACGGAGGCCGGGGAGCAAACTCCCAGCCTCCGTGTCGTCATTGGCGAAGGTGAGGCGACGCGACTTCGACCTTCGGCCCATCGCTGGGCTCATGGCATTCTAGTCGCCCGCCGCGTGGGGTGTCAATCAGTCGCGGCAGCTACTGTCGGGGCGCGACGTACACCGCTGTGCCATAGCACAGCACCTCTGTCACGCCTGGGCTGATCTCGGTCGCGTCGTAGCGCACGCCGATGACGCCGTTGGCTCCCAGCGCCGCCGCATGCTGGATCATGATCTCGTAGGCCTCGCCTCGGGCGCGCTCGCACATCTCCGTGTAGAGCGAGATATTACCACCGACGAGCTGCTGAAAGCTCGCGCCGATGTTGCCGACAATGCTGCGGGAGCGCACGACGATGCCGCGCACGATGCCGAAGTTGCGGATAGTGGTGTAGTTGGGCAGCTCAAAGGCGCCTGTTACCAGAGAGTGATCAAATGGCGCGCCGCGCTGCGCGGAAGGCGCTCCGGGCTGCTGATAGGGCTGACCCATGCTGAACTCCTCACGTGCCATGCCACAGAATGATTCCCTCGCCGGGCGCATCCAGCGTCGGAGGGGGTGGCGCGGCATCCACTCGCGAGTACGGACGGCAGAGCGGCAGGTTGCAGAGCAGCGAGGGATGTGGACGACAAACGAAAAGCGGCCCCAGCAGGCGCTGTGACCGCTCCACGATGGAATTGGATGGCGGAGGAGGTGGGATTCGAACCCACGGCGCCGTTGCCGACGCACGCGATTTCCAGTCGCGCCCACTAGGCCTCTATGGGACTCCTCCAGGATGCCGCAGGCCAGTCCGCGCGAGCCGGGCGACCAGCGAACGCCGGTTCGCCAGCTCACCTGGCCTGTCGTGGCGGAAGGGGCGGGATTCGAACCCGCGGCGCCCTATTCAGGCGCACCGCTTTTCGAGAGCGGCACCATAAACCACTCGGACACCCTTCCGCCGCGCATGATAACACACCCACTCTGCGCTCGCAACCCGTTTGACAGCGCGCTTCTCGCGGCGCCATACTGATAGGACAAGGCGCCTGTCGCGCCATCCTCATGACGTTCGGAGTGACTGACCGCATGACACAGCTTTCAACCCTGAGTGACCCTCGCTCGCCCGTATGGGACGCGCTACCCTTCCTGAACCGCGTCCATACCGCGCTGTGTCTGGCTCGCTGCGCCTGTACGCGCGTCCGTCGGTAGCGCGTCGCGCTCGGCGCCAACCTGCGCCACCTCGCCCCGCCGATGGACGCTCCCCGGTGATCTCCGTTCCCCCACAAGCTGCGATTCACAATGAGAATCGCCAGCCGCTCGCTCTCTCTGTGGTATCGTGGAGCGAGCCTGACACGCCGCGCGACCACCCTAACATGCCCTGCGTCGCGCGCGAGAAAGTGAGCGCATCAGCATGCAGCTGTACAATACCGAATCTGGCCGCAAAGAGACCTTTCAACCGCTGGGCGATGTTGTCAAGATGTACGTCTGCGGCCTGACGCCGAAGAATGAGCCGCACCTGGGCCATGCCCGGCTCTTCGCTGTCAACGACACTGTGCGCCGCTACCTGGAATATCGCGGCTATCCGGTGCGCTACATCCAGAACTTCACCGACATCGATGACAAGATCATCGCGGCGGGTCTGCGCGATGGCATTCCCGCATTCGAGGCTGCCAAGCGCTACACCGACGCCTATTTCGAGGTGATGGGGCGTCTCGGCATTCGCCCAGCCGACGAGTTCACGTTCGTCACGCAATACATCCCGCAGATCATCGAGATGGTTCAGGGACTGATCGAGACCGGTCACGCCTATGCGGTGGATGGCGACGTGTTCTTCTCTGTGCCCAGCTTTCCGGCGTATGGGCGCCTTTCTGGACGTGACGAGAAGGCGATGCGCGCTGGGGCGCGCATCGAGGAGGACCCGCGCAAGCGTGACCCGCGTGACTTCGCTCTCTGGAAGTCGGCCAAGCCGGGCGAGCCCTGGTGGGAGAGCCCCTGGGGGCAGGGTCGGCCTGGCTGGCACATCGAGTGCTCGACGATGGCGATGCATGCGTTGGGCGAGCAGATTGATATCCACGGTGGCGGCTCTGACCTGATCTTCCCGCATCACGAGAATGAGATCGCGCAGACGGAGAGTTTCACAGGCAAGGTTCCGTTCGTGCGCTTCTGGCTGCATACGGGCATGCTCAGCCTGCCTAGCGATGATGACGGCTCCGAGCCAGCCTCCCAGGAGGAGCTGGACGCCGAGGCGGTGGCGGAGACGATCGCCAACGAAGAGGGCGAAGGGCCAGATGGCGCCGCGCGCTCGACACAGAAAATGGCGCATTCGGGCAGTTTTGTCACCATCGCGTCGGTGCTGGCGGCGGGCGACGTTCCGCCGATGGCGCTGCGCACCTATCTGCTGGGGCAGCAGTACCGCGCCAACCTGATCTACTCGGAAGATCAGCTGCGCGCCTCGGTCGTGCGCTGGCGGCGCTGGGCCGAGACAGCGACGAACCTGCGACGGCTGATCGCATGGGCTGAGGACGCGCAGGCGACCGCGGGCGCGACGGCTGACCCTGAGACGCTGCAGCGGCTCGACGGCGCTCGCGCGGACTTCATCGCCGCGCTGGACGATGACCTGAACACGTCGCGTGCGCTCAGTGTGATCGATGAGCTGGTTCACCGCATCAATGATCTGGCGAGTGGGCTGCGTGCGGAGACGCTGGCGCCAGAGACGGCGCCGACCCTGCGCGCCGCGCTCGACACGCTCGTCGAGCTAACCGGCGTCGTCGGTATCGCTCTGGATGAGGCTGAGGCGAGCGGTGGCCTGTCAGCGGAGCGCCGCGCCGAGATCGAGGAGCGTGTGCGCCAGCGCGACACAGCGCGCAAGAATCGCGACTGGGCGGAGTCCGACCGCATCCGCAAGGAGCTTGACGAGCGCTATCATGTGACGGTGAAGGACACGCCGCAAGGCGCCGTCTGGACCATAAAAGAGTAATCACCTCGTTCGCCCATCTCCTGAAGGGAGAGAGGACGGGGATGAGGTCGTTGGTGAAAACGAGGCGAAACAGGCATGGCAGACTATGTATGGGGACGCTACCCCGTGCTGGAGGCGTTGCGCTCGCGGCGGCGCGTGCACCGCATCCTGATCGCGCAGGGGCCGCGCGACTCTGGCATGAGCCAGTTGCTCGACCAGGCGCGGCGCATCGGCGTGCCTGTGGAGCCGACCCCGAAGCGCAGGCTCGATGATCTCTCGAAAAACTCGAACCATCAGGGCGTCGTCGCCCTCGTCGCCCCGCGTACCTATGCGGACGTGGAGGACATCCTCCAACGTGCGAAGGAGCTGGGCGAGGACGCGCTGGTGGTCGTGCTCGACGCCATTCAGGATGTGCACAACCTCGGCTCGCTGATCCGCACGGCTGAGGTGGTCGGCGCGCACGGCGTCATCATCCCGGAGCATCGCGCGGCTGGTCTGACCCCGGTGGTGGACAAGACCTCAGCGGGCGCGGTGGAGTTCCTGCCCGTGGCGCAGGTGACGAACATCACGCGCACACTGGACGACCTCAAGAAGCGAGGCCTCTGGTGCATCGGGCTGGAAGGCTCGGCCAAGACCCGCTTTGATCAGGCGAACCTGAAGGGGCCAATCGCGCTGGTTGTGGGTAACGAAGGCAAGGGCATCAGCCGACTCGTGAAGGAGCATTGCGATGTGCTCATCAGCCTGCCGATGCGCGGTCATGTGGGATCAGTCAACGCCGCCATCGCTGGCTCGGTCGCGCTCTATGAGATCTGGCGGCAGCGCGGCTGGACGATGCCCAGCGAGGCGTCCGCTGACAGCGTCGAGTAGCTTGCGCGCAGGTATGGCCCGGCGCTAGGGTTGTTAGTAGAGACGGCTTGAGCGGGCAAGCAGGCAAACCGAATGTGATGAAGGTGAGCGCGGCGCATGATGGGTCCACGCACGATCTATGTGGATGGCTACAACGTCATCCGCAACACGCCTGCGCTGGCCCAGGTGGAGCGCGGCAGCCTCGCCGCCGGACGCGACGCGCTGCTGACCCGGCTTGCCGCACGCTATCGCCACACGCCGCATCGTGTCGTGGTCGTCTTTGATGGCGATGGAGGCGGCGAGAGCGTTCAGCCGTTTCCGGGCTTCTCGCGTGGCCGCGTCATCTTTACCAGCGCGGACGAAACCGCCGACGCCGCGATCATCCGGTTGGCGGCGCAGGCGCATGATGAGGGCTGCGAGGTCGTGGTCGTTAGCGATGATTTCGAGGTGCGCGACGGCGCGAGCAAGCAGGGCGCCGCAACCGCCCGCGTGGGCGATTTGCAGCGGCGCATGGACGAGGCGCCGCGTCTGGTGCGCAAGCGCTTCACCCACCAACTCGCCGTCAAGCGCCTCCAGGCTGAGCAAGATGACGATGCGGGCTCGCGTAGGCAGCGCGAGAAAGGCAATCCGCGTCGCGCGCCCCGCAATCGCGGCCAGCAGCGATGGAAGCCACCAATCTGACAGGCGCTTGAGGTCGCTCAGAAAAAGCGAGGTATGAGCATGGCGAAGCTCTCGAACGACGAGATCACGACGGCGCTGGCGAGCCTGCCTGGCTGGTCGCGCGCGGGCGACACTCTGACCAAAACGTACACCTTCGCGACGTTTCCTAACGGCATCAGCTTTGTGGATCGTGTGGCGGTCGCCGCTGAAGAGATGGGCCACCACCCCGACATGACGATCACCTATACGCGCGTCACGATGACCCTTGCGACCCACGACGAAGGCGGCGTGACCCAGAAAGATGTCACGCTGGCACAGCGCATCGATGCTCTCGCATAGACGCGCCTCTGGCCCCTCACCCAGCGGGCGAGGGGCCAGTGTGAAGGTGTCGCGCCTACTGCACGCCGAGGTCCCACGCCTGTTCGAGGTCTTCGCGGGAGTAGGCTTTGAACGCCATCATCGTCTGCGTGCGGCGGATGCCCGTGAGAGCCACCATCTTCTCGGTGACGACGGTAGCCAGGTCTTCGTAGGCGGGCAGGCGCAGGACGGTCACGAGGTCCCACTCGCCCGTCACCGAGTAGACCTCCGCCACGCCAGAGATCGCCAGCAGCGCCTGCGCCGTCTCATTGATTGAGCCGCGCTCGACGTTCATCAGCACCAGTGCGGTAATCATCGCTGTCTCCTCCCTGACGTGAGCGCGCTGTTCTCTCGCGCCGCCACCGCATCGAAAGAGCGGCGCGAGAGCGGCATGTGATCGGTGACCGCGCTATTAGGACGCCTGCGACGTCTGCGCCAGCTGGTTCGCCTGGTCGCGCAGCTGGCGCCGCAAGACCTTGCCCGTGTTGTTCTTTGGCAGCTCATCCACGAACTCGATCCGGCGCGGGCATTTGAAGACGGCGATCTGGCTCCGGCAGAAGTCAATCAGCTCCTGCGCGCTGACGTTCTGACCCTCTTTGCGCACGACAAAGGCCAGCACCGATTCTCCCTGATATGGGTCAGGATACTGCACGACCGCCGCGTCGGCTACCGCCGGATGCTGATAGAGCATCTCCTCCACCTCGCGTGGGTAGACATTGTAGCCCGAGACCACGATCATGTCTTTCTTGCGGTCCACGATCGTGATATAGCCGTCCTCGTCCTCGGTAGCGAGGTCGCCAGTATAGAGCCATCCGTCACGCAGCGTATCGGCTGTGGCTTGCGGCTGATTCCAGTACCCGACCATGATATTCGGGCCGCGCGCGATCAATTCACCCATCTCGCCGTGTGGGACCTCGTTTCCCGCATCGTCCACGATCTTGATCTCGACACCTGGGATGGCTGGGCCGACTGTACCGGGCTTGGTGTAGGGGCCAGCCGCATTGGTCGTCAGCACGGGCGACGCCTCCGATAGCCCATAGCCCTCGGTGATCGGCGCGTGCGTCAGCTCCTGGAACAGGCCGATGATCGCCACGGGAAGCGCGGCGGCGCCCGACGAGATGAAGCGCACACTGCTAAAGTCAGTTTCGCGGATGGTGGGGACCTGCGACCAGGCGATGAACATGGGCGGGGCGCCATAGATGACCGTCACGCGGTGCTTCTGAATGTCTTCCAGCGTGGCAAGTGGCTCGAAGCGCTCGACCACCAACATCGTCCCGCCATAGTGAATAGTGTTGTTCATGCCGACGTTCATGCCATAGATGTGGAAGAGTGGAAGCCCCAGCCAGACGACGTCATCACTGCTGATCTTGATTTGCTGGATGTCGCTGTTCTCCTCGATGTTCGCCAGCAGGTTGCCGTGGGTGAGCATCGCTCCCTTTGGGCGACCCGTCGTGCCCGACGTGTAGGAGAGTACCGCCAGGTCGTCTTCCCGTACCTCGACATGTGGCGGCGTGGCTGGCGCGGCGCCGATTGTCTGCGCCCAGGAGAGGGCGCCAGGCACAGCGACGGGGGCCGCGACGATCACATGCTTCAGGTCGGGACACTCACTCGCCGCCGCCAGGGCGACGGGCGCGAAGGGCGCGAAGGTCAGCAGCGCCTTGGCGCCGCAATCCCGCATGATGTAGGCGACCTCGCCCTGCTTGTAGAGCACGTTCATCGGCACGACGACCGCGCCCGCCTTCAGGACACCGTAGTAGGCCTCCAGAAAGAGTGGGATGTTGTGGAGCAGCAGCCCCACACGGTCGCCCTTGCGCACACCCAGATCAATCAGCCCATTGGCCACCTGATTGGCGCGCAGGTTGAACTCCGCGTAATTCGTCGGCTGATCGCGGAAGATGATGGCTGTCTTGTCGGGATACTGCGCTGCGGAGTTGGCAAGCATGTCGCCTACGTTCATGAGACGCCTCCAGACCTCAGGGGAATTACAGAGCGACCGGGCGGGCGCGGCGCGATTCCTGTGACGTGCGTAATGTCTGCCCCACCCCGGCCTGAGCCTACCGCGCGAGTATTACATCAACACGCCCGCCGGACCGCCGGCGACATAGATGACCTGTCCGCTGACATAGCTGGCGTCCTCAGACGCGAGGAAGGCGATGACGCTGGCGACTTCGCTGGGCTGCCCCACGCGCCGTAGCGGGATCATCTGCGACATGCCCTGCTGGAATTGTTCAGGCGTCACGCCGAGACGCTGCGCGGTCGCCCGTGTCATGTCAGTATCAATGAAGCCCGGGGCGACGGCGTTGGCAGTGATGCCAAACGGGCCAAGCTCGATGGCCAGCGTGCGCGTGAAGCCCTGCATGCCAGCCTTCGCCGCGCTGTAGTTGACCTGGCCACGATTGCCCAGCGCCGAGGTGGAGGAGAGGCTGATGATGCGGCCATACTTGCGCTCGACCATGTGCTTCTGGGCGGCTCGCGCGCAGAGGAAGGCGCCCTTCAGATGGACGTCGAGCACGGTATCCCAGTCGTCGTCTGACATCTTGAACAGCAGATTATCGCGCAGCACGCCCGCATTATTGACGAGGATGTCGAGCTGCCCGAACTTCTCGATCGCTGCGGCTACCGCTTGCTCAGCGTCCTCGTGCCGCGAGACATCGCAGCGCACGGCTGTCGCCTCGGAGCCAAGCGCGTTGATTTCCGCCGCGACACGCTCCGCGCCTTCGATGTCGAGATCGGCGAGGGTGACGCGCGCGCCTTCCTCAGCGAGGCGCTTCGCGGTGGCGGCTCCGATGCCGCGTCCCGCGCCCGTGACCAATGCGACTCGTCCGGTGAGTCTTCCCATGCCCTGGCCTCCAGTGTCCGACGTAGTGGTCGAAAGTAGTGGTCGAAATCAACGCCGATGGACCGCGCGGCTGAGGATGGCGCATAGGGAGCCGCGCTCAGTGGTGTAGGCAGCATAGAATCGTGGGTCGCGCGCTGTCAAGCGGAGGCTTTGGGCCAGAGCGCCAACGAAGGATGTCGTTGCGCATGCTCACCGACATCCCACTCGCGGAGCGCGCGGCGGTGAGCGGTTGCGGCGCGTTACGCTGCCCCCGCCTGCCGCCGCACCGTGTCTCTTGCGCGCTGGATGAAACGCTGCCCTGCCGCTTCTCTCGTTGGCCCAGAAGCGTCAAGCGTCCACCGCGATGCGGTAAACTAAAGCTACTACTATGTAGAACGGTATCCGCATGGGCGACTGGCTTCATGCAGGCATCACTCTGGTATCGCTGATGCGACGGCCCTCGCCCAAGGAGTAGACATAATGTTTGGCGTGTTCGGTTTGTTATTCTGGCGCGGGCTGAGATTGCGCTGTCCTCGCTGTGGCGTCGGCAAGCTCTATCAGCACGGCTACCACATGTACGAAAGCTGCGGCTCGTGTGGCTGGGTCTTCGAGCGCGAGGAGGGCTACTGGACTGGCGCCATCGCGGTCAACCTTGTCGTGACCGAGCTGCTGATCTTTTTCGCCATCTTCCCGCTGCTGATCTTCCAGGCGCCGCTGGTATGGTCGATCGTCATTGGGCTCGGTCTCGCTGTGCTGACGCCATTCGCGTTCTACCGGCATTCCAAGTCGCTCTGGATGGCGATGGATTTCATGCTCCATCCTACCGACCTCGTTACCGCCGGACGCATCATGACAGTCGAGGAGCTGCGTCGTCTCGTCTCGGCTCCCTCAAGCCCGGAGCCGGGTGCGGCGCATCCGTTCAATGTGGATGAGCAGCAGCGAGATGTCGGCGGGACTGACCCCCGGGATGCGTGAGGCCTGACCAATCGTGCGCGGCTGCACTCGCTGGAGATGCAGTCGCGCCTCGGCGCGCAGCCCTCGGAGGTCGGCATACGCGATGTCGGCAGGGATCTGGCTCTCTTCCATTCGCAGCGAGCGATGAACGCTCGCTTCCTCCTTGCGCACATAGCCCGCGTACTTCACGCGCAACTCAACCTCAGTCGCCGTGTCGTCATCGAGCGCGGGCAGCGCTGGTGACGTTCGCTCTTCACCTATCGCGCCGGATGGCCGTGTGGTCAGCGCGGCGACTTGCCAATAGCGCGCCGCAGGGCGCCGCAGCAGCTGGCCGGCCGTCATGGGTTGTGTGATGGGGTCGAGGCCCAGGGCCGCAGCCTGCTCCGCTGTGGCGCGCGAAGGCGTGACGGCCGCCGCGTCTAGCTGGCCGAGCACATCGCCGATCAGTTCGCGCCGCCGCTCGACCGCCGCGTAACGCTCCGCGCCGATCAGTCCGAGCCGCCAGGCATGTCGCGAGAGCCGCAGATCGGCGTTGTCGTGGCGCAGGAGCAGGCGGCGCTCGGCCCGCGAGGTATGCAGCCGATACGGCTCGGTGGGTGGCTGCGTCACCAGATCATCGATCAGTACGCCGATGTACGCCTCGTCGCGCCGCAGGATGAAGGGCGGCTCACCCCGCGCGCTCAGCGCCGCGTTGACGCCCGCCATGACCCCCTGCGCCGCGGCCTCCTCATAGCCTGACGTGCCGTTGATCTGCCCCGCGAGGTAGAGACCTTCGACGGCCTTGGTTCGCATGCTCAGGCTGAGTTGATCCGACGGCACGTAGTCGTACTCGACGGCGTAGCCCCAGCGCATCACCTCGGCGCGCTCCAATCCGGGAATAGTGCGCAGCATCGCCAGTTGCACGTCCTCCGGCAGACTGGTGTTCATCCCCTGCACGTAGACCTCGCTCGTGCGCCAGCCCTCTGGCTCCAGAAAGACCTGGTGGCGCTCCTTCTCGGCGAAGCGCACGACCTTGTCTTCAATCGAGGGACAATAGCGCGGGCCGACGCCCTCGATGACGCCGTTGTAGAGTGGCGAGCGGTCGAGGTTCGCGCGGATGACTTCGTGGGTCTGCGGCGTCGTGTGGACGAGGTAGCAGGGAAGCTGCGCGCGCCAGGTCGTCTCAGCGTCGGGCGGAATTGGATAGAGCGGGCTGGGGCGACCAGGCGGCAGGGCGATGTCAGCGCGTGCGGCGGCGTCTGTGGTGAAGTCGTAGGAGAAGTAGAGCGGCGTTGGGCTGCCCGGCTGTGGAATCGTCTGGCCAAAGTCAATCGAGCGCGCGTCTATGCGTGGCGGCGTGCCTGTCTTGAAGCGGCGCACCGTCAGCCCCAGCCTGATGAGCGCGTCGGAGATGCCAAGCGCTGGCCCCTCGCCGGTGCGGCCGCCGGGCTGCGTGCGCGAGCCGACGACGAGCCGCCCGTTGATGAAGGTGCCCGTCGTCAGGATGACCGCGGCGGCGCTATAGCGCGCTGTGGACGTGACGACGCCCGTGACACGCGGCCGACCATCCGCGTCGCGGGTGGAGATCAGGTCGGTGACGGCGCCCTGTCGCAGATCGAGACCCGGCTGGCTCTCCAGCGCATACTTCATGCTGAGGCGATACGCTTGCTTGTCGCATTGCGCCCGCAGCGCTTGTACCGCTGGCCCCTTGCCTGTGTTGAGCAGACGCATCTGGATGAAGGTGCGGTCGGTGTTGCGCCCCATCTCGCCGCCGAGCGCATCGATCTCGCGCACGAGATGCCCCTTGGCGGGTCCGCCGACACTGGGATTGCAGGGCATCAGCGCGACGCTGTCGAGATTCATCGTCAGCAGCAGGGTCCGCTGGCCCATTCGCGCCGCCGCCAGCGCCGCTTCGCAGCCCGCGTGGCCCGCCCCGACGACGATGACGTCGTAGCGCTGGCTGAGGGACTCTGGCGTCGTCTCAAACGGTGACTGGCTCATGCGGTTGTGTGTCTCCCTGCGGCCTGGGCTGGTCTGCTAGCGCATCGCCTCACAGTATGCCGCGCCATCCCGAGTCGCGTCAAACGCGTGTCGTCGTCCGCAAGTTCGATCAGTTCGATCAGAAGCGGGCTAGCGGCTCAGGCGCGCGAAACTCAAGTCCCGCGCGGCCCTCAGACGATTACAGGCGATTACAGGCGCGGCAGCCAGCCTGATAATCCCTCGACATCGCGGAACAGGCTCATCACACCGAAGCATGATGAGCCTGTTCGTTTGCAACGTCTGCTCAAGCGGATGCGGAGCTACTTGACCGTCAACGTCATGTTCATCGCCGGGTGCACCGTGCAGGCAATCTTGTACGTGCCAGGCGTCGTGAATGTAACCTGGTGCGTCTGCCCGGGCTGAATCTGGAACCCCGGCGCGCTGAGGTCACTGGGCGCGCCCGCCTGCGAGTCGCACTTCGCGTCCTGACCTGTGCAGATGATGTGGATGCCGCCGGAGGCCGAGGGGTCGTCAAACGTTACCGCCTGGTTTGCTGAGACGGTATAGCAGCTAGCGGCGAAATTATCCACCGTGAGCTTGATCGTCTGTGAGGTCGTGCAGCCGCCGCCGCTGCTTCCGGTCGTCGTTCCGGTTCCTGGCCCACCGCCAGCGGCGGGCTTACCACACGCTCCCAGCGCCAACGTCAGCGTGAGCGCCAGCGGAACGAGAGCGTACATCACCTTCTTCATCGTTGTAGCGATCCTTTCAGCGACCGTCAGACCCATTCACATCAGATTTCAATCAATGGGTCGCGCGGCGCTTGGCGTGTTATGACGTCTATACACGCGACCTCCTGCAGCCGCTTCATTGATGAAGAAGGCTCAGGATGTTGCGACAATGCCGCCAAAAAGTATACCAGAGTAACGCAGAGTGTCACAATCGGGAATGCGCCTGATGCGTCTCTCAGGTCTTCGCCTGACCTCGGCTGCGCTAGGCTGACGCCGCGCGGGCCAAACTCATCTCGCCGGACGCAGGCTTATTCACGGCATGCGTTGCGCGGATGGCTGGGCCAGCCGGTAGCCGACACCCGGAGCGGTCAGGATGTAGCGCGGGCGCGCGGGATCCGGCTCGATCTTGCGCCGTAGCCGACGGATATAGACCCAGATGAACTCGATCTCTTCGCTGTAGGCGGGACCCCAGACCTGAGCGAGCAGCGCCTCGTGTGAGAGCGTCTTGCCGAGATTCTGCGCCAGGGTCCGCAGCAATCGGTACTCCGTTTTGCTCAGCTGTGCGGGCGTCCCGCCGACGGTCACGAGTCGCTGCGTGTCATCAATGACCAGATCGCCACAGGTGATGATGCGCTGGCGCGCGTCTGCCGCATGCCCTGGCCCCGGACGGAGCGCCCGACGAATGCGCGCGATCGTCTCTTCCACACTCAGCGGCTGCGCGATGTAGTCCACTGCGCCCGCATCCAGCGCGCACACGCACGCTGAGGGGTCTCCGCTGGGTCCCAGCGCAATGACCGGGGCCGTGGTGCGCGCCAGCGTCCGCGCCAGCGGCTCGCGCTGCTGGTCATCGGGCAGCGCGAGATCGAGCAGCGCCAGATCTGGCTCCTCCAGCTCGATCAGTTTCAGCGTTGCGCTCAGGGTTGTCGCCGTCTTCGCGCTGAACTCCGCCGCTTCCAGGTTGGCGCGCAGGTAGCGGGCCATTCGCGCGTCAGCATGCGCCACCACGATGACCTTGCGCGCGCGGGCCAGCTCAGGGACACCAGCGGCCGCCGCGCCGTCCACACCGTCGGCAGGGTCATGCGCCCCCATGTCCAGCTGACTCACGAGCGCGGCGGGGGTGGGCGCTGTCGGTAGCGCGAGCGAGAGCGTCAACGCCTGCTCCATCGCGGAGACTTCAGCCCAGGCGCGTCCTCCGTGGCGCTCAGCGACGGCGCGGGCCAGAGTCAGCTCCAGCCCGCCGGCATCGTCGGCCTGTGGCGCGGGGATGCGCTCGAAGAGATGGGTGGGCTGGAGGTTGTCAGTGGCGCGCAGAGGGCAGCGCACCGCGATAATGATGTCACCACTCGCGTCCGTCTCGGCGGGATGCATTGGGCGCAGACTCACGCGAATATCACCCGGCGCGCTGCACGCGGCTGCCCAGGCGATCAGGCCCTCGATGGCCTGCTCGATCAGCGCGCCATCCCCAAGCAGCTTCGGCTCATGCCCCGGAAGCGCCAGCTCGAACGTGCGCTCTGGGGCGCGCGTCTTCCAGTGTGAGAGCGCGGCGATCAGCAGATCGGACACCTCCACCTGTCCCAGGCGCAGCGATACACGCTCCAGCGCGATCAGCCGCTCCAACGCGGCGGCCACGCTTCGCGCGCGCTCGATTTCCGCGCGGATGGCTCCTGACGCTCGCCGTGTGGTGGCGGTCTGCTCCGCAAGCTCGGTAAGTCGCGCCACCTCGCGCATGATGGTGTCGAGCCGCTGATCGAGCTGGGCGCGACCCGCACGCGCCAGCGCACGCGCCTGTGACTGCGCTGGTGTTGGCAAGGAAGTCCTGGGCGCCGCGCCATCCGACGACGCAGGTGTGGGCCGCCGCTGGGCGCGCTGTGCGCCGCTCTGGCCTCGGCTGAGCGCGGACGTCTTCGGTGTGGCGCTGTGAGCGCCTTGGGATGGGGAGGTATCTGGCACGCGACTACCTGACTGGCGCCTGAATAACGCATCTCAAAAGCAATGCCATATGATAGTATAGTGAGATTCTGGCCGCGTGGCAACGGGCTAGCCTGTGTACGCGGCGCGACATCTCGTTCAGGCGATTGTTAGGGTGATGACCTGTGCTGCAAGCGTGGCGTTCAGGCTTCGACGATACAATCAACACTATGTGGCTCAGTTCGCCCTCCAGATAGAAGCCGAAGGGTAACAATACGCTATGCAGAAAGTGATCCCTGTCGAGGCGGGCAAACCTCGCGGCGTGGGTACCACCATCTCAGCCTACATCAACCTCATGAAGCCCCACGTCACCGTCCTGCTTCTGGGTGTCACGCTTGCGGCGATGGTTGTCGCGCTCAATGGGCTACCGCCTCTGGGCGTGACACTGGCGACGTTACTAGGTGGTCTGTTCGCCGCTGGCAGCGCAAACGCCATCAACTGCTACTGGGATCGCGACATCGACGAGTTGATGAGCCGCACGAAGCTCCGCACGATTCCCTCCGGGAAGATCGAGCCGACGCATGCGCTGATCTTCGGCGTCATCATTGGCGCGCTCTCGGTCGTGGACTTTGGCGTCTTCGTCAACCTGACGAGCGCGGCGCTGGCGCTGAGCGCGATTCTCTTCTACGTGCTCATCTACACGATGTGGCTCAAGCGCACAACCACCCAGAATATCGTGATTGGTGGCGCGGCTGGAGCCGTCCCGGCGCTGATCGGCTGGGCGGCCGTGGCGCCGTTGCGCTGGGGGCCGTCGCTGTGGACGCCGCTGCTGATGTTCGCGGTAATCTTCCTGTGGACGCCGCCGCACTTCTGGGCGCTTTCGATCGTGCTGAAGAAAGACTATGCGCGAGCGAAGGTACCGATGCTGCCAGTCGTCCGGGGCGATGCGTTCACCTATCAGCAGATTATTGTCTACTCGATTGTGCTGGTGGCGTCGAGTTTGCTGCTCTTCGTGACAGGCGGCATGGGCTATCTCTATCTCGTCTGCGCGATCGCGCTGGGCGCCGGGCTGCTGGTCTTTGCCATCAAGCTGGGCCAGTCCCGCACGCTCAAGAGCGCACGGACCATGTTCTGGTTCTCGAACTATTACCTGGCGTTGCTGTTCGCCGTGATGGCGCTCGACCATGTGCTGCGGTAGATGTGATGGCGAGTGATTCGCCCGTTCAGGCCGCACGCGGTCACGCGGATGCGGCCATCGGCGGATGCCGCTCGTTGTTCCATCTGATGGACGCGCATGATACGATGCGCCGTGAGTGTCGCCGAGGCGCCCGCATGCGGGCGCTGGCCAGCGCGGGTGGCTCCCTGCCATGCGCTGTGAGCGCGCTCCGGTTGTGAAACACTGGGAAGGCCGAGGATTCTTCGTATGCCATTGAAGCCGACATGGCGTCGGGCCGCGTCGTTGCTGCCGTTGCTCTTCGCCCTGCTGCTTGCGGGCTGTGGCAACACATCGATCAACGACATCACCCACACGCCTAGCTTGCTGGACCCGAAAGGCCCGATTGGGCTCCAAGAGTCAAACCTCTTCTGGGGTATCCTCATCATCGCGACGGCGGTCTTCGTGATCGTCATCTCGGTGCTGATCTACTCGATCATTCGCTATCGCGCGCGCCCGGGCTCGCCAGAGCCGACGCAGACGCACGGTAACACCAAGATCGAGATCGCCTGGACGATTGCGCCGTCAGTAGTGCTGGTGCTGGTGCTGATCGCGACCATTACGACGATGTTCTCCATTCAGCAGCCCCAGTCCTCCAATACGGTCACGATTACCGCGATTGGCCACCAGTGGTGGTGGGAGTTCCAGTACCCCGATCAGCATGTCGTGACAGCGGATGAACTGTGGATTCCGACGGGAACCGTCGTCCACATCAACCTTCGGTCCGACAACGTCATCCACAGCTTCTGGGTGCCGCAGCTTGGCGGCAAGACAGACGTGATCCCCGGCCACGACAATTCGATGTGGCTCCAGGCGGACTCCGCTGGCTGGTATCGCGGTGAGTGCGCCGAGTTCTGCGGCACACAACATGCCCATATGGACTTCCTGGTGCATGCCGTCTCGACGTCTGACTACCAGACGTGGATAGGCCAGCAGCAGCAGGTCGCCGCGAAGTCGACCGAAACGCTGGCGCAGGCGGGCGCGAAGTATTTCGCGTCGAGTCCCTGCATCGGCTGCCACGCGATCAACGGCGTCACGACAACGGATACTTCGAAGCTCATTGGCCCTAATCTGACCCACTTCGGCAGCCGCCAGTGGATCGCGGGTGGTGTGGTTGACAATAATCCGGCGAACCTTGCCGCATGGATTCGGAATCCACAGGCGGTGAAGGATGGCGTTGACATGCCCGCGTTCCCGCAGCTCACCAATGACCAGATCAATGAGCTGGTCGCCTATCTGGAGAGCTTGAAATAGCGTCGCCACGACACGGCGGCGAGGCGCTCGGCGCGCACCTGCGACGCATCGAGCGGCGGGCGCCTCGCATTACACGGACTGGAACTGAGAGGACTCTCACATGGCAGTAGGGAGTGTCGCGACACGCAGTCGTACTGCGCGACGGTCCTGGACCCAATCCGCCATCGGGTCGTGGGTCACGACGACCGATCACAAAAAGATCGGTATCATGTACATCTACACGGCGTTCTTCTTCTTCCTCTTCGGCGGCGTGCTCGCGCTGCTGATCCGGACGCAGTTGGCGACCGCGAATAGCGGCTTCCTGACACCTGAGCAATATGACCAGGTGTTCACGATGCACGCTACCATCATGATCTTCCTGTTCATGATGCCGATCTGGACGGGCTTCGGCAATTATCTCGTGCCGTTGATGATCGGCGCGCGTGATATGGCGTTCCCGCGCATCAATGCGCTTGGCTACTGGCTGTTCCTTGTCGGCGGCATCGTGATGAGCCTCAGCTTCGTCGTCGGCTCGGCTCCGAATGCGGGCTGGTTCAGCTATGCGCCACTGACCGAGGCGACGCCGACCTGCCTGACGCAAGCCGTCACGACGGCGCAGCAAGCGGCGCAGCAAGCGGCGCAGGCGGCGGCCGCTGGTGGCCAGGGCTGCTTCTCGCCAGGCCAGAATCCAGACTTCTGGATTGTCGGCCTCAACATCCTGGGCATCGCTTCACTGACCGGCGCGATCAACTTCGTCGTGACGATTCTGCGCATGCGTGCGCCTGGCATGACGATCAACCGCATGCCGCTCTTCACCTGGATGACGATGGTGACATCGTTCCTGCTGATCTTCGCGCTGCCGAGCCTGACAGTCGCCAGCTTCCTGCTGCTGTTTGACCGCCATCTCGGGACGCACTTCTATCAGGCAAGTCTGGGTGGTGATCCGCTGCTGTGGCAACACCTGTTCTGGTCCTTCGGCCATCCTGAGGTGTACATCCTGATCCTGCCAGCCTTTGGCATGGTCTCGGAGATTCTGCCAGTCTTCTCGGGCAAGCCGATCTTCGGCTACACCTTCGTCGCGTGGTCGGGCGTCGCGATTGGCTTCCTCAGCTTCACCGTCTGGGCGCACCACATGTTCGCGGTCGGGCTGCCACCGCTGGCGCAGGCGTTCTTCGCCTCCAGCACGACGCTGATCGCCATCCCGACAGCGGTGAAGATCTTTAACTGGGTCGCGACCGTCTACGGCGGCAAGGTACGGTTCAAGGCGCCGATGCTTTTCGCACTGGGCTTCGTCTCGATGTTCCTCATCGGTGGCCTGAATGGCGCGGCGCTGGCCGTGGTGCCGTTCGACTATCAGGTGACGGATACGTACTTCGTCGTGTCGCACATCCACTATGTGCTCTTTGGCGGCTCGGTCATGGCGCTGATGGGCGGCATCTTCTACTGGTTCCCGAAGATGTTCGGGCGCATCCTCAATGAGCGGCTCGGGCAGCTCCAGTTCTGGCTGTTCATGATTGGCCTGAACGCGGCGTTCTTCCCGATGCACATCCTCGGATTGCTCGGCATGCCGCGCCGCCAGTACACCTACCCGGCGGGCTTCGGCTGGGAGGGTCTGAATCTGCTCTCGACGATTGGCGCGTTCACCATCGGGGTTGGCGTGATCGTATTCCTCGTCAACTTCTTCTGGACGATGGCGAAGAAGCGGACCGCGACCAATGACCCATGGGACGCCTTCACGCTGGAGTGGGCGACCACGTCGCCGCCGCCGGTCGAAAACTTCGTGACGATTCCGGTGGTGCGTGGCCGACGCCCGTACTATGACATGAAGCATCCTGACAGTCCCGACTGGAAGTCAGAGCATTAGCGACTTCGCCTCTTCGCCGCTGTGCGCTCGCCCCCTCACTGGAAGCGGACGCACAGTGGCGAGGAACGGAGTCATATCAAGGTATTACAGGAGATGCGGACGATGCCCAGGGCCCAGCGACGTGGGATGGTCATGCTGGCGATCTCCGCTGTGATCTCGCTCGGACTCATCGCGCTCCTGGCGATGAAGCTGGTCGCGGCGGGGTCGGCGGTGAGCAAGACGTCATCGTGGTCGAGCATCGATGGCAAGCCTGCTCCAGACTTCACCACGACGCTCTATAACGGCCAGGCCGGGCAGACGATCCATCTGGCGGCGCTCAAGGGCAAGCCGGTTGTGGTCAACTTCTTCGCGTCATGGTGCAACCCATGCGTCGAGGAAGCGCCTGTGCTGGACGCGGGTTGGCAGAAGTGGTCGCCGCAAGGCGTCGTCTTCGTGGGAATCGTCTATCAGGATACGCAGCAGAACAGCCTCGATTTCGCCAGGGAATACAACGTGTCCTATCCGATTGGGGATGACCCCAACGGCAATACATCTATCGCCTATGGCGTGACGGGGCCACCTGAGACGGTCTTTATCAATCGCGCGGGCGTGGTCGTCAGCAAGTACGGCGGACCGATGGATAGCGGCTCGCTCGACCGCTCGATTCAGGCGATCATGAAATGAGTCGAGCAGTCGTCCGCGTGGTTCTGAGCGAGTAGTCGACCAGGGAGCGGCAAGTGTGATTACACATCTGAGCGCGGGAGCGATCTTCATAGCGCTGTTGGGCGGCCTGGCGTCGTTCTTCTCGCCGTGCGTCGCGCCGCTCGCGCCGGGCTACATCAGCTATATCAGCTCACTGACGCTGAGCGACAGCGATGTCAGCCTGAGCGGCGGCGGTGTCGCGTCGTGGCGCTCCAGGCTCTTCGGCTCAGCCGCCATCGCCAGTGTGTTCTTTGTCGCGGGCTTTTCGGTGACGTTCATCGCGCTCGGCTTTCTCGTCGCGGGCTTCGGCACGCTGCTGGCCGCGTATCGTCCGGTGATGGAGACCGTCGCGGGCATCGTCATGTTGGTGATGGGCGCATTCCTGCTGGGAGTGCTGCCGCGCCAGGTGACGGAGTTTCTGATGCGCGAGAGCCGCTTTCAGGTGACAGGCGCATCGCTGCGGGGCTGGGGTCTGGCGGCGCCGTTCGCGCTGGGCATCATCTTCGCGGCTGGATGGACGCCGTGCATCGGGCCGGTTCTGACGTCGATTCTGGTCTTTGTCGGCGCATCAGGCTCATCGGCGCAGGGCGGGCTGCTGCTGGCGTTCTACTCGGCGGGCTTTGCGATCCCGTTTCTGGTCATCGGGATTGGCGCGTCCTTCGGCTTGCGCGCGTTCGGCTGGTCGAAGCGCTACAACAATGTCATCGCGAAGGTCGCTGGCGTGGCGCTGATTCTGGTGTCACTGCTCTACCTGACGGGCGAGGTCTCGGTCATCTCGTCGTGGGCGCAGCAGTTTTCGATCGGCCTCGCGCCGTCATCGGCGCTGATGGCCATCATGCGGTAAGCGAGCGCGTCGCCATGCTACTCCAGGCGCTGAGCGATCTGATGCGAACGGCGCATACGCTGGCGGGCGGCGTCTGGGTCGGCGGCAGCCTGATCTATCTGCTGGTCATCACGCCCGCGCTGCGGCTGGGCAAGGCGGCGCCGGAGGTCGGAGCGGCCATCGCCGCACAGTTCCGGCGGCTGGTGAATATCAGCATCGTCACGCTGCTGCTGAGCGGCGTCTATCTGGTCTTTGACCGGTTGACGACCACGACAGTCGGCGCGGCGTATGTGGTGGCGCTAGCCGTGAAGATCGCGCTGGCGCTGGCGATGTTCGGCCTGGCGGTGTTCCAGGCGCAGGAGGCGCGACGGCCAGCCCGGCTGCGCGGACGTCTGTGGCGGCTCGCGCCGCGGCTGATTCTGGCGCTGGGTGTCGTCGTGTTCCTGCTCGGCGCTGTGCTCAATGGACTGTTCGATGTGGCGCTCGGTGTCGCGCGCTAATGTCTTGACGATAGCAACGCAATCATTGGCGGTTGGAGGTACAGCCATGCTGACAGAGGGTGTGATCGAAGCGCCCGCGCTGGCGCCGCGTCCGAAGCGGCGAAAGGCGCGCTGGGGCTTTGTGATCGCGGGGCTGGCGATCGTGGCGGCGGTGATCTATCTGGTCGTCGCCAACACCGGGACCTCTGCGGAATATTACATGACCATCCCTGAGCTGCAAGGCTGCTCGGCGTGTTCCGGGCAGTCGGTGCGCGTGGCCGGATTTGTCTCGCAGGCAGGCGTGACGCATCTCGATGGTGGCGCCCAGGGGGTGAAGTTCAACATCACCGATACCGCCACCAAAGTCACGCCAGAGATGGCCGTCGCCTACTCGGGGGTGGTGCCAGACACTGTGCGGGCAGGCACGCAGGTGGTGGTCGAGGGCCACTATGTCCATGGCGTCTTCCAGGCGTCCACATTGCTTGCCAAGTGTCCATCGAAGTTCCAGGCGGCGACGCCCGGAGCGAGTAGCTCCGGCGGCAATTAGCCGACCCGCGCCACTATGTAGCCAGTGGCGCTCGCATTCCAGCTTGTCTTCGCGTTCACAGGAGTAGGTCTCGTGCGATTCACCGATCTCGGCGCGATTGCGCTGACGCTCGCGCTGGTCTTCACGCTGTACGCCCTCGGCGCCTCGGCGCTGGGCGCGTCACTGCGTCGGCCCGCGCTGGTGACGAGTGGCCGCCGCGCTGTGCTGGTAGTCGCCGCCTTCCTGCTGATCACCTCTGGCTCGCTGATCGCCTCCTTCCTGACGCACGACTTTGGCGCGGCATATGTCGCCGAGCATTCGAGCCTGTCGATGCCGTGGTATTACTCGCTCTCGGCGTTCTATGGCGGACAGGAAGGCTCACTGCTCTACTGGGCGACGATGCTCTCGGTCTTCGCCTCGGTCGCCGTCTTGCTGCATCGCCGCGCCACCTCGCTGATGCCGTGGGTGGTTGTCACGCTGATGACGATCGAGAGCTTCTTCCTGGTCGTGCTGTCCTTCGTGACGCCTCCATTCACGCGCACGACGATACCGCCTGTGGATGGCGCCGGGCTGAACCCCATCTTGCAGGACCCCGGCATGCTGATTCATCCGCCAATGCTGCTGATGGGGTACATGAGCTGGTCGCTGCCCTTCGCATTCGCCGTCGCCGCGATGGTGACGGGACGGCTCGATGTGGGCTGGCTGCGCTCCATCCGTCGCTGGACTCTCGCGGCGTGGACAATTCAGTCCACGGGGCTGCTGCTCGGCATGTGGTGGGCGTATCACGTCCTCGGCTGGGGCGGCTACTGGGGCTGGGACCCCGTCGAGAATGCCGCGCTGCTGCCGTGGCTGACGGCGACCGCGTTCCTCCACTCCACCATGGTGCAGGAGCGGCGCGGCACGCTC
>DASQSS010000013.1:0-18324 GCA_035642255.1 Ktedonobacterales bacterium | reverse complement strand
CATCTCGCAGCGACGCAACACGGTCGCCGCCGCTGGCATCGGCGACGCCGCGCCACAGAGCGTGCTCACGTCGCTCTCTGGTGTCACGGCGAAGACCGAGGCCGCCGTCGGCACGGGCGGCGTGCAGATGGGACTGGAAGGCACCCCGCCCAACACGCCCGTCCTGACCTCCAAAGGCCTGCCCGAGGTGATCTACGTTGGCGCGGAGTATTGCCCGTACTGCGCGGCGGAGCGCTGGGGCACGATCATCGCGCTCGACCACTTCGGCTCCTTCAAGGGTCTCACGCTGATGAAGTCCTCCAGCTCCGACATCTACCCCAACACGGCCACATTCTCGTTCAAGGGCGCGACCTACACCAGCAACTACCTGGTCTTCAACGCGACCGAGACGCAGGACCGCAATCAGAGCCCGCTCGATACGCCTCCGGCTGAGGCGCTGAAGTCATTCAGCACGTTCGACACCACGCCCTACACCAATCAGCAGGGCGGCATTCCTTTTGTCAGCTACGCCGACCAGTACGTAACGACCGCTGGCCCGTATCAGCCGACGATGCTGGCGAACCTGAGCTGGCAGCAGATCGCCGCGCAGCTGAACAACCCGAATAGCGACGTGACCAAGGCCATCGTCGGCACTGCGAATTACCAGACGGCCACCATTTGCAAGCTGACCAACAATCAGCCCGCCAACGTGTGCTCAGCGTCGTACATCCAGCAGATCGAGGCGACCCTGCCCACGCGCTAGCCGCCTCGCCCTCGCGCTCGCTCAGGCCGCGCAGACTTACTCACACGATGCGTGAGTAAGTCTGCGCGGCTCGCGTTTTGCGGCCTGCTATAAGCTTGCTATGACACGAGCCTCCCGCGCTACGATACCCAGGCGGCGTGCCCGCTCCAGCCTCCCCTCACCAGACCATCCCACGCTCATTATTGCGAATCTTCGCAGCTGCGAAGACATGCAGCAGTATCTTGATGTACAACACAAGTGTTCGCTACAATCGGGTGGTGCGGCGTAGAGATAGGCGCATGGCGCGGGACAGATGACCGTGTAGCGCGAGGAGGTCGGGAGGAATGCTGGCGCTCCGACGGGTGCTGCGTGCCGATGTCCCTGGCCTGCGCGGCAAGGTCGCGGGCATCTACGTCTCGTTAATTGGCGCGAATCTCCTTCTTTGGGCGCTCACCCTGATCGCGTCAACGCGCTATCCGCTGATCCTCGCGGTGGCGCTGCCAGCATATGGCTTTGGGCTGCGGCATGCGGTTGACGCGGACCACATCTCCGCGATTGACAACGTGACACGCAAGCTGATGCAGGAAGAGAAGCAGCCCGTCACTGTTGGCCTGTTCTTCTCGCTTGGGCACTCGACCGTCGTGTTCATCATGGCGGCGCTGATCGCGGCGGGTTCGGTCTTCATCCGCGACAACCTGCGAAATGGCTCATCGTCGCTGAAGGTTGTCGGCGGCCTGATCGGAACTGGTGTCTCGGCGGCTTTCCTGCTGGCCATCGCCGCGATGAACCTGATCATTCTGGTCGAGATCGTCCGCACCTTTCGGCAGGTCACGAGCGGTGGCGTCTATGACGGCGATGCGATCGAAGACTACCTGAACAAGCGTGGGTTCTTCGCGCGCCTCGTCCGCGGCCTCTTCAAGACGGTGGACGCCAGCTGGAAAATGTACCCGATTGGCTTCCTCTTCGGCCTTGGCTTTGACACGGCGACCGAGGTAGGGTTGCTCGCGGCGACCAGCGGCTTCGCCACACAAGAGGTCCCTTTCTACGTCGTGCTGCTGCTGCCGCTGCTCTTCGCCGCGGGCATGAGCCTGGCGGATACGACGGACGGCGTGATGATGCTCGGCGCGTATGGTTGGGCCTTCGTCAACCCGGTACGCAAGCTGTTCTACAATATCAGCATCACGCTCGTCTCGGTGATCGTGGCGGCGCTGGTTGGCGGACTGGAGCTGCTCAGCGTGCTCCAGGCGCAGCTGCGACTGTCGGGCGGGCTCTGGGATGCGGTGGGCTTCCTCAGCAGCGGCAATGACGGCCAAAACTTCGGCTACATCGGCGGCGGCATCATCGCCATCTTCATTCTGAGCTGGGTCATCTCCACAATCATCTATCGTGTCAATCGCTATGAGCAGATGGAAGCGCGTCACGCGCCAATCGCGCCGCACAACGACGCCACCAGCCGCGCCACCAGCCGCGCCACCAGCTACATCTCCGGCTGCGACAACCACGAGCCCGAATACCTGCGCGAACCCGTCGACAGCCTCGAGTAACGGGAGTCGGCTGGCTGGCGGTTTCAGTCGCCAGCCGTCCCATGCCACCACACGCGGGCCGTTGGTCATGGCGCACGATGAAATGTGAGCCGCGCCACAGCTTGTCATGGCCTACGCTTGGTATGCTGATTCAGCCCCGGTCTGACACGCTATACTGACACGACGCGACCCGGCGGCTCCTGGGTCGAGTGGACGCTGCGCTGCGCATAGCCGAGAAGTCCCACCCCGGAACAACGGGCGCCCGGTGTGGCGTCGTCCGTATAGCGGGAATGTTCACACCTTCGCGCACGTTCGTTGTATCTGCTGGATGCTGTCGCTCACGTCGATGTCTGATGACGTCATCCGCGACGCGATCCAGCGATCCATAGAGGCTCGCATGCGACGACCCATGCGAGCGCCTGGCCAGAGGGATGAGAGCATGGACGACCTGACGTCACCATCAGGACAGCCGAATTCATCAGAGAAGCCCGAGCCATTTGGGCCTTCTACGCGACAGGGCCAGGATGTCTGGAGCGCCGCTCCGCCGCATGCTGCCGCATCTGACGGGCTCACCAACGCCACCACGCGCCCAGTCGCTCCGTCCGCTCCCGTTCCCTGGAGCGCCACCCCAGACATGCGCGATACAGCGACCGATGCGTTGAGCGATGAACCAACCCTCGTCACGTCCATTCCCTCGTCAGGCGCGCCCGCGAATCCATCGGAGGCGTTTGCTCAGCAGCTGCGCGCCCGGCGCCAGGCCGGAGGACAGCAACCGCGCCGTCGTCGCATGGGCCGCCGCGGGGCGCTCATCTCGCTGGCGTTGCTCGTCGTCCTGGGGATTCCCGCGCTGCTGGGCCTGTTGAGCGCCATCCACGACTACACTTCACTTAAGTCGCTAGGGGAATCGGGCATCACCAGTCTGCTCGCCGTGAAGGGTGACTTGACCGGCCAGAGCGGCTCCAGCATAAGCGGCGGCGCATCGAGCGCCTCGCTCTCGTCGCTCACGGGCGGCTCAGGGACCACCGCATCGCTGCTCACAGCCATACGCACGCTGCTGGCGACGCCCGGCCCGGACATGACATCACCCGCCTATACCTATCTGGCCCAGCGGCAGGGCGGCACGTTCTATCCGCTGACCGTGACTGTGCAGCCGGCGAAAGGTGTCGCCGCCGAGGGCGACAAGCCGGTCACCTTCAAGACAACCCTCGCCACCAATACCTATTTCGCGCTGGGCGGCCAACCCGTTCCAACGCCAACCGCCTCCGTCACAGGTTCAGCGACTGGCTCACCCTCGACTACACCGCCAGCGGCGACGACGACAGTCAATCCCACCGCCACCAGCGGAACCGCGAGCAGCGGCAAGAAGTCGAGCATGATACCAGATCCCGCGCGCATCGCGAAGGCGGAGCAAGACCTGCGGACGGCGCAGAGCGACTTCGAGCAGCTGAGCGCGCAGCTCGACCACCCTGACGTGACCCTTGCGCTGGCTGGCATGCTGCCCGTCGCGGGCGACGACATGCGCGCGGCGCAAACGCTGGCTCATGTCGGCATAGACGTGACGCAAGCCGGGCTCGCGTTGCTGGGCGCGGCGGCGCCGCTGCTTACCCGTCTGCACGGCGCATCGTCGCTGCTGTCGGGCAATCAGAAGCTGATCACGTCGACAGACATCAGCGCGCTGCAACAGGCGATGACTGTCGCGGCGGCGCGCATCAGCGACGCCAGCCAGCGGCTCACGTCCGTCAATGTCAGCGCGCTGCCCCTCAGCGCGCACCAGAAGGCGCTATTCGCCGAGATCGAGCCGCTGCTGCCCCAGGTCAACGCGCTGCTGCCCCAGGCCAGCGCACTCGTCGGCGTGGCAGGCTGGCTGCTCGGCGTTGATCAGCCGCGCCACTTCCTCGTGCAGACGCTCGACCGCGGCGAGATGCGCTCCACCGGCGGCTTCACGGGGCAATACGGCGTGCTGACGCTCGACGACGGCAAGCTCGCGCCGTTCTCTTTGCAGGATGTCAACTGCCTCGACTACCTGACCGGCTGCCTCTCGAACGGCTGGATCTTTGGGCGGCGTCCACCCGCGCCCTACAATTCATGGTGGCCCTTCGGCAACTGGGGTCTGCGCGACTCCAACCTCTCCGCTGACTTCCCTACCGACGCGCAGCTTGTCACGAACGTCTACTATCATGAGAGCGGCCAGCATGTGGATGGGCTGATCGACGTCTCGCCCATCGCCATCGAGGACGTACTGCGGGTCACGGGGCCAATCCAGATTCCGCTCTATGGCGAGACGATCACCGCAGACAACCTGGAGGCCAAGCTCCACTACTACCAACAAGATCCCGCCGCGATCGCCAAAGAGAAGAAGCTCTCCGCTGGTGACAACAGCACGTCGAGCCGCAAGCGCTTCACGCAGCTAGTTGGACAACTGCTGCAGGAGCGCGTCAAGTCGCTGCCGATGAGTGAGATGGCGTCACTGGCCGAGCGCATGCTGCTGGATATGCGCTCGAAGGACCTGGAAGTCTACTTTGCCGCTCCGGCGGCGGAGAAGCTGCTAACCCAGCTCCATGTGGATGGCGCCGTCAGCACAACGCCCGCGACCGATGGCTTCCTGCTGGTGCAGTCAAATGTCAGCGTCTCGAAGGCGACCAGCTTTGTCAAGGTCACACAGCAGGACAATGTCAGCCTCGACGGCAGCGGCGGCGCGACGCACCACCTCACGGTGACCTTCGCCGCCAACTACACTTATAACCAGGTCTATGGCTACCTGACCTACCGCGACTATCTACGCTTCTATGTGCCACCACAATCCAGGCTGCTGGGCGCCGACGGCTTCGATAGTGGCAAGCCGCTGTGCTGGGGTCCCTATAGCTCCAGCGCACATCCCACATCCAACTCCGCATCGGCAACACCGACACCTGGCGCGACGCCCGGACCGACGCCCACACCCACGCCGCCGCCCACGCCGACGACCCCCGCGATCTTCGGCGCCGTTGGTGGCTGCTCGGCGAATCCGTATCCGAAGGGCGAGCTGGTCTGCCCGGCGGGGCGCTATCAGCCGGGTCCGCAGGCGCCCAACCAGTTCGGCTCGGACGGCTACACGCCCTGGGCCAACGACAAGCTGGGCGGCCCAACCAATACGACCAGCGACCTGCCCAACCGCGCGATGTATGCGGGCTACGTCGTTGTGCCTGACTACTGCACGGCGAAAGTCACGCTTTCCTGGTACACGCCGAACGTCGCGGCGAAGGGATAGCGCATCTGGGCAAACGAACAGCTAAAGCTCCACGTCTGGGCGCTCCTCACGGGCGCGGTGGCTCTCCGCTTTAATCGTGTGCGCGCCCACCTGCACGAGCCGCAGCACGGTGACAAAGAGGACGCCGCCAATGACATTGCCCAGCACTGCCCAGCCAAGCAGCCCGAACCAGGTCAGGTAGCCAAACGTCGCGCCCGCGTGCAGCGCCGCGAACATCTCCAGCGAGGCGACGATGGCGTGGTTGAGGTGACCCGCCGCCAGCAAAAACGCGGCGGCTTCGGAGGCCACGACTCTGGAGATGACCGACTCAGTGTTGCGCTCCATCCACGTCATCAGCGTGATGACGACGCCGCCGAGCACCGCGCTGGCGAACGAGGTCAGGGTGACGCCACCTTTGACAAAGTGCTCGCCGAGCGTGATGGCCACAGGACGCGTCTCGGGCAGCGCCGTAATGACGATCAGCGTGATGATCCAGCCGCCAATGAGGTTCATCACGAGCGTTCCGAGCCAGAGCCGCAGCAAAGAGGGGATACCCGCGCGTCGAGCGACAATTGGCGCGATTGGGACGAGGAAGTTCTCGGTGAACAGCTCGCTATTACCCAGGCCAAGCGCGATGAAGCCAATGCCGAACGCTAGCGCGCCGCCGACTTCGCTGCCCGTTAGCGTGAGCACGAGCAGCAGCCCCAACACACCCGTTCCGACGTCTATGCCACCGACAAGCCCCGTCGCCAGCAGCGCGGGCAGGCTGCGCCCGAGTCGTTCTTCGCCCTCCTGCAGTGTATTGTGAAAAGCGCTTTGGAGCGCATCACTGGCCTGAGGCGACCCAGTGCGCCGCGCGTTCGCATTCTGGCTCTGGCCATCAGTGCCATCAGTGCCATTCTGGCCCTGCTTCTGGCTCTCTTCGAGGGCTGCCTCGTGGTCATGGGATGCATCGTGTCCCTGCGCTGAGTCAGACCTGTCTTCGTGCGCCATACCATCTCGCTCGCTGTCTCACAGTCCATCTCTCCGAATATCTGAAAACGCCACTCAAGAACGACGCGAGCCGGGGCGCGCCTGTATATACCCTCGCTGCTCCCCTGCTGCTCGCGTTGTCTCTCGCGGAGCCAGCCCTTCGTGCGACCGCTCCGCTTCAATCCACGATCCACGCTAAGAGTCGCGGTTAGTCCCGCTGACGCGCGGTGTCATCCTGCGCGGACGTCGGCTGGTCAGCGTCGTGATCAGCGCCGCCCGCATCCTCATCCTCGCGCCGGGCAAGCTCCCGCGCTCGCGCGACCTCCTGGTCGTCCTGGCGCCGCCCGCTCGCGACATCCTCATAGGGCGCGGTATCGCCCTGGCGCTGGTCCGCATAGCCCCGGCTCGTCTGTCGCGCGCCACGCGAGCGCTTGCTGGCGGCGGTGTTGGCGTCCGGGTCATGTACGGGCATCCGCTGCCCACTTGGGACAACCTCTGGTGTGTCTTTATAGGGAATCGCGGACGTGCTTTCGTCATTCTCCATGCCATGCGCTCCTTCTTGATTCTGCCGTGATTCTGCGTAATTCCGCATGTCCAGGTACCGCCTCAGCCAGGGCCGCGCAGCCCTCCTGCGTCAGCCCTCTATCGCATGCCACGGCTCACGCTGGGTCACGCGGGACGCATATACGCGCAATACGGTCACGGGGAGTGACAGCGCACATTTCATGCGCAACCGCTTATACCTATCCGCGTGAATCATCATGCGGCCATGCCGATAGTGAGAGCCGATAGTGAGGGAATGGTGAGGGAGACTGGCGCAGCGCTTGCGGCGCATCACAATGTGCCCGACGCGGAGACGCGACGAGCGCACGCAAACCCATGTAACCCTTCGCAGGCGCACGTTCCAGATGCAACGAGCGCGGGTAACCGGAGAGAGAGGCACAGGCAATGGCGAAGAAAGGCATGCATAAACACGACAGCAACGATCCGCGTATCTCGCGTGGCCATAACAATCCTGAGAAGAGCACCGACATCACCACAGGGACGCCCAAGAAACGCTCGACCTACAAGCGACAGGCGGCCGAACATGAGGATGTCGCGAAGCAGGCGCAGGACCAGAAGAATCCCTGGGTAGAGGATACGCGCGAGACGCCGAACCATCGGCTGCGCGTCACCAAGAAGGATCTGGTCGGCGAGCAGCGCAGCGGCAGCGACTCAAACGCAGACTCCGGCACACGCGGCTATTGAGTCACTGACCTGAGCATCTGACGAGCGGCCAGCCAGCCCGCGCCAGGCAAGGAGGCTGAGCAGCGGGCTAGCTGGCCGCTTCAGGTTCGCGCCCGGATTCGCGCCCGGATTCGCGCCCGGACTCTAGCCAGCGCTTGAGGTTGGCGAAGAGCGCGCGGTGCGACTGGTACGCCTGCGCACGCACATAGCCCAGCAGCAGGCGCGGCGCCTCAATCACTACCGTTTCATCTACGCGCGTCTGGGAGCTGTCGGGAGCGATGGGCGTAACCCGCGACACGACGCGCAGCCGCACGCCCGGCGACTGGAAGGCGTCAGAGACGACCGCGCCGCTGGCGTCCAATCCTACCTCCGCATGGTAGGTTACGCGCAGGGTCAGCGGCCCCATAGGCACGCGATCGACGATGCGATAGCGTCGCAGCGCCACGCCATCAGCCCTGACACGCTCGCCTATCTGGCGCACCGACACGATCAGCGGATGCAACTGGTCATGCGCCGCCAGGCTCCCCAGCGCCGCGCGAATCTCTTCAGGTGATGCGGCGAACACCATCGTTTGCTCAAAGCTCGCTCGCGCCATGACGCATCACACTCCATCCATCTCCATGTCAGTTCAAGCTTCATCTCACACGTCGTCAGTCGTCTGCTCAACATCCAGCGTAGGGGCGCGGCGGTCGACTTTCCCGCCCAGAAGCTTCCGGTTGGGCGAGATGAGGTTGGCGAAGAGCAGGCCGTAAACCAGCGCGGCGCCAATCAGAAACATCTGAAACGCCGCCTGCACGCCAGAGAGCGTGTTCGACCGGAGCAGCGCCGTCAGGCTGAGATAGCCGACGCTCCCCGGCACGAGGATCAGCAGCCCCGGCGCCTGCATCACCAGCGCGGGCCGATTGCGCAGAACGGAGAAGATATCGCTGGCGACGCCAAGCGCCAACGCGCCCAGAAATGCGCCCAGCGGACCCAGCGCCAATGCACCCAGGCTGCTCGCGCTGTACGCGATGGCCACGCCGAGGGCGACCCAGCCCGTATCACGCGGCTGGGCGCGCATGATGACGACGGCCGCCAGCGCCGAGACGGCCACCGCGACGGGTGTCGTCCACGGGGGCAGCGGAACGGGCGCGACGATATGCGCCGGGCCGAGGCTGACCTGTGCTAGCTGGGTACCCATCGCCACGCCAAAGACGATGCCGAGGAAGGCGATCAGCGCCGAGCTAAGGCGCCCCACGCCCGTGACGAGGTGACGTGTGGAAAGCTCCTCCAGGGCAATGGTCAGGGTGAGGCCGGGCAGCAGCACGACCAGGCCCGCGAGCGTGACGATGCCACTCGCCAGCGGGATAGCGCGGGCGGCGAGCGCGCTGGCGAGGAAGGCGGAGAGGAAGGCGGCGAGCGGCGCGAACAGGCCCTCCACACGGTCTGAGCGTCCGGCGATCAGCGCGAGCAGGCCCGTGAGGCCGCCGATCAGCAGCGCGATAGTGATCTCGCGCACCCCGCCGCCAAAGAGCAGCGCGAAGGCGCCCGAGGCCAGCGCATAGGCCAGCATGGTGGGAATCGGCCCATAGGGCGAGGCGGCGGCGACGATCCGCTCGATGCGCTCGATGCCCTGCGCGGGAGTCAGCTTGCCGTCCATCACCCGCAGCGCCACCTCGTCGAGCCGCGTCATCTTGCTGAGGTTGAGGCTGCCTGGCGTCACCGCCATCAGGTAGGTACGCTGGCGAATGAGCGGCCCAAACGCCATCTGCAGGCCAGTCGCCGTCGTGTAGGTTTCGACATGTGGCAGCCCAAGCCGCGCGGAGACGGCGCTGAGCAACGCCTTGAGGCTGTCGGCGGGGTAGCCGTTCTGGTTGAGGGCATGGCCCAGCCGCAGCGTAAACTCCATCGCCTCGCGCTGGCCCACACCCAGGCTATCATCTGGCGTCACCGCCATATCGCGCGCCCTCCGCTGCTCGCCCGACTCTCGCTGACGCTCATCTGGCGCCAGCATAGCAGGCGGCGCGGCTGACGGCAACTACGCGGCGGCGCGCCCTACGGTGTCGGCTGCGCGGTGGGCGCGGGCGTTGGACCGCTCAGCGGGATGCTCTGGTCGCTGAAGCTCGTCAGCGTGACGACATTCTGGCCTGTATCGAGGAACGTCAGCGTCACCGTGTCGCCAGGCTGGGCCAGCGGTAGCTCCGGGCTGAGCGCGAGGCCCGCCTTGAAGATGCGGTTCTGGCCAGTGACAGTCATGTAGTAGACCGAGGCGCCGCGCTCAGTCGTCTGGGAGACGCGCGTGATCTGCCCGGTCAACGTGACCGACTTGCCGGTGGGCGCCGCGCCAGGTCCGCCGATGTTGTGGTCGGCCAGATACTGCGCGTAGGCCGCCAGCGCATCGGACTTGTTCGGCGCCATGATGACATTCACGCCCTGCAGATGCTTGGCGTCAACGATACCGATCGCCTGGAAGCTCGCGCCATAGGGATTCGTCTGCACGAAGGTCGCCACCCAGGTCGGCTCATTGTAGATCTGATAAAGCTGCACATTGCCGACATCGTAATTGCGAATATTGCTGGGATTGGACTTGAAAACAGTCGTGACGTTATCGGTCACGCCGATGCCGCTCAGCGGATAGAACGTCCCTGTCATGTCGCGGGTGTCGAAGAGGATGACGCCTGTGCTGGAGTTGTCCGAGCCAGCGCTGGAGGTCATCGGCTCCAGCCAGACCGACTGATCGACCTGATTGTAGACCAGCTCAGGCGCGCTCGTCGCGGGAATCTGCTGATTCTGGCCTGAAGGGTTGAACCACGGCGCGCGGCTGTACTTGCCCCACCATGTCAGATACTGATCGACCGCGTCGGCGGGGATGATGCGGTCAACCCAGGAGGGCACGGCGCTCAGCGCGTCATTGGCGATGGCGCCCGTCTGGCTGTCCACCACCAGCACGCGCTGTGTGACATCGCCCGTGAAGCCGCGCGTCGGCTGCATTAGCGAGATGGTGAAGTAAGGGCGCCAGCTGTCGTCCACCTCCAGCGTCGGATCGGCCAGATTGCCGTTGGTGTAGCCGCTCAGGTAGACGTGACGCAGCAGATCCTGATTGAAGAGCGCGTCGGGCAGGTAGCGCATATGATAGCCCGTGCGTAGCTGCGGGGCGGTGTTCGGATCCTCGGCATCCACCACGACATAGCCAGGGCTTTCCCAGTGGCCAAGGTTTGCCCAGACATTGTTATAGACCAGCGGGGCGATCCAGTAGAGGTGACCGCGGACCGACTGGAGCGTGTATTCGGTCTGCTCCGTGTGATAGACCGAGCCCAGGTTCTGTCCGCCGCTGGCGAGGGTCTGCTGGCCGAGATAGGAGGCGACAGCCTGCGTGACGAGCACGATATGATCGACATTCGTCTGCGGCAAGGGCTGCGACGCAGGCGCCGTGACAATATGCGGGATGGCGGCGAGCGCCTTAGCGTTTGGATCAAACCAGGTTGTGCCGATGACGATGACGCCATTGATGACCACGGCGATCACCAGCGCCGCGACGATGGCGATCCCGCCCGCCAGCGCGCCACTCGATACGCTGCCATCAGGCTGCTCGCTGACCACACGCCTGCCGCTCGTTCGCCGCGAGCCAGCGCCCGTCAAGCCGCTCATGCCACCCATACCACCCATGCCAGGGATGGTGTTCATGCGCTCATTGAGCGAGCCGAGCGTCTGCCGCGCTCGCAGGAAGCTGCCGCCGAAGAGCGCGTAGACGCCGGTGAGCGCGAGCGGCCAGAGCAGCCACTGCCAGCCGCCATATGGCCCGGTGATGGCGGGCATGGCGAAGTAGAGGATGAGCAGATCGAGCGCGACGTTGAGCGCCCACAGCGGCGCCGCCCAGCGCAGCGCTACGCCCCACCCTGGCCACTGCTTACGTCCCAGCGCATACGCCAGCCCCAGCAGCAACGCCGTCACGACGGTCGCGCCAATCGCGGACAGCCCCACGATGATCATAGCCCCTCATATCTCCAGCCGCGCCGAGCGGCGGACGACTCCCGCGCACAACCAGCTCATGTCAACGCATAGCTCAACGGATGGCGACACGCTGGAACACGCAGAACCGCGCGTCGGCCGGGGTCTATCGTCCCACAGCACGTACGCGCGGTCAATCAACTGGTTGCAGGGCTGGCGCGTGAGGATATGCGAGGCGCACTCTCAGTCGCCCTTCGCACTGTTCTTCGCGCTATGCTTCGCACCGTTCTTCGCACTGCTCTTCACGCCATTCGAACCATTCGCGCCATTCGCGCCATTCGCGCCATTCGCGCCATTGGGGCTGCTCGCGCCATTGGGGCTGCTCGCCCCCTTCGCGCTGGCGCCGACGGGCGTGTCGGTAGGGGCGTCGTACAGAATGGTCTGGCGCAGCGGCGCACGCAGGATGGCGCGGTCGATCACCCGGTCGGCGCGCAGCTCCTGTGAGGGCGAGGCGGCGAATGTGGCTGGCCCACCAGCGCGCGGCGGGACCGCTGCCGTGAATGCGTGCGCTGGCGCGGGACGCTCCTTCGTGTCCGCGCTCGCCGTCGCGGGAGTGGACGAGGCCGAGGCGACCGGACCAATCAAATGGGGCGCTGGCGCCTGGAAGTCAATCGCGGCATGCGCGCCAAAGAGCGCGGCCTCCGCCACACTGGTCTGCGACGCGATCTGCGCGGGATTCGGCGCGTCAGCCTGGCGGATCACCTGCTCGACCTCCTCACTGGCGAGCGCATCACGATCAAGCAGCGCATCAGCCACGGCGACCACGGCATTGCGCCGCTCCTCCAACAGGGCGCGTATCTCCGTGTACGCCTGCCGCAGCAGCCGCTCCGCCTGCTCGCGCATCGCCGGGTCAGCGGCCATCGCCGACGCGGAGAAGAGCGACTCGCCCATGCCCCACTGCGTCACCGCGCGCAGCGCGAGCTGGGTCGCATCCGCCAGATCGCTTGCCGCGGCGTCCAGTCGTGTGCGCAGGAAAAGCTCCTCCGCCGCGCGACTCGCCAGCGCCACTTCGATGCGCCCGAACACTTCCGCCGCCGACTGCGTGACGATCGCCTCGCATGGGTCCGCCTCCATCGCGGCTCCCATGCTCTCTGGCTCGGTAGACGCGCCAGCGTCCCAGCGCAGCGTCACTGACGCCACACCGTGGCGCGACTGGAGGCTCGCCTGCGCGACAGCTCGCCCCGCTGCGCGATAGGCCAACCGCCGCCGCTCTAGCGGCGAGAGCGCGCTTGCAGCGCCTGACCCGCGCATGGCGCGAGCCTCCACGATGTCGCGATAGGCGACACTGTCGCGGCCATCCGCATGCGCGAGCGATGCGCCCTCCGCGATTGTCCGCGCGATGGAGCCAGGAGTGTCGCCGCGTAGCGCCGCCGCCAGCCTGGGCAGCGCGATGTCGTCGTGGCGCATATCGCGCAGGTAATATGCGATCACCTCAGCGCGCTGCGTATCGTTCGGCAGCGTCAGGCTGATGCGCCGGTCGAAGTGTCCGGGAGCCAGCAATGCGGGATCGAGCGACGTGACGACGCTGCTGGTCGCGCCAATCGTCAGCACACCCTCACGCGCCGTCTCCACACGGCTCAGGCGCATGGCCCGCAGCGTGCGCCACCACCCGTCATCGAGCGGCGACGCGTCCATCTGGCGCAGCAGCTCAGCGCGAGCGCCCGCGCTCAGGCGCGCTGGCTCGTCCACGAAGATGATACATGCGCCATAGCTGCGCGCCCGTCGTCGCGCCGTGCGGTAGAGGCGCTTGATCGTGAGCGTATCCACGTTGAGGCCGAGGTATGATACGCCCAGACTCGCGGCGCTAAGTGTCGCCAGCGGGGCGTTCGCCTCACTAGCGAGACACTGGGCCAGGTAGCGCTTGCCAACACCATGCGGGCCAACCAGGAGCAGTCCCTGGCTGATCTCGCTACGCATCGTGGGGCTAGCCGCATTCCGCATCAGCGCCACAACACGCCGCGCCGACGCGACGACGTGCGGCGAGCCCACATAGTCGCTGAGCGTCAAATCAGCGGCGTGGGGCAGCGACCAGCGGATGCGTCCGCGCGCCAGCAGCCAGAGCAGCGCGAGCGCGACGAGGACGAGCGCGACGGCGCCGATGGCCACCTGCGCGAGAAAGAGCAGCGCCGCGAGCGCATGTGTGGCGAGATACCAGAGCGCGACCACCACGACCAGCGCGAGCGCCACCGGACGCCAGTGGTCTCTGATCGCTCGTCCAGTTTCGTCGAGCGCATGGTCAATCGCGCGCTCGATCTCGGCTCGCCTCGCCGCCTGCGCGTTCCGCGCGTTGTTTGGCGTCTCTGTGGCCATCGTCTTCTATCCTCCCGGGTGGCTCGTCGCGTTGTATGGTCGTATATCCGCAGCGCTAGCGCGCCGTCAGGTCTGTCAGCCGTGTAATCATGCCGTCGCTCCCCACATCGAGATACCAGGTAAAGACGGTCGTATGTCCCTGCTGAACCATGTAGGCCTCAATAGTGTAATGCGCGGTTCCGTCTGGCGCTTTGTAGCCGCCAGTGTAGACGTAGCGCGTAATCGTCTCGCCCGCGCGCTTCTGCTGGTCGAGCGCGGCCTGGAGCTGTGACTCCGTCATGCCGAGCGCGCGCTGACCCGCCGTGTCATAGGCGGGCCACATGCCCGCGGCGTCGAACCGCTGGCGCGCATGCAAGAAGCGCTGCACAGTGGCGGGCAGTGGCGGCAGCGCGGGCTGCTCCACCCGCACGATTGGCGGCGCCGATGAACGTGGCGGCGCGGATCGCGTAACCGCGAAGATCACGCCGCCAACGATGAGCGCCAGCGCGACGATCACCGCAATACCAAGCGCGACACGGGAGCGCCTGTGCAACGCATCAACAGCAAGGCTGGCGCCCAGCAGCGCTTTGCGTACGGGCCACTTGACGACTTGCCAGAGAGGGTTCGGGCGCGGCGCGTCGTCACGGCTCCTGTCGCGGGAAAACCGCGTGGGACGCGCCGGAAGCGCCGGAACCATCGGAAGTGTCGGTTGGGACGCGTCGGCCATGCTCACGCCTGGGACGCTGGGCGGCGCTGGCCGCGCTGTGGCGTCCAGCGAACCCCATTGCTCCGCGGATCGCTCCAGGCGTTGCTCCGGGCGTTGCTCCGGCGAGAGCGTCTGGCCCATACCTGTCACACCTACCGTTTCCTCTGCGCGATTCCTGTGCGCGTTCCATCGGGCGCTGGACCCAGCAGCGTCATCCTGTTCACGCCGTAAACGCGCACATCACAGCGCAGCGAGGCGAGGCGATATCAGCGGATGTCTGCGCGTAGCGGTGAGAAGAGAAGCGCGAGGGGCAGAGGCCGCGCTCGCGTGAGGCGCTGGTTGTCCATACACTCCAAACGTATGGCAGGTGGCATCCGCTTCAGAGCCGTCCGTGCTCGTAATGGCGGCATTGTAGAGTGTGATTTCGCGCGATGTCAAGGCCGGGTGAAGGCGGGGTGAAGGCGGGATGAAGGCGGCGTAACGCATCGCATTGAGGGCTGACCCTGAGGGAGTGTCAGAACGCGCGAAAAAAAGCAACGCGCCCCCAGGCGGAGCGGTGAACATCTGGCAAGAGACGCTCCGCCCAGGGGACGCGCTGACGGTCACGAGATAGGTGAAGGGATGGGTTAGGCGACGGTCGCCTTCGCGCCAGCCTCTTCGAGCTTGGCCTTGGCCGCGTTGGCCTCGTCCTTCGCAACGCCTTCCTTGACGGCCTTTGGCGCTGCCTCGACCAGATCCTTGGCCTCCTTCAGGCCCAGGCCAGTCAGCTCGCGCACCGCCTTGATGACGTTGATCTTGTTCGGGCCGACCTCGTTCAGCGTCACGGTGAACTCGGTCTGCTCCTCAACGGCGGCAGGCGCCTCACCACCAGCGGCGGGCGCGCCCGGAGCCGCGGCGACCATCGCCGGAGCCGCGCTGACGCCCCACTGCTCCTGGAGCGCCTTGCTCAGCTTCACCAGGTCGAGCACACTCATGTTGCTCAGGTCTTCAATGATCTTATCGACATCCACAGCCATGACAGTATTCCTCCGTACCTCACGGGCCTGAACAGTTGAGAGGCCCGTTGATTGCAGTATCTTGCGGTATCTTCTCACCGCGAACGCTCGCGATGGCTTGCCCCGCAGCGCGGGGCGTTCAGCGTTCTCGGACTACGCGGCGGCGCCTTCGCCAAGCTGGCGGATACGCGCCTCCAGCACATTGACGAGATCGCGCAGCGGCGCACTGAGCACGCCATACGTCTGATTGAGCGGCGCCATGACCGTGCCGACGACCTGACCGCGCAGTTCGTTGCGCGAGGGGATCTTGGCCAGGTCTTCGACCTGCTTCGCCGAGATCGGGCTGTGCTCGAGGATGCCCGCCTTCACCTTGACTGGCTTCGCGGTCTTCGCCGTCTTCAGGTAATCGGTGATTGCCCTCGCCGAGGCCACTTCGTCGTCGTAGCTCAGCGCAATGGCGGTCTGGCCTGTGAGCAGCGCCGAGAGGTCCTGATAGTGGGCCGCCTCAGACGCCTTGCGCAGCAGAGTGTTCTTGATGACATGCAACTCGATGCCCTGAGCGCGCAGCTTGCGGCGCAGGTCTTGCGCCTCAGCCACTGTCAGGCCCTCGGTCTGCAACAGGACGGCTCCGCGCGCGCGACCGAGCTTCTCGGTCATCTCGTCGATGAGTTGCGCTTTGGCTGCTGTTGGCATACGCTGGTATCTCCCTTCCAGAGCGAGTGTCGAGGCGGCTGCGCCCGGCGCGCTCCACATCCGGGCTAGCGCGAATCAATGGGAATCAATGGGCTATGGCGGCGATGTACGCCTCCAGCGGCTGTGGGAGCGGCCTCGCGTCGCCCCCACAGTCAAACAATCTGGCAATCGTCAGCAATCGTCGAGTATCACCCCAGAAAAGCCCAAACAAAAAGGGCCTTCAGGTCGCCGACCCGAAGGCCCATCACATGATAGCGTCGCACGCCGCTGTGGAGATGACGCTCACCGCGTCTCGTCCCGGCGCGCACGCGAAGATGCGCTGGATGCTTCGCCTCGGCAGGCCTGCCTGTGCAGATTAAGTCGCTCACTGTGGAGCGGCGCCCGCTGTCTCTGGCTGATATGCGATTGTACTTGATGAGTATAGACGTCCCGCCAGGCAATTGTCAACGCAGGCGGGACGTTTGGCGCCCGACCCCATCAGCACGACCACGCGCGCCGACGCCGCTAGGCGACCTTGAGCGCCAGCGCCGTCGGCAGGTCGAGGTGGACGCCTGGCGACATGGTGGAGCAGATCGTCATGCTCTTGACGTACTGGCCCTTCGCGCCCGACGGCTTGGCGCGCACAATCGCGTCAATCGCGGACGAGAGGTTCGCCATCAGCTGCTCATCGCTGAACGAGAGCTTGCCAATCGGCATGTGGATCAGGCTGGTGCGGTCCACACGGAACTCCACGCGGCCAGCTTTGACCTCGCGCACCGCGCGGGCGATGTCAAAGGTCACCGTGCCGGCCTTCGGGTTCGGCATCAGGCCGCGCGGACCGAGGCGACGACCCAGGCCGGCGACCTTACTCATCACGTCGGGCGTGGCGATGGCGACATCGAAGCCAAGCCAGCCTTCGCTGATCTGCTTCACGTAGTCGTCAATGCCCACGAAGTCGGCGCCAGCAGCCTCGGCCTCGGTCGCCTTTTCGCCCTGCGCGAAGACGAGCACCTTGACCTCTTTACCCGTGCCAGCGGGCAGCGTGGCTGTGCCGCGCACCATCTGGTCGGCGTGGCGCGGATCGACGCCAAGCTGCATGTGCAGTTCGACGGTCGGGTCGAACTTGACGTAGCTGAGCTTCTTGAGCAGCTCGATAGCTTCGGCGGGCTGGTACAGCTTCTCCGGCTCGACCTGCTTGATCGCTTCGAGATATTTCTTACCGTGCTTTGGCATGTTGCGATGCGCCCTCCTGGTGGCGTGGTATCCGCAGTGTCTGATGGGCGGTGTCCGCTCGTAATGGGCGAACGGTAGCATGAAACGGATGAAACGCTGGCATGCGCGGATGAACGCGCACACCGCGAGACGCTGCGCGAGACGCTGCGCGAGACGCTGCGCGAGACGCTGCGCGAGACGCTTGCGTAGCCGTCGCTTACTGGATGGTGATACCCATCGAGCGGGCGGCGCCCTCGACGATGCGCTCAGCGCCTTCGATGCTCGTCGCGTTCAGGTCGCGCATCTTCATCTCAGCGATCTCACGCAGCTGGGCGCGCGTGATGGAGCCAACCTTCGCCTTGTTCGGAGTCGCGGCGCCCTTGCTGACGCCCGCCGCCTTTTTCAGCAGGTCGGAGGCTGGCGGCGTCTTCGTCACGAAGGTGAACGAGCGATCTTCGTAGACGGTGATCTCGACGGGGACGATGCTGCCCGCCATCGAGGCCGTGCGCTCGTTATATTCCTTCACAAACGCCATGATGTTGATGCCGTGCTGGCCCAGGGCTGGGCCAATCGGCTGCGCGGGCGTCGCCTTCCCTGCGGGAATCTGAAGCTTGACGACACCCCGGACTTTCTTCGCCATGTCTGCTCCTCAATGAGGTCACTGGACGCGCATGCGCCCTCCCTCTGGCGAGCGATCTCACCAGATGAATGGTGAGCCGTTCACGCTTCGACATACACAGAGTATAGGACGAGGCAGCGGACCAGCCGCCACATGCGTCCTCGCCATCCCACGC
>DASQSS010000012.1:0-19234 GCA_035642255.1 Ktedonobacterales bacterium | reverse complement strand
CCACCAGTGGTATAGAGCAAGCACCCGCGATTGATGACTGAGCCCTCGCCAATCGAGACGAGCGCGCCACTCGTCCGCAATCCAGCTAGCTGCACCTGTTGACCCATGAGCACTGATGCGGTCGGATGGAGATTCCAGCCCAGCACGCGGCGATACCACCAATGCCGAATCGTATAGGAGGGGATGTGCTGGATGATGTCGTTTGTGGCGTATTTGACGCTCGCCCTAAGGACATTTCGCAAGCTGGCGGCTCGTGTGGCGCCAGTCGAGCGGTGCTCTCTATTCGTCTTTCTACTCGTCTTTGTTTCGCTGTCTGGTAGCGTGACCATCTATACCTCCCTGGCGCCTGGACGACGATGGTGTTTTGCCTGGTTTTGCATTGCGAAGACAACACCTCAATGCGGCAACGGTGTGAACTCCCGACCGCATACATCGTAGGTGCGGCGTGACCACATGCTATGACGGGTTGACGCTGTCTGGCGCTACACTTCGGGCGCTATATCACAGTGAATATTGGGCTGCCGTGAGGCCCAACGCCCGCGAACGTGCGACGCCAGGGCGAACACTCGCGTGGGCTTCCAGGTCGAGGTTGCGCTGTTCGCTAACAGACAATGCGACAACAATACCAGAAACGATCTCAGACAGGTGGAGCGCTCCGTAACTGCCACGTTGCGCCATACGTTCGTACGTGGTGACGAGCGGGACAAGGCGCATACTGATACAGGCGGTTACAGGCGGCGCGGCGCACCTGATAGCCAGGCTTCGTTATGAGTGTGCGTTTTCGAACATGCGCTTCGTCTGTAACCGTAGGCGCAGGGTATACAGACGTTTACTGGCGACCCAGTCCCGCCGAATGCGCCGTAAGTTCTACTGTAACCTCGCTGCGTAGAAGCTTGATAGCGAGCATGGTAGAAAATGGGTCATCTTTGGGTGACGATGCGCAAACCCATGGGGCATTTGGCCTTGACTGATGACGAAGCCATACCGATGCTTCCTCAAATGCCCTTACTCGGCTAGCGGGCCTCCCAGCGGTGCTGAAATCGACACCACGCGTGCACTGGCGCCAAAAGAGTGCGACACATTGTAAACATAGGGCGATACCATAGTCGTGGTGTCGACGCGCTATCATGTGTATCGTCGCAAAGGACATTCGAGGGATCATCGCAACGTCAGGGGGCTTTTGAATATGCAACGAGTATTGGAGATTGTCTTTTCACGATGGCTCCAACTGGCGGCCCTCTTTGGTGTGCCGCTCGTCATTGCGGTAGGCGTTGTGTATGCGCAGCCCCGCCAGTATCAGGCCAGTGCGACGATCTGGGCGCTGGGGCGCTACACTGTGGTTGGCGCGACTGGCCCTGAGAGCGATCTTACATCAACACCGGCCGAGACACAGACGATCGCTATCACTGAAATTCTGCAGACAAAGGCGTTCGCGCTGACCATCGCGCACGAAGCGAACCTGGCGTCAACGTTCGATAAGGCTACACAGTCAACCCCGGCCACGCTCGACTCCGCCATGTATACGGATATTTCGACCCATGTACAGGCGACGGCTGTTGGCTACAACCTGATCAGCATTACATATGAGAATAAGTCTCAGACAGTAGCGCAAAGCGTGATAACGGCTGTTGTCCACGAGTACGGAATATCCGCTTCGCAGTTCGCTGTCAGCGAGTCCAAGCAGTTACTGCTGATCTATCAGACGCAGCTACAACAAGCTCAGGATGCCTCCAAACAAGCGACATCCGCCGCGCAGACATATCTTCGTCAGCATCCCGGTACGACAGCTCAGCAAGACCCGCAGTATAGTGAACTTCAGACGGGCGCTACAAATGCGCAGGCGACGGTCACAAACATCCAGTCCACCATTAATGAGATCAAGAACGAAGTCGCCACCATTGGGCCAGGTTCCAACACCTTGTTCACGGTTGTGGACGCGCCTGCATTGGGATTCCAGCCGGTATCACGCGTCAAGTCCCTTCTCACCGGCGGCGGCATCGGGCTTGCAGTTGGTCTTCTCTTCTGCATCGCCTTCGTCGTCATCGTGATGCGACGTGATCGCGCGATCTATTCTGTGTCAGACCTGCAAAAGATCACAGAAGCGCCGATCCTGATGCAGATTCCGCAGATGTCTCATCGGTTGCTAGCGCAAACCGTTGAGCGACTCGATGCGATAGAGCAGTTCTTTTAGGTAGCAGCATGACGCATACAAGCGACGGGCGCTGCGCGTCACGAGGGTTTCCAGGCAGTGGTTCGGCGCATCAGCCGAAAGGAAGATGATCGGATGCAAGTAGTGGACCGAATCCTGGCGCTCAGTTCCCGCTGGATAGCGCAAGATACTTCACATATGGCGGCGATCTCCGCTCCGGACTCGGGCCGTCAACTTACTCGCTCCTCAAAACTGCCCGCGCGTGAGGGGCATCGCTACGATCCCCGCAGCGCTCTCCTTCAGAGACAGTGCCTCAAGCTCGCTGTCTCAATCTTTTCGGGCGCACGGACTCATGTGCGAAGTCTCGGCTTTACTAGCGCCATCGCGGGCGAGGGCAAGACATTTCTAGCAAGAGCGACCGCCTCGGCTCTCGCCCAGAAGGCCAACCGGCCGGTTGTACTGCTGGACTGCAACTGGGACCACCCTTCGCTCCATACCCTCTACAATCTGCCGGATTCTCCAGGCCTGGCGGAGTGGGCGCGTGGCGAGTGTGATCTGGAGAACATTCGCCATCAGGTCGCGCCCAATCTTACCGTCATTCCGGCTGGCGCTGCGCTGGGCGATACGATCAATGTCACCACCAAACTCGCTTCACATGGCATCGCAACCGTGCTCTCTGCGGCCAACGAAGTGCTGGTGGTAGACATGCCAGCAGTGCTCACCTCAGTGTATGCTGCGCAGCTGGCGCAGCAGCTGGATGCGGTAACGCTTGTAGTGCGAGCTGGCGCTACCTGGGACTCCTTTGTGGCGGAAGCGCATCAGGAGCTTGAAAACACGCAGATCGAGGGAGTCATTCTCAACGCGACGCATTCGCGCATTCCGCGCTGGATCCAGCGCCTGTTGTAGTCAACGGCATCTTCCTCAACATGTTCACGAGAACATGTACTCATGCTGTGCTCCAGGGCACGCGCTTCCACTGCGAGAGGCGACACTGTATGAAAAGCATCGGCGTGGTACTGGCTGTCCTGGTGGTTCTGGCGATGGTTGCGAAGGATTATACGTGGCGAGTTAGAGGTCTTGTGCTCGCGCTGCTCATCACCATGATCATCCTGATGATTCGATCCCAACTCTAGGCAAGGTGCGCGTAGTATGACGGTGATGAGGCCGCTTGCTCCCGAGGAGCAGATGAGCCCTGGCATTGCGGGGCTGAGCAGGCAAACAAAGCGGGCGACCAGTGGCATCTATGTCGCCATGCTGCTTTGCACGGTCGCGCTTGTGCCCTTCATGTTGTACATGGGTAGCCGCTACGGCACAGCCCTTGTATTGAGTGGGCTGGCCGCAGTCGTGCTCATGGCGCTGACGGTACGCGCGCCAATATTTGGCTTCTATACGCTCGCCTTCGCGGCAGTGGTCATCGAGCAGAATCCGCTCACCATGCCGATTGGTACCGACAAGCTCTACATTTTCTCCTGGCCAGGGCGACTCTCGGGGCTTCCTGAGCGTCCAATAGGCTTCTATATGCTCGCTCTCATCCTCATCTTCAGCGCCATTCGCCTGGCGACTCGCAAAGGTCCCGCGGTCCGTGGCGGGGAGATGTTGTGGCCTTTCCTCGCGTTCCTGGCGTGTGTCGTGATGGGCATCGTACATGGACTGGCTACCGGCGGCAATTTCCGCATCATCGTGCTCGAGGTGCGCCCCTTCTGGTATCTCTTCGCGACCTATCTTGTCGCCTATAACCTGGTCAGCGAAAAGCGCCATATCATGACGTTCTTGTGGATACTGGTGATCGGAACGTTTGTCAAAGCGCTACAAGGCTGTTATCTCGTCATCGTGGAGCTGCACGGGCATATCTCCGGGGGCGCTAACGAGATTATGGCGCATGAGCAATCCTACTTCTTTGTGCTGGTGTTGCTGCTCGTACTCCTCGCTATACTCACCAAGCGCATGCGCGCACTGATGTGGGTCGCGGTAGCCTCGCTGCCTTTCCTCATCATCGCATTGCTGGCGAACAATCGCCGCGCAGACTACCTCGCCTTCGTTCTGGGCGCCGTTGCGGTATGGCTGCTCGCCATTGCGACCGAGAAGCCGCGGCGCAAGCAGCTCATTACCAGCTTCATCACCTGCGTCGTCGTCATGAGCTTGTATATCGTTGTGTTTGGGGTTATCCTCGGAAAGACCCACACGCCGATCTCAGAGCCAGCAGTGTCAGTGATCTCTGTCATTCATCCCAGTCAGACAGATGCGCGTGATCTTGCCTCCAATCTCTACCGCTACTTTGAGGATGCTGACCTCCAGTTTACAGAGAAGCAGAACCCGATACTTGGCTATGGGTTTGGCAAGCCCTTCCTCCAGCCAGATCCACTTCCTAATATCCTGGCGCTTGATCCCTACTACCTGTACATTCCTCACAACAACGTCCTCTGGATCTGGATGCGTCTGGGGCCGCTGGGATACCTTGCCTTCTGGTATCTCTTTGGGTCCGCGATTGTGCGCGCTGGCGCTATCATGAAGCGGCTTCAAGACCCTGATCTGCGGATGGTGGCGATGTTCGCTGTTGGCGCGTTCATCATGGAGATTCCGCTGGCGTATGGTGACTACCAGATCTATTTCTATCGCAATGTGTTTTTCACCGGCCTGCTGATAGGAATCCTGTTGCGACTTCCAGCGATCGATCAGAAGATCGCCGCCGACCGCGCCGAGGCGGAAGCAGCTCGCGAGCTGAAGTCACGCCGCTCGAATATCACTCGCCCGATCGGACGGCAGGTCGCCTCTAATCCTGAAGAAGGCGCCACTGTTCGACGTCGCGTCCCTGTTGGCGTGGGAGCGGGCCTCGCCGCCACACGCGCTACGCATGCGACTGAATTGCGCAGCCGATACATGGCGCGAGTGTGGGACCCGTAAGAGCATTGCGTCCTCGCGTGATCCAAAACGGCCTGTGCGCTGTGAACCTGGATGCGCATGCCCATCAGCGACTCGCCTGCTCCGCTCGCCGCGCAAGTCGCGTGTCCTGATCCTGCGCTCGTCAGCATGGACGCCGAGTTGAATACGTTGATCACTACGACGATTGTGGGCGCATGCAGCGGCTGAGATCAGAAAGCGGTCTTGCGCAGCCGCTAGCGGGAGCATCGCGATCTTTTCCCCTTCATCGAGATGTTCAACAGCCAGCCAGCTGCCACGCCGCACATCGAAGCCAATCATGCCCACAGCTTCTGGAGCCTCACCGCGCATGTACACCAAGCTCACCGCTCATCCCTGGCTCTGCCACCTGATCCGCGTCTCCAATGCGCTGTACCTTGAGGCGCTTGCTTTCTCGCACAACGAACATGACCCTCACAGACTGTTATGAACTCGCTCTGAGCGTCGTAGAACTGCCAGCATGCCAGGCGCGATCCGCATGTGAGAGCGCTTAATCTTTCATGGCAGTGGGACGCCCGCTTCAAATTTAAAGCGCCTGTTTAAAGCGCCTGTGCCTGCCGCGTGATCAGTAACCAAACACCCGTGAGCCGGTTGTGACGCTCGTCCTGTGCATCGTGACCGCTTTGTGCGTGTTGGGCGCCTATCTACTACATGCATAGTCGATCCGCGATACAGATACCAAACGTGCTCTGTTCCGTCTCTGGGCTATGCTGGCTCTCTGTCTTGCCCCCTTATAGGCAGCCTATAAACGTGCCGCTAACGCGCTCACGGTAGCGGCATATGGACATATGTGGTGACGTGCGGTGGTTCTGAAAGGCTGGGCAACAGTGTACACATCTCTTCGAAGTCCTCGAATCCCCTATGTGCTGCGAGTAATGGCGATTGCGACGCTTCTCGCAGGTATGCTGTCGTCGTTTATAGCCTCAGGCATGCGGGTGGCAGCCGCGACCACTCTGCCGACGCCACTTCCTCTCATCTCCGCAAACCTGCCCGCATTTACGAACGATGTAAACGCATACCCTCCGTCGTGGGCGAATGATACGAACTACGGTTCCATATGGAACAGCGTCGATAGGCCAAGCGCGAGCAGACCTATTTGGTTGGCGCTCGATCTGTCGTCCGTGCCACTCGCTCGTCGCCAGCAGGTTGTTCTGGCCTGGTTCAACGACTCGGGAGACTATTTGCCCGGGGCGAATAACGTTTACTACAATCTGCCTTCAAGCTATACCATCGAGGCAAACCCCGCTGGCGCATCGGTTAGCCCACCGAGCGCTGGATGGGTAACACTGGTAACCGTTACCGGCAACTCCACAAACCAGCGAGAGCACGCCTTTAACCTATCAGGATATAACTGGGTTCGCATGTCGGTGACGGTAACAAAGGGATCTAGCGGCAATTACGCTGCCGCGTTCAATGTAGATATCTATGACGCCAGCGCAGGCGTCCTGGATAGCTGGCTCTTCCTCGGCGACAGTATTACCGCGGAAGGTATGGCGCACGCCAATATCGCTGGCGGACCATGGACAGGCGGTGACTACGCTCAACTCGTGAACACCGACAACCCGAGCTACTATCCGCTGCAAATTGACGGCGGCATGGGCGGATGGACGAGCGATACTGGCGCTCAGAATATCTCGGCGTTGATGAACAACTTCATCGGGCACTATGTCGGTCTGGCGTTCGGCACGAACGACGCCAATCAGGGAGTCCTTCTTTCCTCAACACAGATTCAACATTACTACGCGAACGTGCTTACGATGATTGACGCGGTGCAGAACGCGGGCGATATAGCCATCGTGCCGTTTGTTCCCTGGGGCTGCAGCGGTCGGCTTGGTCAAAATGCTCAGGCGCTCAACAATTACGTCAGTCTACACCTTGCCACCGATCGGCCAGGAGCGATCCTCGGACCTGATCTGTGGACACCGTTCTCACAGAATCCGTCCTGGATCGCGCCGGACTGCATTCATCCGACGTACTCCGCGCCTAGCGGTCAGCTGAGCGGCTATGAGCAGTATCAGCGCATCTGGGAGCGATGGGCAATCGCGAACATCTATACTCCCTCGAATGCGCCTGTCGTAAGCTTTAGCCCGACGAGCCTCAATCTCGGCAGTGTCACCGTGGGGGCCACGAGCGCTGTCCAAACCGTGACCTTGACGAACAGCGGTCAGGCGGCTGTGAGCATCACAGGCATTTCGATTACGGGCGCGAACGCAGTTGATTTCGCGCAATCGAATGATTGCCCGACTGGGACAAGTACGTTGGCGGTAGGCGCGTCATGCGCAATTGATGTGACGTTTGCGCCCACGTCTGGAGGCTCGCGCAGCGCGGCAGTTAGTGTATCCGATAATGCCGCTGGCAGCCCACAATCGGTTGCGCTGAGTGGAACAGGACTCGGCCCTGCAGTGAGTCTCAATCCAGGCAGTCTCTCATTTGGGACAGTGTTGGTCGGCAGTAGCAGCGCGACTCGGTCGGTGACGCTGACCAACACAGGTAACACCGATCTACACATCAGCTCTGTTGCACTTGGCGGCGCAAATCCGGGCGATTTCGGCGTGACGACTACCTGCCCTGTTGATGGGTCCGCGCTGGCGCCTGGGGCAAACTGCGCGCTCAGCAGCGCCTTCACGCCCTCCACCTCCGGAGCGCGTGTGGCGACCATACAGGTTGTCGACGACGCTTCTAATAGCCCGCAATCAGTAGCTCTTAGCGGAACTGGGTCAATATCTTCCGCGTCCGTGGGCCTCAGTTCGACCACTCTCACCTTTAGCGCCGCCTTCATCGGCTCCACGAGCAAGGCGCAAACGGTGACACTGACGAACACAGGAACTATCCCTCTTGCCATCTATGGAATCACGATCGGAGGCGCCAACCCCGGCGATTTCGCGCAAACGAATACGTGCCCTATCAGCCCGGGCGCCTTGGCGCAAGGCGCGAGCTGTAAGATCAGCGTGAGATTTACACCTTCAGCCCAGGGAGCGCGTTCGGCGAATGTCAGCATCACTGATAATGCCACGAACAGTCCACAGACTGTGTCGCTCTCTGGACAAGGCAAGCTGCGCCGGACACACTAGTAGGGACCAATAGGGAGTTGCGCCAGCTCGATACGTTGACAAAGAATCCTCGGTTGGCTACGAGGAGCCACTTCTCCTCGTCCCTTCACGCCAACCGAGGCGCCTCCGATAATTGCCGATGTTAACGACTTCGCATCTGGATTGAGGTAGGCCGACTGTCTGGACAACGAAGCGCTCGTCCGCAAGATAGTGAGGCGTACCCCGATGTCAAGACACAAGACAAAGGCGGGCGCAGCAGAAGGTGAGCCTCTCCTTTGCGCCGCTGCGTCGCCATGCATTTGATCTACAACCCCTCGCGCCACAGCTGTCCCGCGATACGGCGCGAGCCGTCGGATGCTAGGTGCGGCGCCCGTCGATGCGATGCGCGATCGCGATCAGGCTGGCTTATACGCGGCGACTTGCTTCGCGAACTCGTAGTATATCGGCTTTGGCTGGTTTGTCTTCACATCGAACATGTCAAGTCCACCATAGCCCGCGAAGCTGGCGGCGTCGTATTGACAGGCATACGCGACCTGCGCTTTGACAAGCTGCGAGAAGATGAGTGGGATGAACTTCGAGACGAAGCTGGCGCTGCTTCCATATGCTGGAGGCGGAAATGATGGGTCGAAGTTCCATTCGTCAACGCCGATGGGTAGGTCTTTCCCCAGCACCTGTCGCACACTGGCGCGCACCTCTTCGATGTTGCTGTAGAGCAAGGTCGCTTGCTGCAGACATTGGGCTTCGGGATTGAGGTAGCAGGCGTACCAGTGGACGGTGATCGCGTCAGGCAGAACGTTGGCGGCCTTCGCTTGCGTGAGGAAGTCTCGGAGGAACCTTGTGTGGGGATAGGAAACGACCGGCCCGAAGAATAGCGCATGCGGGTTGATCGACCGCAGCCGGGGAATCTCGCTAATCCATGCCTTGCTGTAGGCGTCTATGGAGATGCTATTCCAGTCAGGCTCATTGCCAAAGTCATACATGAGGCAACGGTCGCCGATGTAGCTCACCGCATGTTCGTTGAACGCGCGGTCGTTGATGTCGGGAAGCACCGCTAGACACTGCGCGCCAATCTGCTGGATCGTCGCCACGCGCTGGTCGATCTCGCTATCGGTTGAGGGATCCTGCAGGAAGGTACGAATCAAGGTCACGCCAGCGGACTTGAGATCCTGTTGAAAGACTGGCTGCGTTTCGAGGTTATTTGGATCGTACTCTTGGGCATCGTTAGTGCCGAAGAGTAATGACGATGCGCCATTCTTCCAGGTGACCTGTCCCGGCAGTACGAGCCCATGCGGCGGCGCCGCCGTAGGCGTCCTGTTCGGCCCGCTTGTCGCGGATTGGGTAGGTTGAGCGGTCAGCCGAGGATTGCTCCCGGAGTTGGCGCACGCGCTCATCCCGAGGGTTATGAGCAGGAGGACGCTCATGAAAGACCCTGCGAATGGGCCGCGCGAAAATGCGTGTCGGATCCTCAGTCTGTTCATGGCGCCTTCCACATTCTCAGCCCGCATTCTCAGCCCGTAACGAGAGACAAAAGCGCCTCGCCCATTGTCAGGTGAGACGCTTTCGCGCTCATGGAGTAATATCGTACTCTCGCTCGCACCGGGGACAGTAGCCGAGGAGCCGGCCATTCTCCTCGTGTACGCGTTCGAGCTGATAAGCGCATTGGCAGACATAGCCACGTGGCCGAGCTGGGTTGCCGACGACGAGCGCATGCGGCGCGACGTCGCGCGTGACCACGGAGCCGGCGCCGACAAGCGCGAATCGCCCAATGTCGATGCCACACCGTACAATCGTGCCCGCGCCAAGTGATGCGCCGTAGCCAATGTGTGTCGCGGTGATTTCCCAGTCATCGGCGCTCTTGAGCGTGCCATCGAGGTTGATGGCGCGAGGAAACATATCGTTCGTGAAGCAGACGTGCGGCCCAATGAAGACTCCGTCCTCGATTGTGACGCCTTCGAAAATCGACACATTGTTCTGTATTTTTACATTTGAGCCGATGCGCACGTGGGTGTCGATATAGACACCCTTGCCGATGTTGCAGCGGTCACCGATAACAGCATACTCACGCACCTGCGCATGCGCCCAGATGCGCGTGCCTGCGCCAATTTGCGCTTGAGCTGAGATCTCCGCTGTCGTATGGATATATGGCGCCAGGAGAACCATGCTCAACTCCTTATTCCGGGACCTCGCTCATATCCGGCCCACGCCGGTCTGCCCTCTCGACGGGGGCGGTTAAAACTCTCAGCGAACATCCGCGCTATTCCGCATGTTCTGCGTGAGCTCATGCACGGTCGTGGCAACGAGATCCTCCACCTCGTGACTCATCAGAGAAACGACGGCGCCTCCTTCGCGCATAGATTGCTGCGCGGCGGCAAGAATACGGACGACTGCCAGCCCGACTGCGCCGCTGGCTCGGGGAGTCGTTCCGTTTCGAATGGCATTCGCGAAGTCTTCGCATTCCAACCGCAGCGGCTCGGCCCATTCGATGTGTGGAATTGTGATTGCGCCATGTCGGTACGAGATTACTGGGTCAGCGCTGACATCCGCGCCACTGTTCGAGACACGCAGCATCTCCTGGGGGTTGGTGTCGTCGTAGACTGCCATGCGCTCGGCAGCCATCACCGTCACCTTGCGGACCTTCGTAGGATGCATCCAGCTGACGTGAATGTGCGCGGTTGATCCATCGGCATAGGCCAGGTCAAGGTGGGCGTTGTCGGCGATCGCGGCGCGCAAATGGCCATGCGCCGAGACACGCACGCTGACTGGCTCCTCATCCAGGACATAGTTGAGGATGGAGACATCGTGGGGCGCTAGATCCCAGATCACGTCAATATCATTGCGAAACAGTCCCAGGTTCAGGCGCTCAGTCTCGATGCAGTAGATGCGACCCAACTCTCCGCTACGAACCAGCGTGCGAAGCTCGTTGACGGCTGGGCTGTACTCGAATGTGTGGCCCACCATGAGCACGAGATGAGCGCGCTCGGCCAACTCGACAAGTTCTTCCGCCTCCCGCACATTCGCGGTCAGCGGCTTCTCTACCATGACATGTTTGCCGCTCAGGAGCGCTTGCCGGGCCAGCGTGTAGTGCGTCTGCACGGGTGTCGCGATCACAACGCAGTCCACATCCGAGGCGAAGAGGTCGGCGGCGTTGGCGCTCACACGCGCCATGGGAAAGTCCATTGCGACCTGCGCCAGGCGGTTTTGATCCATGTCGCAGATAAAGGCAAGTGTCGCAATGGGCAAGCTGTTTATATTACGCGCAATCTTCGGACCCCAGTAGCCCCACCCAATGATGCCGAACCGAACCTGGGCAGTCATCGTGTCCATCGTCCTCTCCCCCACTCGCGCTCACTATCTCGGACCTGTGTTTGTCAAACGAGACGCCCCGCCTGGGACGACACGCCCGCTGAGCAGGCCTGCTTCACCGCGCCAATCACGGCGTCGAGTTGCTCAGATGTCATTTCGGGATACATTGGGATAGATAGAATCTGATCCGCTTGCGCTTCGGTCACCGGGAACGAACCGTGCGTGTAGCCCAGCGAGGCGCAGGCTGGCTGCAAGTGACATGGAATCGGGTAATGAATGCCCGAGAGTACCCCTTGCGCCTCAAGTTCGCGCCGCACTCGGTCACGGTCGGCCACCCGAATGACATAGACGTAATAGACATGACCAGCCCAGGGCTGCGCCTGTGGCGTCGCGATGACCACGTCGCGCAGCGCTTCTGTATAGGTAGCGGCATGCTGGCGGCGAAGCTCATTCCAGTCATCAAGATGCGGCAGCTTCACCCGCAGCACTGCTGCCTGAATCTCGTCCATTCGCGCGTTCGTGCCGATGATCTCGTGCTGGTAGCGCACCCGCGAGCCGTGGTCACGGAAGGTGCGCATGGCGGTCGCGTAGTCGGCGTTGTTGGTGACACAGATGCCCGCCTCGCCATAGGCGCCAAGGTTCTTGCTGTAGTACAGGCTGAAGCAGCCGATGTCGCCAATGCCTCCGACCGGACGACCCTTGTAAGTAGCGCCCTGGGCTTGCGAAGCATCCTCGATCACGATGAGCTGATGCTCACGCGCGAACGCCATGATGGGGTCCATGTCCGCTGCATGACCGTACAGGTGTACAGGCATGATCGCCCTGGTGTTCGGCGTCAGCGCCTCTGCGAGCTGCCTGTAATCCATCGTGTACGTCTGCGGGTCCACGTCCACGAAGACTGGATGCGCTCCAACAAGCGTGATCGCCTCAACGGTAGCGATGAAGGTGTTGGAGACAGTGATGACTTCGTCACCAGGGCCGACCCCGCATGCTCGCAGAGCTAGATTCAGCGCATCTGTGCCGTTCGAGACACCCACTCCATGCGCGGAGGAGCAATACGAGGCGAATTCGCGTTCGAATGCCGCTTGCTCCGGACCAAGAAAGAGTGTCATGCCTTCGAGCACGCGTTCGATGGCTTCGAGTATCTCCGTGCGAATACCTTGATACTGGGCCTTTAGATCGAGCAGTGGAATCGGCGCCATGCGTTATCCCCTCATCCTGAGCGCTACGGGCTTGCGGTGCGTCGTCTGGTGTCATCCGCCAATTGGCCACGGCGCGCACGTCTCAACAAGGATCAGGTTACCAGCGAACAGTGCGTTGACCGTACCTGCCATCGTGTAAATGAGGTGGCGCCACCCAGGATCAGTGCAGGAAATCAAACACAGCGCAGATCGATTGCCTATGCCAGCGATCGCGCTGAATGCTGGGAAACAACTAGTAGTCATCTCAGTTCACGTCGTGTGTGCGTTTTCATCCTCTCCATGCTCTTCTCTACCCAAATCACTACATCTATCTGCACGCTGTCGTTATCTGCCTTCGCTACTCTCAATGGTGGGCGTACGCGCTCCACCTGACGTGTAGAGACGATGGGAGGTCAGACTATGGCGGCGCCAGCAACCTTCTTGCAGCGGGTGCGGGTGAGAGAAGATAGGTACTTCCTCGTCAAGCGCCTCGTTGATATTGCGCTCGGGCTCGCGCTCTTTTCGCTCGCTCTACCGGTCATGCTTCTGGTAGGCGTGCTGGTCGCGCTCGACACAGCCGGCCCCGTGCTCTATAAGCAGAAGCGCGTGGGCCAGAACGGCGTGGAGTTCGATCTGTATAAGTTTCGCTCCATGGCCCACAACGCCGACAACGCGCTTCATCGCGTCGCTGTCCAGCAGTACATGCGTGGCGAGCGACTGAACCACGAGCGTACGACTGATGCGCCCTTCAAGCTGGGCAATGATCCACGCGTCACACGCATAGGCAAGTTGATTCGCAAGACGAGCCTCGACGAGCTGCCCCAACTCTGGAACATCGTTATTGGCGATATGTCGCTGGTTGGCCCACGTCCCCCTGTTCCCTATGAAGTCGAGATGTATAGCCCGCGAGCGATGCAGCGCCTCGATGGCAAGCCCGGCCTCACAGGTCCATGGCAGGTCTACGGTCGCGGTACCGTGACGTTCAGTCAGATGATCGAGATGGATGTCGCATACCTGGAGAATCGCTCGATCTGGTACGATCTGAAGCTCGTTATTCTAACCGCTCCGGCAGTGCTGAAGGGCCGAGGAGCCGCATAAAGGCCTGCGTCCGTCTTCTCATCCCCCCGTTCACGCGGGGCTGTAGCCTTCGCGGAGCATTTGTCTGTTGGATTGATCGCTTGGTTATACGCAATCACCTATCGACACAAGCCGCTTGAATACACGAAGGGCACCTGGACCCAGGTATCGTAGCGGAGGCTTCGTTTTGTTCGACGCATACGTAAAACTGAGTAAATTCTCGGTAGACGACGTGGTTTTGTGGCCTACACCACACCTATGTCGTCTGTCTACGTGTATGCTAGTGGATGCGGCGTCTGTGTCATATTGGAACTTCAGGCTAAACCCCGCCTGAAGTGCGATTAGTCCTGCCCAGCGGAATCTCTTCGACACAGCGCTGCTCCCATGTTTGTTCCACAGCACTGGGTTTTAAACTCCACACTAAGCCTTCCGACAGCTTTACGTGGAGGCGATGGCGTGCGCCACACGCGCCAAAGGTGAGGATTTGGGGGATGAGTTGAACATCTTGGTCGTCGATTCAGACCGCGACATGGTAGAGATGTTGACGGGGTGGCTGCGTACGCGCGGGTACACAGTGAACTGCGCCTTTACCGCTGATCGTATTCGTTCCGCATGGGAAACACATGAGCCAGACCTGGTGATTTTGGATGTCTCGATGGCGGGAGTGGATACTCTCGCGGTTTGTCGCGAACTGCGCTCTCAGCGCGACGCCTTGATCCTGGCTGTCACAACCGACCGTGACCTCCAGATGGAAATCCAGTGTCTCGAATCAGGCGCCGATGCCTTTCTGACAAAGCCGTTCATGCCAAAGCAGTTGATCGCACATCTACATGCGCTCAGCCGTCGAGTACGCTCGACTCTGCAGCGCCAGCCATCCTCGATTATGGTTGTTGGCCCAATCCACTTCGACGCCTCGCGCAACGAAGTGACCGTTGATGGGCGCATGTCGCGCCTGACGCCGACCGAAAGCCGCATTCTGCAGATTTTGGCGGCCAACACCGGCGATGTTTGCACACTGAATCAGATCGTCTCGCATGCCTGGGGCTATGGTGACGAAGGCGACACCTATCTCATCAAGGCGCACATTCGCCACCTGCGCGAGAAGATCGAACGTGTGCCGAGCAAGCCGCAATTCATTCGCACTGTTCCCGGTGTAGGCTACTCGCTTTCGGCAGGCAGTTTGTCCACACCTCCTGGAGATAGTGACGATACACAGGACGACGATATCCGTTCCCGCAGCGCCGCGCTCAATGGTGACTTAGAGCCGAGCGATCTGCGCGTGAATGGCGATATCGATCGCTTTTCCAGCTCCAGCAACCATCAGGATATGCGACAGTCGAGTTAGCAAATGCGCGGAGGAGCGCTCAGCGTCGAGTCCCCCCCGTTACCCTACCGTTGCGGCCAGTCGCAACGGGACTCTGGTGAAGGCAGCCACCGACGGCTACCAACCCGTTAGCAACCGCGGACCTCTAACGGACCCTATCTGACCTGCGCGTGTTACGAGCTGGTGTTCCCATCAAACATCTGTCTGGTTGTGGACGAGGACGTCACCAACATCAGTGCGCCACGCGTGTGGTGCGAATGCTCCAGCCGAGCCGCCATCGAGCAACGCAGCATCCTCGCTGACGCTGACCCAACATGGCTGACGCTTTGGCCAGCCTATCATCAACGATGATGACAAGAGCGACAAGAGCGACGAGAGCGACGAGAGCGATGCGACGAGACCACATGAAGGTTGGCCGTCGAGTCCTTCTCGTCGCTTTTAGCGTGCGCGAGGCGCGCCGACGATTCCGTTTGCCGCGCCCCCACCTCACTCGCCGCGCTTACGCTTCGGCGAAGAACGTCCGTACATCCTCGATGCGCTCGGTGCGGCGCGCGGGCGGCAGAGCCAGCATCACCTGTCGTCCATAGCCTTTGGTGTAGATGCGCTTGTCAAGAATAGCCATCACGCCGCGGTCGTCGTGCGTGCGAATCAGCCGGCCAACCCCTTGCTTGAGCCGGAGGATTGCGTTGGGCAACACGTAGCCGCCGAACCAGTTCGCCCCTTCGGCCTTCATCCGGCTGACGCGCGCCTCCTGCACGGGGTCATCGGGTGGATCGAAAGGCAGCTTGTCAATCACGACGAGCGAGAGCGCCTGTCCAGGGACATCCACGCCCTCCCAGAAGCTCTTCAGCCCGAAGAGGATCGCGCGGTCACCCTCGCGGAACTGCCGGAGCAGCTCGACGCGTGCGAAGTCTCGCCCCTGCACGAGTGTCGTGAAGCCTTCCCGCTCGACATCGGGACCGATGCGCCTGTAGACCTCATCGAGCGCTCGCTGGCTGCTGAAGAGCAGGAACGCCCGCCCACGAGATGCGTCGACGAGTCGGCGCATCTCCTCGGCCAGCTCATCGAGATAGGGGCCACTGGCCGCGCCAAAGGCCGGCTCGAAGCGCAGCCGGGGCATATAGAGCAGTGCGGCGCTGCGGTAATCGAACGCATAGGGCAGGGTGACATCGCGAGAGCCTTCCAGACCGACCCGCGAGCGGAAGAAGCTGAAGTCGCCGTCAATAGCCAGTGTCGCCGAAGTGGCGATTGTTGGCACGCGGTCGAAGAGTTTCTCGCGCAGCAGATCGGCCACGCCCAGGGGCGCGGCTGATACCTCTGGCTGAGGCGCGCGGGCGCGGCCACCACCGCGTGTCATCTCGACGTAGTAGACGCGCTCCTCTGGCTCACGCACGCTGAACACCGTTCGCACGTCACTGGCGAGCGAGCGCGCGCGCTTGACCAGACGCTCGAAGAGCTGATCGTCCTTGTCGCTCATATTGAGCGGGCGGTTGCGCTGGAGGCTCTGCGCGAGGTCATCAACGCTATCGGCCAGGCGCAGACCCTGCTCCAGCGGCGCGCGCAGATGCTGGCGTCCGCGCGGCATCGGGCCGATTACGCGCAGCAACGCCTCCCAGGCGGCGTTGTTGGCTGCGCTCACCTCGTGCTGCACGCGATCATCCGCTGTCTCGCGCAGCTTGCGCAGGTTGAGCAAGCTGCTCACGCGCCCCGGCGTGACGGACACCGTGAAGGCGCGAGTCGCCTCCTCCTCCAGATGGTGCGCCTCGTCAATCACGACGACATCGCGCTCGGGTAGCAGGAAACCGCCCATCGCTGAGTCCAGCAGCAGCAGCGTGTGGTTGACGACGATCACCTGCGCCTCGCGCGCACGGTCGCGCATGCGCTTGACGTAGCACTCGTTGAACCAGGGACATGAGCGCCACGCGCACTGGTCGCTGTCGGCGGCGACGCGGGCGCGCACCTCTCCGGGCAGCGAGTCAGGCACCAGATCGAGATCGCCGTCCCAGCCGTCGTCGTCGGTCATGCGCTGGAGCGTCGTGAAGCCGCGCGTCTGCGCCAGTGACTGGAAGGCTAGCTCCTCGCCATAGCGATCGAGGCAGAGGTAGTTGCTCATCCCTTTGACCAGCGCCGCCTCGAACGACTGAATATGCCGCTGGGTAAACGGAATGTCTTTGTAGAAGAGCTGCTCCTGGAGCGCTTTATTGGCGGTACTGAGCAGGCCGACCTTGCCAGAGCGGACGATCGGCAGCAGATAGGCGAGCGACTTGCCTGTGCCTGTCCCGGCCTCGGTGACGAGATGCTCGTTGCGCTCCAACGCCTCGGCGACGTGACGCGCCATGATGATCTGCGCGCTGCGCTCCTCGTATTCAGGCAGCGCGTGGGAGAGCGCTCCGCCGCTGCGCAGGTCCGCCTCCACCCGATCCGCGAGCGGCTGGTCATCGCGCACATCATCGGGGAAGTCGTCGCTCGCGTCATACGCGAAGTCGTCGGCACGGTCATCAGGCGGCCAGTCGGGCGCATCGTCCTCTGGAATTGGCGCTGCGGGGCGCTCATCAGGCGCTGTGTCGAGCAGATCGCTCAGGTCATCGAGCGCGGATGTCGCCTCCTCGGGTCGAGCGCTCTTCTGACTGCTGATCCTGTTCGCGCGTTTCGCCATGCTCGCCGCCCTTTTTCGCGTCAACTCGCGGACTGCGCTCAAGAGCAGTCGCCTGAGCAGTGTATCACCTCACAGGGCGCGGACACGGCGCGCTGGGAGTCGATATCGGGAGTGGACTGGACAGCGCATAATGCCCGAAGTGGCGCGTCGTCCGCACCCGTGGACGACGCGCCGCTATGTCCCAGTATGTCTCAGAATGTCCGGTCAACCAGTCTGAATCTCGACAGCGGGCTGCCAGCGCGGCTGCCGTGGTCAGCGTGACGCGCGTCTGATGCGCCAGGAGCCGGTTTGCTGTTTCCAAAGTCTGGCGCCCAGCGCCGCGACCGCCAGTCCCAGCGCGATGTAGAACGGTTGGAGCCATGCTGGCGGCTGAGTCGGGTAGAGCAATGGCGTGAAGCCGACGACGACAATCTCCACCAGCTCAAAACCGACCATTATCACGCCGCTCAGCATAGCGAGCAGCGCGCCGAGCCTGGGCCGAAAAGCAACCGCCACCATCGCCGCGAGCGCGGAACCGCCGCAGAGTACACCGAGCGCTAGCGCGGGGATCGTTGTATCAGTGAATGGCGTAATCAGTCCGCGCTGGAGCCATTCGGCAGGGATCGTGGGCAGCACGAAGATCGCGCCACTGATCGCGGTCGTGGCGATGAAGGCTTCGAGCGCGACGATCGTCGCTCGCAGCCCAACGGACCGTTTCTGAGTCGCGTTTGCCACATTCGCTGCGGCGAGATGCGCGACGCGGGGAGGTGTTGTGAGAGCCATAGCGGACCTCGCTTGCCTAACGAGGATCAACCAGCGCGACTCCAACGCGAGCGCGCCGGAACACTCGTCCTGCCACTCACGTTATCGCGGCAGCGTCACAGCGGCGTCTCATCAGCAGAGCGCTCGATACCATGCGCGTCACGCATCTTCATGGATAGGCGATGAGGAAGAGCCGCGGGCGCGTGTCGGTGGGTTGTGTCGCGCCTCTTCGCTCCCATGCCATGCAGGATACGCTCGGCTCCTGACGACAATGGTGCGCCCCTCGCTGTGGATCCTGTCATGCGAGGGGCGCACATCCACTACGCGCTCTACGTCGAGCGTTAGCTGGTAAATTGCGCTGGAATGCCATGCATGCCGAGGGTGAGTGAGACTTCGCCGCCGTGATGCAGGTCGTGTTCGAGCACATGCCAGACGATCCACGCGCGCGACAACATGACTTGCTCGCCGTCCCAGTCGTCAGGGAACGTCTGCCGCATGTCCTCAGAACTCCAGCGGGCAATGCAATCGGCCATCAGGCGCCAGGTGCGGTCGAGACCATCAACCAGCTCCGCGGCTGTTCGCGCAGGCGCATCCTGCTCGCCCCAGCTTTGGAATAGCTGCGTGTTCGCGCCAGCGTCCTCGCCCAGTGTCTCGGTGAACCAGCCGATACGGCAGCCGATGATATGCTCGGCATTTTCACCGATGGAGCGCAGATCCGGCGCGGCGCGCAGCGCAAGCTGCTGAGCAGTGAGCGGCGCGACTGACTCTTTGAGGCGATCCTGGTACTCTTTCCACAATGAATAGAACGTCGTCAGCGTGAAGTTGTCCTCAGCCATG
>DASQSS010000011.1:0-8637 GCA_035642255.1 Ktedonobacterales bacterium | reverse complement strand
GTGTCGGGCGCTGCGCGATGAGCCAACGCTGCGCTATTCATTGCTGGAGGACATCACCGCTGTTGACTGGCCTGAGCGTGAGCCGCGCTACGACGTGGTGTATCAGCTCGTGTCCATCGAGACACGCGCTTCGATCCGCCTGAAGGCGCAGGTTGGTGGCGAGGATGATCCTGACCCAGAGCTGCCCACCGTAATCGGTGTGTGGCCAGCCGCTGACTGGTTTGAGCTAGAGATATTCGACCTGTTCGGCATCCGCTTCACTGGCAGGGACGACCTGCGGCGCATCCTGATGCCGACGGACTGGGTCGGCCACCCGCTGCGCAAGGACTACCCGCTCACTGGATTCTCGCTGCCAGATCCACATTGGGGTGGGCAGACGCCGCTCAATCAGCCACTGCCGCCAGGGACGGGGCGCCTGACCTTGCGCACCTCGGATGGCTCCGAGCTTCCGAATCTGCGCAAACGCAGCGAGGACGACGAAGCCTGAGCGAGCGAGGCTGAATGGCGACGAGAGTTGGTGAGCGCGACGCGATCGGCAGTACGCCGCTGGTAAGGTAGAAGAAGAGATGCAGCTAGAAGACTCAGCGCGGCCAACCACGCTCGATGTCGACGATAGCGTGCGCCTGGATGACCGGACGCGCCGCGACACTATGACGATCAACATGGGTCCCCAGCACCCATCCACTCACGGAGTGCTGCGGTTGATCCTGACACTCGATGGCGAGACAATCATCAAAGCGGTCCCTGATATCGGCTACTTGCATACTGGTATCGAAAAGACGGCCGAATCGAAGAGCTACTTCAAGGCGCTTGTGCTTACCGACCGCATGGACTATCTCGCGCCACTAGCGAACAATTACGGCTATTCGCTTGCCGTCGAGAAGCTGCTTGGCATCGATGTTCCGACGAAGGCGCGGATTGCCCGCATCGTGCTGGTCGAGCTGCAGCGCATCGCGAGCCACCTGGTTTGGCTGGGGTCGAGCGCGCTTGATCTGGGCGCGCAGAGTGTCTTTCTCTACTGCTTCCGCGAGCGCGAGCTCATCCTCGACATCTTCGAGCTTTGCTCTGGCGTGCGCATGATGACAAGTTACATCATGCCAGGAGGCCTTCAGGCGGATTTGCCCCCAGGGTTCGATGCCGCTGTCCGCGCCTTTCTCAAGCTCTTCCCCTCGCGGCTGCGCGAGTATCACGATCTGCTGACGAACAATCGCCTCTGGGTGGACCGCACGAAGGGTATTGCGCCAATCTCAGGCGCTGATGCGGTGGCGTTTGGGTGTAGCGGACCGACGCTGCGCGGCAGTGGCGTAGTCTACGATGTGCGCAAGGCCTTCCCATATGGCGGCTACGAGCAATTCGACTTTGACATCCCCGTCGGCTCCAATGGCGATGTGTATGACCGCTACCTCATCCGGATGCTGGAAATGGAGCAGAGCCTGCGCATTATCCAGCAGGCGATGGATGCGCTGCCAGAGGGGCCGTGGCAGATAGCGGATCACAAGATCGTGCCGCCGCCCAAGTATGAAGTCTCCTCGAATATGGAGGCGCTAATCCACCACTTTAAGCTCTATACTGAGGGCTTTCGGCCACCGGCGGGCGAGGTGTGGGTGCGGACGGAGTCGCCTAAAGGTGAGCTCGGCTTCTATATCGTCAGCGATGGCACAGCGCGCCCCTATCGCATGCACGTGCGAGCGCCTTCATTCGCCAACCTGCAGGCGCTGCCCAAGATGGTGGAAGGCATGCTGCTCGCGGACGTGGTCGCGGCGATTGGAAGCATAGACATCGTGCTGGGAGAGGTAGACCGCTGATGGTAAGCGAAGCGTTGAAAGCGCAGATGCGCGAGACCGTGGCGCGCTACCCGCAGGCCCGGTCGGCGATGTTGCCCTGTTTACATCTGGCGCAGGACGAACTCGGCTACATCACCGAAGAGGCGATTGTCGCGGTCGCCGAGGCGATAGGCGTCAAGTCTGACGAGGTTGAGTCGGTCGTCACGTTCTACTCGATGTTTCATCAGAAGCCGAAGGGCAGCCACGTCATCAAGGTCTGCACGAGCGTGTCATGCTACCTGAGGGGCTGCGATGCTGTTGTGGAGGGTCTGGAGCGCACGCTGGGCGTGCGGCGCGGCGGGACGACCCCTGACGGTCGCTTCACGCTGGAGGCTGTGGAGTGCCTCGCGGCGTGTGGCATGGCTCCGGCGCTCCAGGTCAATGGTGAATTCGCCGAGCAGGTGACGCCTGAGAATGCAGAACGTCTGGTCGAATTCCTGGCCTCGGGCGGCGAAATGGCCCAGGTAAGCAACCGCTGGCGGTTGATCAGCGATGGCCTCGGCATGGCGACCGAGACCGAGATCGGCGCAAGCCAGCCGAGCGATAACGGCGTATCCTCCACGAAGAAGGTTCGGTAGATCATGACCGATTCCATAGAGACGCAGTCACAGCAGGTGGCCTTGCCCCTTGGCCCGAGCCCGCGCTTTGTGACGGAAAACTTCGAGGTTCCAGGGATTGATCGGATCGAGGTCTATCGTGCGCATGGCGGCTATGAGGCGCTGGCGAAGGCGCTCAAGACCTTCCAGCCGGATGATCTGGTCGAAGAGGTGAAGCGGTCGGGTTTGCGTGGGCGCGGCGGCGCGGGGTTCGCGACGGGCCTGAAGTGGAGTTTTCTGCCGAAGGAAAGTCCCAAGCCGCGCTACCTGTGCGTGAATGGTGACGAGAGCGAGCCGGGAACCTTCAAAGACCGCATGATCATGGAGGTCAGCCCGCATCTGCTGGTCGAAGGCGTCATCATCGCCTCGTACGCGACCAAGGTCCATCACGCCTTCATCTACATTCGCGGGGAGCTGCTCAAAGCGGGATTGCAGATCGAGCGCGCGGTCCGCGAGGCCGCCGCCGCAGGCTTCATCGGAAAGAATGTCCTTGGCAGCGGTTTTGATCTGGCGATCACCGTGCATCATGGCGCTGGCGCGTACATTTGCGGTGAGGAGAGCGCGCTGCTGGAGTCGCTGGAGGGCAAGCGTGGCTATCCGCGATTGAAGCCGCCATTCCCGGCGGTTGTCGGCCTGTACGGCGGCCCGACGGTCATCAATAATGTCGAGACCATCGCGACCCTGCCCGCGATCGCGCGGCACGGCGCCGAGGTCTACGCCGCCTATGGGACGGAGAAGAGCAAAGGCACGCGCGTCTACTGCCTGAGCGGGCACGTCAATCGGCCCGGCAACTATGAGGCGCCGCTGGGACTGCCACTGCGGTCCCTGATTGAAGACTACGGCGGTGGAGTACGCGATGGGCGCGCGGTCAAAGCCATCATTCCCGGTGGGTCGTCCACGCCGATTCTGGGAGCCGACAAGCTCGACATCGCGCTGGACTACGAATCAGTGGCGGCAGCTGGCTCGATGCTCGGCTCTGGCGGCGTAATCGTACTGGATGACCAGACTTGCATCGTCAGTGCGACCTTACGCATGAGCGAGTTCTATCGCGACGAGTCGTGCGGCAAATGCACGCCCTGCCGCGAAGGGACGTTCTGGCTAGTGCAGCTCTTGGAGCGTTTGGAGGCGGGCGAGGGCCGCGAGAGCGACATCGACCTGCTCCTTGATGTCTGCGACAACATCTATGGCAAGAGTTTCTGTCCGCTGGGCGATGCGGCGACGTCGAGCGTCGTGAGCAGCATCAAGTTGTTCCGCGACGAATACATTCATCATGTGCGCGAGCACGCCTGTCTCGTCGGGCCGGGCGCCCACCGCACGCATGTGAAAGCGGAGGCGCACGCGAGCTAACCACTCGCGCTCATCTGGTGGCGTTGTGACCGCTTCGGCGGCCGGGGCGTCTGGCTGAGAGGGTAGCCCGTCCCTCGCGCGTGACCACGACTGGGTCATTGTGAGGCGAATCTGGGCGAGAAAGCGAATCATGGCTGAGCAAGAAGAAGAGCTAGTCAATCTAACGATAGATGGGCGACCTGTCAGTGTTCCCAAAGGCTCGGTAATCTGGGCCGCCGCGCGCAAGCTCGGCATCGAGATCCCTATCTATTGCTATCATCCGAAGATGGATCCGCTGGGCGCTTGTCGCATGTGCTTCGTGCAGGTGGAGAAGATGCCCAAGCTGGCGACCGCCTGCACCACGCAGGTCGCGGAGGGCATGGTTGTCGTCACGGACTCGCCACAGGTGAAGAAGGGACGCCAGGGCACACTGGAGTTCTTGCTCATCAATCACCCGCTCGATTGCCCGGTCTGTGACAAGGGCGGCGAATGTGATCTGCAAGACTTCACCTTGCGGCATGGACCCGGCGCGAGCCGCTTCGACCTGAGCAAGCGCCACTTCCAGAAGCCTATTCCTGTCAGCCACAACATCTTGCTCGATCGAGAGCGCTGTATCGCGTGCCAGCGATGCGTGCGCTTCTGCCAGGATGTGGCGATGGAGAACGGCCTGGTAATGCAGGAGCGCGGCTTCCGCACAGAGGTCGGCGTTGAGCCGACAGCGCCGTTCGATTCGATCTTCTCTGGGAATGTCGTCGAGATGTGCCCGGTCGGCGCTCTGACGGCGAAGAGCTATCGCTTCGTAGCGCGCCCGTGGGAGCTCAAGCGCGCGGCGACGATCTGCGGCCAGTGCGCAGTCGGCTGCAATGTGCGCGCCGATGTGCGCGTGGACAAGTTGCTCCGCCAGTACTCGCGCACAAATGACGCGATCGACGACGGATTCCTCTGCGACCGTGGCCGCTGGGATACCACGCTGGCGAATAGTCCGGAACGCCTACGTGAGCCACTGATTCGGCGGAACGGCAAGCTGGAGCCGGCGACCTGGAACGAGGCGATCATCCTGGTCGCCCGTACGCTCGGCGAGATCGCGCAGCGGGACGGTGGCTCGGCGGTTGGCGGCATTGGCTCGACCCATACGACCAATGAGGAAGCATATCTCTTCCAGAAGCTGATGCGCGCTGGGCTGGGCACGAACAACGTCGATCATGCCCACGGACGTCTCCCGCAGGGCCGGGACGTGACACAGCCGTGGGTCTGGTCCGATAGCATCGAGGGGTTGGAGCGCGCTTCGCATATTGTGCTGCTGGCTGCTGACACGTATCACCGTCAGCCAATCATCGACCTGCGCATTCGCAAGGCGATTCGCCGGGGCGCCCGCGTCTGGATCGTCTCACCCGAAGAAAATCGTCTCGACCGCCTCGCAGCCGGAGTGATTCGCTATCAGCCGGGGCTGACAGGAGTGGTCGCACAGGCGCTCGTGGAGGTCATCCTGGGCGAGCGGCTTATGCGTGGCGATCATGCCGAGCAGTGGCGGAGCGCTCATTCCGCGCGCCTTGGAGCGCTGTCTGGGCAGGACGTGGACGCGCATGCCGCGCAAGCTGGCGTCGATGCGAACGCGCTGCGAACGCTTGCGCGCGAGATCGCGGGCGCGAAGGGCGCCATCATTCTCTACGATGAGATGGCGACGCGCGAAGCGACAGGCGAGACGCTAGCGGAGGATGCGCAACATCTGGCGATGTTGACCGACAATTTCGGCCATCCAGGCGCAGGGGTCGGCCCGCTGATGGAAGACAACAACTCGCTGGGCGCGCGCGATATGGGGCTGCTGCCCGGGTCGTTGCCCGGCTATCGCGCCGTCACGGACCAGCATGCGCGAACGACGCTGAGCGAAGCCTGGACCGCGCGGCTGCCAGAAGCGGCTGGGCTGGACTATGACGCCATGCTCGCTGGCGGCGTCAAGGGGCTGTATGTCATGGGCGCGAACCCCGCTGCGGACCTGAGCGACGCGAGCCGTGCGAAGCTGGCGGAGCTGGAGTTCCTCGTCGTGCAGGATCTGTTCCTGACAGAGACGGCAGCCCTGGCGAATGTCGTGTTGCCCGCTGTCTCATATACCGAGAAGGACGGCACCTTCACGAACACGGAGCGTTGTGTGCAGGTCGTGCGTAAGGCGACGATGGAGCTACCTGGCGCTCGCGCCGACTGGGAGATTCTGTGCGACGTAGCGCGGGCGCTCGGCCTTGACTGGAATTACCGCAACGCCGCGCAGATCCTCGCGGAGATCAGCCGCACTACGCCCATCTATGCGGGCGTCTCGCGACATGGATTGGGCCAGACAGGCGCGCGCTGGCCCCTGGCGCCCACGGTCGAGCCAGATGGGCGGACGGGAGTCAGCGGCTCGCCTTGCCTCACCTGGGAGATGATGGAGCGAGGCGTGTCCCGGGGCCGCGCGGCGGATGAGATGGCTCTGTCCACTGGACGAGGGGAGCAGTCCTGATGAGCGACCTCGCATGGTTTCTGGTCGGCGCGCTCGTCAAGAGTGTCATCGCCATCGTCGCCTTGCTGACCGCCTTCGCCTATATGACGCTGATCGAGCGGCGCGTGATCGCACGCTTCCAGCGCCGTGTCGGACCGAACCGCGCCGGACCACTTGGGGTCTTTCAGCCGATTGCCGACGCGCTGAAGATGGCATTCAAAGAAGAGATCCTGCCCACGAAGGCGAGTCGGCTCGTCTTCCTCATCGCGCCCGCCATCTCGGTCATCGTTGCGCTAACGGCCTTCGCGGTGGTGCCGTTGGGCGGCCCGACGACATGGGGTACGTCGAGCATCGCTCGCGCCTGGGCGCCGTACGTCGCTGACCTGAATGTCGGCGTGCTCTATATCTTCGCGATCGCCTCGCTCGCCGTCTATGGAATTGTGCTAGCGGGGTGGTCATCAGGCAATCACTATTCGCTGCTCGGCGCGCTACGCTCGGCGGCGCAAATGGTGTCCTACGAGGTGAGCATCAGCCTGGCGATTGTCGGCGTGCTGATGTTCGCGGGTACGCTCAGCATGGTGGGCATCGTCGAGGCGCAGGCGCATCAGGGCATCTGGTTTATCCTCGCGCAGCCGCTGGGGTTCCTGCTCTACGGCATCGCGGCGGTGGCGGAAGTCAACCGCGCGCCGTTCGATCTACCTGAGGCCGAGCAAGAGCTTGTCGCGGGCTATTTGACGGAGTTCAGCGGTCTGCGGTGGAGTCTTTTTCAGATGGCTGAGTACATCAACATGATTACAGCCAGCTCGGTCGTCGTCACGCTCTTCTTCGGCGGCTGGACACTCGGCGCCCTGGACGGAGTGTTTGGACTGCCGTTCCTCTGGTACTTCATCAAGGTCGCCGTGTTCCTGTTCATCTTCATCTGGCTGCGTGCGACACTGCCGCGCATCCGCTATGACCAGTTGATGCGGTTTGGCTGGCAGGTCCTGTTGCCGCTCTCCGTGCTGAATGCGATAGTGACAGCCGCTGTGGTGGCGTTCGGCGTGCCGTGGTGGGTGAGTGGCGCGATCGGCGTGGCGATTCTACTGATCGCGGCCGCTGTCTATTATGCGCGGGCGCGTCGGGGCCAGCCAAAGGTGAAGCGCGGTGTAGGTCAGGTGTCCACCACTCCGGCGTCGGTACGCCTGGTATCGGGCGCGGCGCCGACGAACGACGCGGATGGGCAACAAGTGACAGGTGTGCGCGCCAGTTCTGGCGTCAACTAGCGGGGAGTACGCTCTAATGGCGATGGAAATGATCAAGGGTCTGGCGACCACGCTCCGGGAGCTGAGCCAGAAGCCGACGACAGTCTCCTATCCGGAGCAGAAACGCCAGCTTCCCGCGCGCTTCCGGGGACGGCATGTGCTGCACCGCTACGAGAACGGGCTGGAGCGTTGTGTCGGCTGCTTCCTCTGCGCGGGCGCGTGCCCGGCCGACGCCATCTACATCGAGGCGGACGAAAATACCGAAGAGAACCGGGTTTCGCCAGGTGAGCGCTATGCGCGTGTCTTCGACGTGAATCTGCTGCGCTGCATCTTTTGCGGCTACTGTGAGCAGGCCTGTCCAACGGGCGCCATCACGCTGGAGAACATCTACGAGCTAGCCAGCACGCACGCCGAGGACCTGGTCTACCACAAGGAGCAGCTGCTGGAGCCGAACGGCTCGGCGACACGCGGCTCCCTCGACGTGTGGTCGGCTACACCGCCACCTGAGACAACGACGCCGCTGCCCGGTCGCCAGGGCTTCTTCGATGGGCAGGTCGCGTCGGCGGCGGCGGTCGGCCAGGCTGATCTGCCTGCCGAGCAGGAGATAGCGCTGGGCGACGAGCAGATGGTCCGCGATGTGGCCTCTGCGGAGGAAGCGTAGCGGTATGTTATTTAGCCAGTTCGCGTTCTATGTGTTGGCGGTCATTGCGGTCGCGTCGGCGCTTGGCGTCGTGCTCAATCGCAACGCCGTTTACAGCATGCTCAGTCTGATCTTGAATCTGCTGAGTCTGGCGCTGTTCTTTCTCTCGCTCGGCGGCCTGTTCATCGCGACAATTCAGGTGCTCATCTATGCCGGCGCGGTCATGGTGCTGTTCCTCTTCGTGGTAACGATGCTCACGCCGGGCGGCGAGGCGCCGCAGGGCGAGGATCCTATGCGCTGGCAGTGGACCGCTGGTATTGGCATGGGCGCCATTCTCGTCGGAGCGCTGGCCTGGGCCGGGTTCACTGGCGCGATCGCGAGCGATGCGAAGGCGGCTGGAGCGGACTCGCTCTCGTCCGCGATATCGGCGTTTGGCGGTAACACCGAAGCCTTCGGCATGGCGCTGTTTCATGGGTATTCGTTCCCATTTGAGCTGACGAGCCTGCTGCTGGTAGCGGCTGTCCTTGGCGCTGTGGCGCTA
>DASQSS010000010.1:0-13209 GCA_035642255.1 Ktedonobacterales bacterium | reverse complement strand
TGCGCAAATACTACGGGTACACATACGTCGTGCCAACGCATCAGGGGCGAGGCGCAGAGCATATTCTTTCGCAGATTACGATCAAACCGGGTGACTATGTGCCCGGAAATATGTATTTCACGACAACACGTTTGCATCAGGAACTCGCGGGTGGCGTCTTTGAAGACGTCATCATTGACGAGGCGCACGACCCGACCAGCGCGCATCCGTTCAAAGGCAATGTCGATCTCGATAAACTGGAGAGCCTCGTCCAACGTGTCGGGCCGGAACACGTTCCCTATGTGAGTCTCGCCGCAACGGTGAATATGGCGGGCGGCCAGCCCATCTCGCTCGCCAACATGCGTGCGGTCCGCGAGCTAACCGCGCGCTACGGCATCCGAGTCATTCTGGATGCGGCCCGCGCCGTCGAAAACGCTTACTTCATCCAGCAGCGCGAGGCAGCCTACGCGGGTACGCCAGTCGCGGCCATACTGCGTGAGATGTGTGGTTACACCGACGGCTGCACCATGAGCGCAAAGAAGGACCCGCTCGTCAACATCGGCGGCTTCCTCGCGCTGAACGATGCGCAGTTGTTCGAGGAAGCGCGGAATCTGGTGGTGGTCTACGAGGGACTGCACACCTATGGCGGCCTGGCAGGGCGCGATATGGAAGCGATGGCGCGAGGCATCGAGGAGGCAGTTAGCGACGATCACATCCGTGCTCGCGTTGGCCAGGTCGAATACCTCGGTACGCAGTTGCTCGCCGCTGATGTGCCGATCGTCACCCCCATCGGCGGACACGCGGTCTATCTGGACGCGCGACGCTTCTATCCGCACATTGCGCAGGATGCGTTCCCAGCGCAGATGCTCGCCGCCCAACTCTATCTCGACTCGGGCGTGCGCTCGATGGAGCGCGGCATCGTATCGGCGGGACGCGATCCGGAGACGGGCCAGCACCACTATCCCAAGCTGGAGCTCGTGCGGCTAGCCATTCCACGGCGCGTATATACCCAGGCGCATATGGATGTCGTCGCGGAGTCAGTGGAGGCGGTCTATCGTCAGCGGCGAAGCGCCGTAGGGCTTCGGATGACGTTCGAGCCGAAGTATCTGCGCTTCTTTCAGGCGCGCTTCGAACCGCTAAGCTAGCAGCCGCATCCACGCATCTCCGGCCAAGGGAGCTACGTGTTCATGCGAGCGGCTCGGCTCGTTGGGGCGTCCTTCGACGACTGGGGCGTTGTCATACAGATGGTGAGGGCTATGTGGCGCGAGCGCGGGGAGTCGCGCTCGCGCGTGCGGTGGGGATGAGCCGCAATCCCGCGTTATTGCGGGCAAGCGCGGCTCTGACGCCCGCATTCCTCATCGCCCCGCACGCGATTGGCATAGACGTAGGCCTGCTAATATAGCATCATATCTAATGTAGTTCATTACGTACAGGCTATCTTGAGTCCGCTCCGCCTTTGCGTAGAGGAGCGACACGCGATCGCCTGAGAATGGGAAGCGGAACCAGTGCGTGGTCCCCAAGTCACGCATCCCGTTACCTCGACCGCTGAAGACGTCAAGTCGTTTCTATAGCTCATCTGAGCGCAGAACACACCGCAAGCGGTGGCGGCGCATGTGTGGATCACTCGTCGGAGAGTTAAAGGATGACAGGCATGACCAATATCCTCAACACGCTTGCCGTCTCTCACGTCGTGCAGGGCATCATTGTCGGCGCCGTGCTGGCGTTTCTCACGGCGCAAGTCATCATGAATGTCGTGGTGAAAGCCATAACGACGACGGTCAACGGTTGGAGCATCACCATGAAAGCCGGCCAGCCCGGAAATGGTATCCTCGTACGGGCCGCATGCGCCAGAATCCTGCCCGCCGTTAATGTGGCGCAGGAGGCGGCGTACTGGACGACGACCGTCGACAGCGAGGGACGGACGCTGAACGGCCAGCACGAGTATGTCCTACAGTTTCCTGCGGGACAACTCCCGCCGAACGAGGCTTTCTGGTCGCTGACCATGAACGATGTTGTTGGATACATGGTGCAGAACCCCATCGGTCGCTACAGCGTCGGCAGTCGCTCGGGCCTCGTGCCAAATGCGGATGGCTCCATCGACATCTATATTCAGCGTACGGCTCCCGCAGGGCACGAGCCTAACTGGCTGCCCACGCCGAGCGGTAACTTCAAGCTGATGCTACGCGCGTATCTACCCGGCCGGGCTGTCCTCGACGGCAAGTACCACGTACCGCCCGTCAAGAGAGTGCGGTGATGTGAGATGAACCGATTGATTCTGAAATACGGATATCCCCTTACGTTCGTCATCCTGGCCATCCTCGCCTGGGTCGTCTACAGAATCTTCTCTGCGGGGGGGAGCGGGCTCATTGGGTTCGTCGTCGTGACCCTCCTCGTGTGGGGACTCGGCGCATTGGTGTTCCTTTATCGTTGGCCAACGTTCGCGTACAGCGCCTACAAAAGAGCGGTCGTTCGACACGGGCTTGGCGGTGGCCCCATCCCCATCAATACGCTGTACGCGACGCCCACTCTCAGTTTGCCCGCAGCGTCAAACGCCAGCTTATTAGCCACAGGCGCCGACGATTTGCTCTACGTTGGCGGCTGGCTCGACCTTGCCAAGGGGCCGCAGGTCTTGCATGTGCCAGACATGGCGGGCCGGTACTACAGCGTGCAGTTCACTGATCCTTCGGACGGCGCTGATTTCGCGTACGTCGGCAAACGCTCCACGGGAACCCGGGCTGGCGATTACCTCGTGAGCGGGCCAGGTTGGAAAGGACCCGTGACGCAGGGCATGACACAGATTGCTTCGCCGAACAATTCGGTGATGATTCTCGGTCGCGTGTTAGTCGAGAGCGAGAGTGATCTCCCGACCGCCTACAGGCTTGCGCAGCAGATACAGCTCACACCGCTCAGTCGCTGATATCCCAATGTCTCACAGGACGTACGCTACATTGGACAGCGGAGGCAGAGGTGGAGCGCAATAAGCAAGCTACAGCGACAACCTGGTCATGCAAGAGTATCGAAGTTCTAAGCACAGGCGATCATGCATGCGTTCCGAAGTTGCTGTCCAAGCTTCTGGACGAAGTACGTCCACTTGGTGGGTCGAGCCGTTTGGTCGTAATCGGTCATGGACTCGCCCAGCCCGGTTTCTAAGTCCGTTGCCGTGACAAAGTGATTGGGCCGCAAACACTTGCGCTGGAGCAGCCTCGACCCACTCTCGAGTTGGTCGAGCCAGGAGCGTTGCGAGGCGCCGAGAGTGACCTGCTACCCCGTTGGAGCATCCTCAGCGGTCGCCGCTCCTTCAACGTCTTCCGGATGAGAGCGAGGGTAATGGCGCAGCGCGGGTGTTGCGCTGTGCGAGATAGTTTTGGCCTTGAGCGTGTCTGCCAGCGCGTCCGCCCCAGCTCCTATGGTCTCCACGGCGCCACTGGTGGCAAAGGAGAGCGCTGCGTCGACCGCGCCAGAGTGCCCGCTGGCGAGCGGACGCATCGTCGCCGGATGGCTCGCTTCGGAAGGCGCCAACGTCAGATTCGCTCCTGGCTGAGATAGGCCAAGAGCGGGGTGGAGCGCCTGTCTTCGTTCGTTTCTCTGTCCGATCGCTCCGCGCGTTTGTGGCAGCGCCATGATAGCTACGCTCCACAAAAGCGCTGCGCAGTTGAGCGCGCCTAGAGCAATCGCGACGTTATGAGACAGGAGCTGTGGATTTTGGAACGCCGTCAGTCGGGTAAAGTGGCTGATCTCAATAGCTATGATCAGGAGATTGACGAACGCTACGAGGCTTATCGTGACATACACTGGCCATTGCCAGCGATTAAATAAGGCCGCTATCAAGAATAGGCCAAGAGCAGGGAAAATGTAACGTTCGTATTGCAGGACACTCAGCGTGTAGAACGCGAGCGCGATCACGGCGGCGCCGGTCCACAAAGCGCCCTCGTGTGGAGTCGCCCACACTGTGCACAGCACGGCGGCAAGCGCCAGCATGAAGAGGCCTGAGCCAATAGCCGCTGGGCTGAATGGTCCGATGAGTGGGACACCTATAAAGTGACTTCCCTGCACAAGTGTCCACATATTGTACCCATCGCAGCTTGCGAGTCCACAGCCGCCACCCATAACAACGCGATGGGTGTTGTGCAGCCATGCGAACACCTCAGGCGGCCAGCTGAACGGGAGGAGATAGGGTGACCACATCAGTATAGCCGTGACGGCGATCGAAACGGATGCGCGCATAGCCTGTCGCCATCCGGCCCAGCGCAGCAGGTAGAAGAGCGCGAGGGGAACAAAGATGAGGGGTTGAGGTTTGAAAACGACCATCAGCCCCATGACCACACCCGAAGCGATGCCACGGTGCTTCAGGGCCAGAACGAGCGCCCCAACCGCGAGCAGCAGCGTCACGTCGTCGGTTTGTCCCCAGGCATGGATGTCGAGGAGTACGGCAGGACTCAGCGCGTAGGTGGCCACTAAGAACCACCCGAGAACCGGATGTGTCAGCCGCCGGGCGGTGTCCCACATGAAGCCAACCACCACGAGGTGCGCCAGGATCAGTGGAAGCTTCAGCACAGCGAGATAGGAACCCGTAACGCTCGTGCCTGGAAAGACCCCGAACACGTGGTGGGCTGCGCCAAAATAGACAAACTCGACCAATGCAAAGAGATAGATGACGAGTGGGGGATATTCAGGGATCTGCCAGATATTGGCAGATTGGCCACCAAACGAGTAGAGGTTCAGGAAATGATGCCGTGCGAGGTCTCCCCAATACGCATACGCTGAGATGTCCCAGACGATGGGCTTTGTGGTCAAGAACCGCGACTGGACCAGGAAGCTTACGACGAGAAGACTAGCGAGCCCAAAGCCTGGGCGACCGCGCAGCCAATCAGGAAGACGCAGCCTTCCCAGCAAGGACATGCCTATGCCACTCACCCTTCTCCTGCTCCTTCGTACCCTTTGTATCATTACATTTCTCCTGCCCTGCCCCTGGCCCGGGAATATCAGCGTCAGCAGGCATATTGAAAGTGTTATTCGGCGCGTTTAATTCGGCTGTGAGCCGTGGTCTCCGTACCAATACAAGTGAGCGACAGAGCGCGCCGGGAGACGGCGAAATTCCTCAGCGTCAAGGCCCGTCCACGTCCTGTCTGGAAAGCGATTCTTACCATGTCAGCTTTATATCCTTGGCAGAGGGCTTTCTATCACTGAAGCCATGGCGGACATAGAGCGGCACACTGCGCGGAGGGATAGGTTATCGCTCATCTCACCCGTGGGCTTCGCCGCAGCTCGGCCACCATTTACTGGCGCGTTTCCTTGACACTACACACCATCACCACGCGCATGTCGTTCCCTTACGCGTCAGAGCAGCAAACGACCCCAGGTCGTCACCATGCTACAAGACGTCGCAGTCTGCGTCAATGAAGACTATCGTTCGTCATGCCCATTCTTAACGGGGGACCGCTAGCCCGAGACATGGCGTCTGTCGCGATTCGTCCTACGAAACGAGGGTCGTACTCGCGCGTCGCGTTGGCAAAGAGCGCACGGCATCACGTCGGCAGTGCGTCGGCAGTGCGTTCGATACCTACAGTCGCGTTCCGCTGACCATGCGGCACTCTGCTGCAGCGGAGATGGATGTCGCCTTGAATGTTGGGGTAGCAACCTGAGTGGGTTAGTGACGGATGTGGAGGTCAGCGTAGGGGACAAAGCGCTGGCGAGGAAAGAAGCGGCTCCAGAGTTGTTTATCTTGGAGCCGCTTCTTTTCGTGGTTCTAGCAGGGTGCCGGCGAAGGGATTCGAACCCTTAACCCCGTGAGGGGAGCGGTTTTTGAGTTCGTCTGGTTGTCCATCAGCGCCCATCAGGCGCAAGCGCAAGCCAGATATTGCCGCTTCCCTCAAGCCATCACCCGTACTGCGTCCATCAGTCTCCATCGGCGCGCTGGGGTACCCATTGGGGTAGTACACCCTGCCAGGTCGCCTCAGTCTACGCAGTCTACAGAGTCTACGCAGTCTACGCAGTCTACGGGGTCTACACCTTTTTGCGACATGGGTACGGGGCGGTACTAACACCTACTCTCTCTCTCAGAGATGAGTCTACAGAGAGAAGGTGTTAGGCCGCCCCAACTGCTTCTGTGAAGCCCTGTGGAATGCCCGCCATGATCTGCTGAGGTGTCGTGTTGAGCGCCTCGGCGATCTGGCGAGCATTCTCCAGACTGACCGAATCGCCACGTTCAGCGCGATTGATGGTTGCCCGCGCGACATGAGCGCGCTCCGCAAGCTCACCCTGGGTGAGCAGGTTGTATCGACGCCATGCGGCAAGGTGTGGCAAGCGCACCCCGCGCAAGCGTTTATCGCCTGTGTCTGGCATAATGCCGCCCTCCTCTGGTTGGCTGATGATCAGACGTACTCTCTCAATTGTAACACTAAAGTCATGGTTATGCTTGACATACTTGCCATATGGGTGTAACATCAGTGTAGCACTACAGAACGCCTAGAGCGATAGTTAACGCTGACTGGAGTAACAACATGGCGACAGCGACTAAGACCCTGACGGACGCTCGGGCGCGCTCCATCGAGCTGGCGACGGCGAAGGGTCACACGCCCTGCTCACACGCGGCGAAGACGCTCGGCTGGCATCTGGACGAGCGCGATCAGCTCGTCTCACTGGCGCTGGAGATCCACTCCGCACACGACGAGACGCGCTATGCGGTGGGCTATCTAGCCAGCGCCGATGATGCGAGCTGCGACTGCCAGGCGGCGCAGTATGGTCGGCCCTGCTGGCATCGTGGACTGGCGATCATCTGCGGGCGTGACGTGGCCCGCATCTACGCGACACATGAAGACTGCTGGAGGTAACGGGCATGAGTGACACGATTGACTGGCGAGCGTTCGGCGCAGCGTTGGCCGCGCCCTTCGCTCCGGAGGCTGTCGAGTGGCGCATTCAGGGCAAGGGCGGCGCGCATCAGCGGGCGCAGCTCGTGGCCTACATCAGCGCGCGGGACGTGGCTGAGCGGCTCGACGAGGTGGTGACACCGGGCGGCTGGTCGTTCGACTGGACGCCGCTCCACCTGGACGCCGCTGGCGATGTCCAGACCGCACGGGGCGTCCTGACGATCTACGGCGTGTCGAAGTCTGACGTCGGCACGGGTTCCAACTTTGAGGCGTCGAAGGGCTGCGTATCCGACACATTGAAGCGTTGCGCCGTCCTGTGGGGCGTCGGGCGCTATCTGTACAGCTTGCCGCAAGTCTGGGTCACGCTCGACGACAAAGGGCGTGTCCCTGAGACGATGCTCGCCAAGCTCCGCGAGAGCCTCCGCAAGCGCGCGGCGGCGTAGTCGAGAGACTGAGGGAGAACACTTCGCATGCGTACCCCAACCACCACAACAACGACCTCCAGCGCGCCCACGACGGCGCAGCGTGTCATGACCGACTTCCGCGCCTACCTGCTCTGCCATGTCAACGAGATCGCCCCCAGCGCGACGCCCCGCGAGCGCCGGCGCATCCGCGAGATCATCACCCGCACGGTCAGGTAGCGCGGCCATGAAACGGCGCCACGCTCAAGTGGTCGAGCGTGGCGCCATGTCCCACCACTGTGAAACCCTGGGAGGAACACTCGCATGCTAAGACGCATCCTGCGTAAACCGCAAGCCCCGGCCCAAGCGCCAGCACGCGCCGCCGAGATCGCCGAGAACGTCAAGAGCCTTCGCGCCATCCCCACGCATGAGCTGCCCGACCGCGACGCCCGCGCGGCCCTGATCGCCCTCGCTGAGAGCGGCCACGAAGTCTACGCCTATACCCCAGTGGGGTATACCTCGCACATCATCTGGATCCGCCCCGAGTGGCCCGACCAGGACGGGCGGCTGTCGCCTGTCGAGTGGATGACGCGCTACCGCGCCAGCATCGTGGATGGCACGCTCGACGCGCTTGACATGCAGGGAGGGCAGCCACGATGACACGGTTTCTTGACTGGCTCGACGAAAGCGCCGCGGGCCTCATTCGCGTGGCGTATCTGCTGGCGGGCGTGATCGCGGTCGCGTCGTACTTCTCTGATGGCAACGTCCCGCATGCCTTCAGCAACGCCCTCAATGCCATCCTGCCGTGGGCGCTCGCTGGCGCACTGGAGATCCACACCTACCTGACCGCGCGCCGGGTGCGCAAGTCCTGGCAGGACTGGAGCGCGGCGGCGCTGGGCAGTGACGAGCATGAGCGCGCCCGCACACAGATGAAGCTGAACCTGTGGATTCTCGCGGCGCTGCTCGCCTTCAGCATGTACAACCAATTAATGTATCTTGCAGCGACCTGGACGCCACCACACACGCCGCTCACACCTCCAGGGCCGTGGGCGTATCTCATTCGGGCGATCATCACGCCGGCGGCTTTCATGGCGGCTGCGTTTCTCGCGCCCGTCGGCGAAGGGCTGGCGCTGCAAGTCCAGTCACAGGCGCATGCGCTCGCAGTGGCGACATTCAAGGTCGCTACGCAGCAGTGGAAGCGGCGTCTTCGCCAGATGCAGCAGAGCGGCCAGGACGTAACGGGCGCGCTCGTGCAGCTCGTCGACGATCCAGCGGAGCGCCGCGTGATTGCGGCCATCTGGCAAGCGATGCAACACCCCCAGGCTGCACTAGCGCCCGCTGGCGAGGCGCAGAACGTGCCTACCGGCATAGAGCGCCCCCAGCCATTCGAAGCCAGCCAGCGCCCTCCTGCAGCGCCGCCAGACGGTCAACAGACGGGCTCACAGACAAGGGCTGATACATCCATCGTCAGGCCGACACCTGAAACGACACCTGACGAGCCGCCAGACGGCCCGGGCGATGGTCTGCCAGGTGACACGCGCGGTACAGCCGCCGCCCCCATGTCGCCAGCTCCCACGCCGCTTTTCATGCCACGCGGCAGACGGACACCCAAGCCAGCGGCCATCCGACGACGTGAGAAGGCCGCCGCAGACGCCCTCGAAGAGAAGCGCCGTGCGCAAGCCTTCGCCATGCTCGACGCCGCCCCGTCTACCACGGCTAACGCGATCGCTCGCCAGCTCCACTGTCGGCATACGTCGGCGAAACGGTATCTGGCGGCATGGCAGCGGAGGCAATCGAGCCGCCTGGCATAGTAGAACATGACATAACAGTCGCTCGGCGTAGCCAATATAGAACATTTGCGCAACCGGGCGACTCAGTGATAGACTGTAAGGAGAAGCGTCGCATATGGACGCAGCAGCTGAAGATGTACTGGAGCCACCGCATGGGCTACGACCTCTAACCGGAGGCGGCGACTACGCCGCTTCCCGCGCATTCGCGCAACAACTGAAGAGTCCCATATGGGCGCGCAATGACCTCTGCTTAGGCGGAATGGTCAGCCTGTGGGATACGCGGTTGGCGATGTATCGCCGACGGAGAGAGGCCGCAGCGCAAAGCTATCAAGCTTTGCATGCGGTTTTTTTGTGTCTCTGAGGGAGGCGACTGTGGTGGCAATAACCGACGTTAGGCCAGATGAGCAGGTATTGTATCGAGTCGAGCAGGCATGCGCCATCCTGGCCATGTCGCGCAGCTCCATCTATCGCGAGATCCAGCGCGGGCAGTTGCGAAGTGTCGCCATCGGTGGCAAGCGACGCATCAGCCGTCAAGCGATTCTGGAATATGCCGATGCGCAAGAGCGCAGCGCATAGACACGCTCGCGAGTGGCTGATGGAGGCGAAAGACTATGGCGACCATGACCCCGCTTGACGAGCGCATGCCAGGCGAGCCGCTGTTATTGGATCTGAACGCCGTGGCGTTCTTACTGAGCCTGAGCCGGGCAGAGGTTGAACGGGAGATCGCGCGCGGCGCGCTGTCTTCTGTGAAACGAGGGCGACGCCGCCTCGTGACACGCTCGCAGCTCGAGCGGTATGTCGAGCGCCTGGAGCGCATGAGTGCATGAGCGCATGAGACGTGAAGAGGCGGCGCGCCTCAGTTGACCAGACCAAGCGCGCCGCCCATGTTGAACCCACCTGACGACCCTGCCCAGACCATACCACAAGCGGGCCGTCTAGACAATCCGGAGGCCCACGATTGGCCATAGCGTATCAGCGCCCACCTGTGGCGCTCCCCGTTCCTATCGCCGACGGCGCGCCACATGACGCCGTGAGCGAGTGGCGCCTAGCCTACCTGCTCTTTATGGGCGGTGACGCCTCAGCTGAGGCGCTCGAGGCGATCCACTCCGTTGGGCTGACGCCTGACGAACTGACCGAGCCGCCCCTGCGCGACTATCTTGAGCGCGCCTTGGCGCTCCATTCCGACGGCCATCCCGTCGATCAAGTCACTATCACTGCGGGTGTGCGCGATCTCGGCTTGCGTGACACCCTGGACGCCGTGAATCTGCGTCTCAGCAGCATGGCTTACGCCCCTGGCGACCCAGCCGCGCTTACGTTGCGTATCCGTGGCACAAGCGCCCTGCGCCTCACACAGTCACGCGCGCATGCCCTCAATGTCTTCTTGCGCCGCCCCGGCGTGACCATCGAAGACGCGCTCGCTGAGGTCAGCCGCCTGATGGATGACGTGGCGCGCCAAGTGTCCAGTGTCGCCGACGACACAGCGCCCAACGATGGCGTATGGCGTCCGACGGCGCAGTATTTACACGATCTGATGGCGCTGGAACTACCGCCAACGCGCTGGATCCTCGACGGCATCTTCGCCGAGGGCTTGACGCTCTTTGGCGCGAAGGCGAAACGCGGCAAGACGACGTTCATGATGTATGTCGGGCTGAGCGTCGCACAGGGCGCGCGGGCGCTTGGCAGTGTGGCAACAGAACGCTGCGAGGTGCTGTATCTGGCGCTGGAGGATAACGAGCGACGCATTCAGCGTCGCATGCGCCGCCTGCTCCAGGGCGAAGCAGCCCCGCATGACTTCGCCATCTCGTATGAGTGGCCAACGCTCGATCAGGGCGGCATTGAGGCGCTGCGCACGTACAAGGCTGAGCATCCCGCACTCGGCTTGGTCGTTGTGGATACGCTGGAGCATATCCGGCCACCACGCCGCAACGGTGGCGGCTACGCCGACGACTACGCCTCTGTACGCGACTTGCAGCGCCTCGCCAGTGAACTGCGCATTGCGATTGTCGTGCTACACCATCTCACGAAACGCGGCGCCAGCGATCCGTTTGACGAGATCAACTCCACGATGGGCCTGCTTGCTTCCGTCGATAACATGCTCGTCATGCGCGATGGCCCGGACGGCGTTGTTGAGCTGCATCGGCGCGGGCGCGAATATGACGACACCGAGCCGCTGGCGCTGCGTGGCGATGAGGCGTCGCTCAGTTGGCAGGTAACGGGCAAGCTTGCCGACGTGGCCCGCTCCTCTGAGCGCAACGAGATTATAGACCTGGTACGGGCGCAGCCGGGCATCACGCCGAAAGAGATCGCGAGCGCGCTCGGCAAGAACGAGTCCACCGTCAAGAACCTGCTTGCCAAGCTGCTTGGCGAGCGCCGTCCCATCATCCGCTCGCAGGGCGGCCATTACCACCCAGCCGATTAGACAAGGAGAGGCCTTCTATGGCGAGACGTCAGAGCGCGCGCTACCTGCCTCCGCCCGATAGCGCGCCATTCGAAGAACACATGGAGTGGATGCGCCAGAACGTCGTCGCCATCCTTGAATCAGAGATCGCGATGGCGAAACGCCTGGGAGATCCACGGATAACGGCCAAGTTAAGCGAAAGCTTGGCTGCGCTCAATAGCGAGCCTGGCCGAGCTGGTCTTGACGCATGGAATGCTGTCGTCACCTTGCGAGAGGACGCAGACACTGACGACTGATACCCGAGCGGATAGCTTTTCTAGCCGCACAAAACGAACAAAACGCAGAACAGAAAGAAGAGAGTACCGACCGTGAACCCACATCCCGCTTTCAACGAATCCGCACCCGTGAACCTCGTCAACCCGCTTCGGGCCATCCTATCTGATAGCTCAGAGGCGAAGGCGCTGTACGCCAAGCTGGACATCCCGGCGACGGACCTCTCGACGACGTTTAACCGCATCGCCACCGCGCTACAGACGTTCTTCGCCACGTCAGCACAGATCAACGCCGATGGGACACGCACCGTGGATTTCAAGGCCACACAAGTCCAGCAGGCGCGCTCAGCCGCCCTCCAGGCGCTCGATAGTGAGTATGCCGCTGATGAGCAGCGCCGCGCAGACATTCAGGCCATCTGCAACGCGGCCATCGCGCCCAACACGCCCAAAGACCCACAAGCGGCGCTGCTTGCCGAGATGCAGCTGCAGCGCGCACAGAAGCGCATGGAGCGTGCGCTCGACGCCGCCACACAGGCGCAGCTACCCGACCGCGCGGCGGCACTCATCAAAGAGGCTGGCGCAGCGCAAGACGCGGCCATGCTCGCCTGCCTCCGGCAAGAGCTGCTGCCCTACATGCGCAGCCGGGGCGTGGTGATGAACCAGGACTGGCTGAACGGGTACCTCGCGCCCTACCTGCCCGCTGGCGCACGCGCCGCGCTGGTCGCGCTGCAGGAGCTTGACCGAGGCTGGTTGTCCATTCAGACCGCGTTCCGGATGGCGCGCCAGTTTGCCGCCGATACCACGCGCCTGCGGCTGAACACGCTGCCCGGCTGGGATGGCCAGCACACGATCCATATCTAACCACGCATGATTGACGCGCCGTCGTTACGCTCCCGCTGGGGAGAATGGGAGTAGCCACCCAAGGGCCTCTCAGTGGGACGTAGCGGCGCGCGTTTGAGGAGTCCAGCGCATGACCCGCCCATGTACCATCTGCGCCCATCCCAAGCGCGGTGAGATCGACGCCGCGCTGATGGCGGGCAGCGCATATCGCGTCATAGCGCGTCAATTCGCGGTGTCGCATGATGCGATCCAGCGCCATGCGAGCAGCCACGTTGCGCAGACCATCGCGCACAGCCAGGAGGCGCGCGAAGAGGCGCAGGCGCTCGACGTGGTACGCCAGCTCAAGACGATCAACGCGACCACGGTGGCGATCCTCCAGGAGGCGCGCAAGCAACGCGACCCTGATACCGCGCTCAAGGCGATTGACCGCATTCACCGTCAGATCGAACTGCAGGCGAAGCTACTTGGCGACCTCGACGACAAGCCACAAGTGAACATCCTGATTGCGCCGGAATGGCTCACGATGCGCGCCACGCTGCTCACGGCGCTACGCCCGTATGCTGAGGCGCGTGTGGCGGTTGCGACGGCGCTACTGGCGCTAGAGCGCAGTCAGGAGGGCATGTAGTGGGCATCCCTACTGACCTGGCGCGGGCGCTCGATCCT
>DASQSS010000009.1:0-5595 GCA_035642255.1 Ktedonobacterales bacterium | reverse complement strand
GCTGCCTGGCATGGTCGAGCGTCATGCTGGGCGTATCGTCAACATTGCGTCAATCGGCGGCAAGGTGAGCGTGCCGCATCTGCTCAGCTACAGCACGGCCAAGTTCGCTGTCGTCGGTTTCTCTGAGGGGTTGCGCGCCGAGCTGCTGCGCGAGGGCATCCACGTCACGACCGTTTGCCCCGGACTGATGCGCACTGGCTCGTACCTGAACGCGCAGTTCAAGGGCGCGCCCGATACCGAGGTGACGCTCTTCAGCTTGCTCGACAACATTCCGCTCATCTCGATCAGCGCTGAGCGTGCGGCGCGACAGATCGTAGCGGCGACCCTGCGCGGCGCGCCCGAACTCATCATCTCTGCGCCCGCAGTCGCCGCGACCACATTCCACGGGCTGTTCCCTGGGTTGACTGCCGATCTGCTTGGCCTGGTGGATAGCGCGCTGCCGGGACGTCCGGAGCCGGGGAATCGGCTGCTGCACGGCTCGGAGCAGCAGACCAGCGTGACGCGCTCGCCGCTGCTGGCGCTGGGCCATGCTGCCGCGCGTCGCCTGAATCAGCGCCACGCTATTGCCCAACGCGACGGCGCGCAGACCGCCGAGACGGTCACATCCAACGGCGTGTGATCACGCTACCCATGCGACAAGCCGCGCATCGTCGATAGCCGTAGGGCAAATAGACGATGCGCGGCTTGTGGTAGCGCATGTTAGGCCCTCGCCCTAACCCCTCGCCCAGCGGGCGAGAGGCCGAGAGTGAGGGCGCGTCCGCCACTAGATCAGCATTGCCATCGGCTGTTCGAGCAACTGCTTGAGCTGTTGCAGGAACCGTGCGGCGACAGCGCCATCCAGCGCGCGATGGTCCGACGAGAGCGTCAGCTTCATCTGATCGCGCACCACCACCTGCCGGTCAGGCGTGGCGACCGGCGTGGGGATGATGGAGCCGACCGCGAGGATGGCGGACTCCGGTGGGTTGATGATCGCTGTGAAGCTCTCGACATCGTACATGCCCAGGTTGCTCACAGTGAACGTGCCGCCCTGAAGCTCGTCAGCTTTCAGCTTGCCCATGCGCGCCGCCTCGGCCAACCGCCGCGACTCGCGCGCGAGATCGAGCAGACCGCGCTTGTCGGCGTCGCGCATGACCGGCACGATCAGTCCCTGCTCCAGTGCGACCGCCATGCCGACGTTGACGCGCTTCTTGAAGAGGATGCGCTCGCCATCGAACGAGACGTTCACCTGTGGAATGCGCGTGAGTGTCGTCGCCACCGCCTTCACCACGAGGTCGTTGACGCTCACCTTGATTGGCTCGGCCAGCGTCGCCGCGTACTCGTTGATCTGCGCGCGGGTCTGCATCAGGCGCGTCGCATCTACGGTCACTGTGACGTAGAAGTGCGGCGCTGTCTGCATGCTCTGCTGCAGCCGCTTCGCGATGGTCTTGCGCATCTGGCTGAGCGGAACCGCTTCGACCTCTGGCCCTGCGGGCGGGGTGGCGGCTGAGGCTGCTGGTTCGGCGACCACCGCCGCCTGCCCGGATTGCAGCGCGCTCAGCACGTCATCACGGATGATGCGGCCACCGGGGCCGGTACCCTGAATCTGGTGGATGTCGAGGTTGTGCTCAGCGGCGATGTGACGCGCAAGCGGGCTGATGAAGACGCGCCCGTCGCTCTGCGTCACGCTCGGCGCGGCAGCTAGCGTAGTGGCCTGCGCAATGTGACCATTCGCCACCGCGACGGGCGCGGCAGTTGGCTGTGGCGCCGCCTGGGCGCGCTGAGCCTGTGTCGCTGGCGCGGCTGGCGCGGCGCTGGTGGGTTGCGCGGCCTGCGTGGCCGTCGCGGCCTGTGCCGGAGCGCCGCCGAACTCGGCGGGAATCGGCTCAGCGGGATCGCCGATCAGCGCGATTGGCTGGCCGACAGGCACAGTCGCGCCCTCTGGCGCGATGATCTTGCGCAGCGTTCCCGCTGCGAACGCCTCGGCCTCGATGTTGACCTTCTCAGTCTCGATCTCGGCCAGCGCGTCACCTTTGGCGATGGTGTCACCCTCGTGCTTGCGCCAGGTGATGACCTTGCCCTCTTCCATCGTGTCGCCCATCTTGGGCATCACCACGGTATGCATTGTTTCATCCCTTCCTGACGGCTAACGAGCGCCCGCGCCAACTGGTGTAATCGCCTTCACCGCGGCGATGACGTCGGCGCGCGTTGGCAGCGCCGCCTGCTCTAGCGGCTTCGAGTAGGGCATTGGCACATCTTTGCCTGTGACATGGCCGATCGGCGCGTCGAGGTAGTCGAACGCATGCTCGTAGATCAGCGCGGCGATACCCTGGCCGGTGCCGTAATACTTCCAGCCCTCCTCGGCGACGACCACGCGATTCGTCTTTCTGACCGACTCAGTGATGAGGTCGAGATCAATCGGGCGAATGCTGCGCAGGTCGAGCACCTCGGCCTCGATGCCCTCTTTCGCCAACTCCTCGGCGGCCTGCATGCTGATGTGGACCATGCGCGAGAAGGTGACGATGGTGACATCACGACCCTCGCGCTTGATCTCGCCGCGATTGAGCGGCAGGGTGTATTCCTCGCCCTCGTCAGGAACCTCGCCCTTGACGCTGTAGAGCAGCTCGTGCTCGACAAACACGACAGGATCATCATCGCGGATAGCCGACTTGAGCATGCCCTTCGCATCGTACGGCGTGGCAGGCATAACGACCTTCAGGCCGGGGATGTGGCCGTAGAGCGCCTCGAAGAACTGCGAGTGCTGCGCGCCGCGCTGAGCGCCGCCGCCGCCTGGCATGCGGAAGACGACAGGAATGCGCGTCTGTCCGGCGAACATGTAGTTGAACTTGGCGGCGGTGTTGATGATCTGGTCGCTGGCGAGCAGGCTGAAGTTCATCGTCATGATCTCGCAGATGGGCCGCAAGCCCACCAGCGCCGAGCCGATCGCCGTGCCAGCGATGACCTCCTCGGCGAGCGGCGTATCACGCACGCGCTTCTCGCCGAACTCTTCGATGAGGCCCTTGGTGACGGAGTAGGTGCCACCGTATCCGGCGATGTCTTCACCGAGGATATAGACGCGCTCGTCGCGCCGCATCTCCTCACTGATGGCTTCGCGCAATGCGTCTCGATAGGTAATGACCCGCATGCTGTTCTATCTTCTTTCCCGGAGTGATCTGTCTCGAATGTTCTGGCGGCTGTCGCATCACGCGGAGCGCGCCTCGCCTGTAACGCCTGTCTCGCCTTCGTCTATCTGCTGGACGAATGGCGCCACGCGCTTGTCTCACTCACTAGTCACGTGGAGTGCTGGGCTTGTCGCGCCAGGCGATGGCGCCCGCGCCGTCCTGCATCACATGCTCGTAGAGCTCATCAGTGGGCGGGAAGGGGCTTTCCTCGGCGAAGGTGGCGGCGTCCTCCACGGTCGCGCCCGCGCGCTCGACGCTGGCGCGCAGGTCCTCATCGCGCGCGAGACCAGCCTCTTTCAGCTTCGCCTCGAACATGATGATCGGGTCGCGGTTGGCCTTCCACAGCGCCTCTTCCTCGCGCGTGCGGTAGCGGGCGGGGTCTGCCATCGAGTGACCACGGAAGCGGTAGCTGACCGCCTCGATCAATGTCGGGCCATTCCCGTCGCGCGCTGTCTTGGCCGCCTGCTCGACCGCCTGTCGCACTGCCAGCATGTCCATGCCGTCTACCCGGATGTAGGGCATGCCATAGGCGGCGGCGCGCGGCTCCAGCGAGGAGACCGACCACGCCTTCTTGACGTTCATGCCCATCGAATAGCCGTTGTTTTCGCAGAGGTAGACGACCGGCAGCTTCCAGAGTGAGGCCAGGTTCAGCGCCTCGTGAAAGGCGCCCTCGTCCACTGCGCCATCGCCAAAGAGTGTCAGCGCGATGTCGCTCTGCTCCTGATATTGAATGCCGAAGCCGACGCCAGCGGCCATGACAAGCTGCGCGCCGACGATCGCCTGGCCGCCCAGCAGCCGATGCTCGGCGCTGTACATGTGCATTGAGCCGCCCTTGCCGCGGCTGCCGCCAGTCACCTTGCCATACAGTTCCGCCATGACAGCGCGCGGCTCGATGCCCTTCGCGATGGCGTGTCCATGCTCGCGATAGCTGCTGATGACGTAATCGGTCGGACGCAGCGCTGAGATGGCTCCCACGCCGGTCGCCTCCTGACCGATATACAGGTGGAGGAAGCCGCCAATTTTGCCAAGGGTGTAGGCCTCGGCGGCCTTCTCTTCAAACTGCCGGATGAGCGACATCTGGTAGTGCAGCGCGAGCAATTGCTCTCGGCTCAGACCGGCGAGTGTCGCCTCACGAATGGCCATGTCTCTTGACTCCTTAACCGCTGCGATGAGCGGGGGACGCGCGCCAATGTGGCGCAACTCACGCGCCGGGCCACGTTGCGTCCACCTCCGATGCCGCGCACACGCGGCTCCGGCCAGGTGGAATGGCCTCGACGCTCAGGCGCCGTCCGCGTGCATCTGACGGCGCGATCTCACGAATCGCTGAATCGCTCTCAATCGCTTCAGCGTGGCCCTGCGGTCTCATGACCCATCGCCGATGGCCGATGGCCAATGGGATACAGGACACGCGCTGATGATTTTTGACTGGTTTGCACGCATGGGGCTATGATGGCTTACGCCCGACGGATGCCGTCGGACGTCAACACCGCACGTCTCCACATCGCTCGCGCGACTCGATGTGCAGGGGATGAGCAGGAGATGAGGATCAGCGCCCCATGACCTACGTCATCTGTCAGCCATGTATCGGCGTCAAAGACGCCTCATGTGTGGATGTTTGCCCGGTGGACTGCATCCACGCTCGTGAAGAAGACGAGCAATACTACATCGATCCAGAGGTGTGCATTGACTGCGGCGCCTGTGAGCCTGCCTGCCCCGTCGACGCGATCTTCGAGGAGGCGACAGTTCCCGCCGAGTGGAAACACTTCATCCAGATCAACGCGCGCTACGTCCCATGATGCCGCGTCGTCGCAGGTGATCTGATCGGCCATCCACGGCGCGGTTATGCCCGCTGAGCTTGATGAACCGTCCGCGCATCACGCCTGCGCATCACGCCTGCGCATCACGCCTGCGCATAAAGAAAGCCCGACCTCTCGGAGAAGTCGGGCTTCATCGCTCGGCTCAGGCTCTAGCTATGGCTCAGATCACAGCGCCATCCCCGAGAGCTTGCGGCCTCGTCGCCGCAAAGGGGCGCCGACGCATCACATGCTCAGGCGATGTGCGACCTAACCCATCGCGCGCCTGGCGAGCGCGTTGTTGCGAACTTCGATTGTTCATGTGCGACGTAGGTGACGAATGTGACATATGCGACATATGCAATGTACGGGATACGCTCCGAGTCCCTCGTCCGCCTACGCTGGCGTGGGAATCGAGGCGACGAAGAGCGAGAGTACACCAAACAGCACAGCCAGCACGATGGTCGTGCGGAAGAGCAATCGGTCAATGCCACGCCGTGTCTTGAAGACAGCGCCGGTGCCACCAAAGACACTCCCCAGGCCTGCGCCGCGCGCTTGTAGCAGGATCGCGACGGTCAGTGCGACGGCGATAATGATCTGCACAATCTGGAGGTATACCCGGTACTGAGACAAGATGCTCACGG
>DASQSS010000008.1:0-6356 GCA_035642255.1 Ktedonobacterales bacterium | reverse complement strand
GCCGCGCTGGATTGCCAGGTATGCCATCCGCGAATGACACGATTGGATTACAGGCGCGCCACCGACGCCGCCCGTTGCGCTTCCTTACGAGCGTCGCTAGTCCTTTCTGCGCATCATCGACGCCAATATGAAGAATGAAGGCGCTCAGTCATGTCTTCATCGGTGCGAGCAGCCGCCAGCGCGTGAGCGACGCGCGCCGCCCCGCCTGTTGTATGACGCTACCCCGCCCTTAGTCTGGCCTCATGGCGCAGGCCAACATGTACGCGCGCTGCGTCTGGACCTCGATCTCAGGATATGGCTCGCGGGCCATGATATCCTGAAGCTCCCACCCCGCTGCTGTGAGCCATGCCCGCATCGCATCAAGCGTGAAGAAATGGAAGTCAAGATTGACCGGCTGATCCCACCACGTATCCAGATGCCGCGTCTCCTCGCCGACGTGAAAGCCCGCCAGCAGAGCGCCACCCGGCTTCACGACCCGCCGCAACTCCAGTAGCGTCGCTGCCATCTCGTCAGGGTTGATATGAATCAGGCTGTAAAATCCGATGATTCCGCCGAGTGAGACGTCATCGAATGGCAGCGCGCGCATATCCGCCCGCACGAAGCGGATCTCAGGATGGAGCCGCCGCGCCTGCTCGACCATCGCGTCAGACAGGTCTACGCCGACGACTTCCGCTCCCCGCGCATGCAGATACGCCGCCACATGTCCCGGCCCACAACCCAGATCGCAGATCAGGCCAGTCGTGTCAGTGGCGAAGGCGTCGAGCAGGCTGCGCTCAATCGGCTTGTGCGCCAACTCAGCATCAAAGCGTGCGGCATACTCCCGGGCCACACGGTTATAGCTCGCGCGTGTCACGTCCGCCTGTTCGGCCATTGGTGGCTCCTGTCGACGTGAGTCGATGGACATGCCTGGCGCCGATCAGTGAAGTGAAGCGCACCCCACTCACCGGCGCCAGGTATTGGACGCGACTATCTCACCTACCTCACCTATCTCGCGTGCGGTCAGCGCTAGCTGATCGCCTGCTCGACCACGGCTTGCGCGCTGAACTGGCTGTTATACAGATGGGCGTAGAAGCCGCCCTTCTCCAGCAGTTCCTCGTGTGTGCCTTGCTCGACGATGGTCCCGTGGTTCATCACGAGAATCAGGTCGGCGCCGCGAATGGTCGAGAGCCGGTGGGCGATGACGAAGCTGGTGCGACCCTTCATCAGCGTCAGCATGGCTTGCTGAATCAGCACTTCCGTGCGGGTGTCCACGCTGCTGGTCGCCTCGTCCAGAATAAGGATCGGTGGATTCGCCAGCACCGCGCGAGCGATGGTCAGCAGCTGCTTCTGGCCCTGTGACAGGTTTGACGCCTCCTGATTGAGGATGGTGTCGTAGCCGTCGGGCAGGGTGCGAATGAAGTGATCGGCCTGCGCGGTGCGCGCCGCGTTGACGATCTCCTCCTCCGTGGCGTCCTCGCGGCCATACGCGATGTTCTCGCGGATCGTGCCGTTGAAAAGCCAGGTATCTTGCAGGACCATGCCAAACATCTTGCGAAGCTCATCGCGCCGCAGCTTGGTGATGTCGATGCCATCCACCAGGATCCGCCCGCTATCCAGCTCATAGAAGCGCATCAACAGGTTGACGAGCGTGGTCTTGCCCGCGCCGGTCGGCCCGACAATGGCGACTGTCTCGCCGGGAGCCGCTTCGATATTCATGTCAACGATCAGCGGCTCATCCTGCTTGTAGCTGAACGAGACGTGCTGGAACTCGACATGGCCTTGCGGCGCGGCGATGGTCGCTTCCACCGTCTCGGATGTCTGCTCGGTCTCGTCGAGCAGCTCGAAGATGCGTTCCGCCGAAGCAATGGCAAGTTGGATGGTATTGGAGAAGCTGGCGAGTTGGGTGATCGGCTGCGAGAACTGGCGGGCGTACTGGATGAACGCCACCACGTCGCCAATCTGCACTGTTCCCTGGGTCACGAGCACACTGCCGACCACCGCGACGCCGACGAAGCCCAGGTTGCCGATGGACATCATCAGTGGGAAGATCATGCCGGTGATGAACTGCGCGCGCCAGCCAGCCTGATAGAGCTCCTGGTTCATGACGTTGAACGCTTCGACCGACTGCCGCTCGCGGCCGAACGCCTTGACGATGCGGTGGCCGGTAAACATTTCCTCGACATGACCATTCAGCTCACCCAATGCGCGCTGCTGGTTCGAGAAGTAGCGCTGCGAGCGCTTCGCGACGATGATCGTAACGCCAATGCTGAGCGGCAGGGTCACCAGGGTCACCAGCGTCAGGATCCAGTTGATCGTCAGCATCAGGATGATCACGCCGACGACTGTCACCAGCGATGTGATGAACTGGGTCAGGCTCTGTTGCAGCGTGTTGCTGATGTTGTCCATGTCGTTGACCGCACGGCTCATGATCTCGCCGTGGGTCTGCGTGTCATAGAAGCGCAATGGCAGGCGGCCCAGCTTCTCTTCGACCTGGCGCCGCAGCCGGTAGACCACGCGCTGCGACACGCCCGCCATGGTGTATTGCTGGATGTAGCTGAAGATCGAGCTCAATACGTACAAGCCGAGCAGGATCAGCATGACGTCCCCGATGTAGCCGAAGTCTATCGAGGCTCCGGGGACATGCATATAGAACTTTTTGACGACACCATCGAAGAGTCGTGTAGTCGCCAGGCCGAGAATCTTCGGGCCGACGACGGTGAAGACTGTACTGATGATCGATGCCGCCAGCACGAGAATGAGCAGCCACTTCTCAGGCCCGAAGTAGCCGACCAGTCGCAAGAGTGTCCCGCGAAAGTTCTTGGCTTTCTGCCCGGTCATGCCGAGGCCCGCCATGGGTCCGCCGCCCATCGGGCCGTGTCCCATCCCTCCTGGGCGGGCGCCCGGCCTTGCCGATCCACGATTCGCGTTCATGCGACCTCCTCAGCCGACAGCTGCGACAGGACAATCTCGCGATATACCTCGTTCGATTGCATCAGTTGATGGTGTGTGCCGATGCCAGCCACCCGACCCTCATCCAGCACAATGATCTGGTCGGCGTCCATGATCGTGCTGACGCGCTGCGCGACGATCAGGACCGTCGCATCCGCAGTCTCGCCCTTCAGCGCGGCGCGGAGCTTGGCGTCGGTTGTGTAGTCGAGCGCCGAGAATGTGTCATCGAAGATATAGATTTCAGGATGGCGCACCAGCGCGCGTGCGATGGAAAGGCGCTGCTTCTGGCCGCCTGAGACGTTTGTGCCACCCTGAGCGATGACCGTTTGCATGCCCTGGGGCATCGCGTCGATGAATTCGGTCGCCTGGGCGGTATCCGCCGCGTCGCGTAGCTCCTCGTCGGTGGCGTCAGGCTTGCCATAGCGGATGTTCTCCGCGATGGTCCCTGAGAACAGCACCGCTCGCTGCGGCACGAAGCCCATCTTGGCGCGCAGCGCCTCCTGCGCCTGCTCGCGCACATCTACGCCATCCACCAGCACAGCGCCGCTGTCCACATCATAGAAGCGTGGAATCAGGGTGACGAGCGAGGACTTGCCAGCGCCCGTGCCGCCGATGATCGCCGTCACCTGGCCAGGCGCCGCGGTGAACGAGATGTTCGAGAGGGCAGGCTCCTCCGCGCCTGGGTAGCTGAATGTCACGTCGCGGAACTCTACCGTGCCATGTTGGCTGATGGCCGAGCGCGTCGTGGCGGCGTCGGTGACCTCCGGCTTGATGTCGAGCACTTCGTTGATGCGCTTGGCTGAGGCGGCGGCGCGCGGCAGGAAGATGAACATCATCGAGAGCATCAGGAAGGCGAAGAGGATCTGCATCGCGTACTGCAAGAAAGCGATCAACGCGCCCACCTGCATGGTCCCGGCGTTGATCAGGCCGCTGCCGAACCAGAAGATGGCCACCGTCGTCACGTTCAGGACCAGCATCATGAACGGGAAGAGAATCGCCGTCAGTCGGTAGACCGAAATGGCGGTATTGGTCAGGTCCAGGTTGGCGAGGTCAAAGCGCCGCTCCTCATGAGGCTCGCGGCCGAAAGCGCGTATGACGCGCACGCCCGTCAAGCCTTCATCCAGCACCAGGTTGACCTTGTCAATCTTCGCTTGCATGACCTGGAATAGCGGAATCGCTCGCGTCATGACGAGCAGAATGACGATCACCAGCACGGGGATCGCCGCAGCGAGCGTCCAGGTAAGCGTCGCGTCCTGCTGGATGGCGAGAATGATGCCGCCGATCGCCATCATAGGCGCGCTCACCAGCATGCTTAGCATGATCAGCAGGACCGTCTGCACCTGGTTGGTGTCGTTGGTAGTTCGCGTGATCATCGAGGCCGTGCCGACCTGGTCGAACTCATGCAGCGAGAACTTGCCGACATGCGTGAACAGCCGCGCGCGCACGTCGCGCCCGAAGCCGACAGCCACGCGGGCAGCGAAGAACGCCGAGCCTATCGCAGCGAGCGCGCCACCGAACGTGATCAACAGCATGATGCCGCCCTCACGCACAATGTAGCCCTGGTCGTTCTTGACGATGCCGTTGTTGACGATGTCGGCGAGCAGTGTTGGCAGATACAGGTTCGCCATGCTCTGCAAGAAGACGAGCCCAAACACCAGCACGATCAAGCCGATGTAGGGCCGGAGGAAGCGAAATAACCGGATCATGGGTGGTTGCCTCCACAAAGTCGCCCGAATGTTGGCGCGGCGCGCACATCGGGATCAGGTCTGGTCTTTTGGTGGCGTGCCAGATGACAGCGCCGACGATCGCCTGTCCTATTGCCTGTCCTCTTGCTTGTCATCCGTGGGACAGTCGTGTGGTTGGGCGGCTATGCCCTTGAAGAAGAACTGTGTCAGATAGGCGGTGACCTGCTCTTCAGTCAGCTGCGCCTGCTCCATCAGCGGGCCATGCTCGCGTGGAGAGAGCAGACTCATCAGCACTCGCACGATCACTGGTGTTGGCAGACTGGGATCGAACTCACCTGTCGCTTTGCCTTCGTCCACCGCCGCCGCGACGCGTCGCAGAGGCGCATCCCATTTCATGCGCATTTCTTCATGGCGCTCAGCCATGCGGCAATGAATCTCGGGATTCTGCAACATCGCGGAGAAGGCCCGGAATCCTGGAGTTGAGGTGTTCGACGCAAAGTGGTGAATCACCGCCATGAGCTTGTCGCGCGGCGTCGTGGCGCTGTCGAGCGCATCCTCGAACGCCTTGACGAACCAGTCGGCGCCCTTTTCGATCATCACGATGACAAGATCTTCTTTGCGCGCGAAGTGCAGGTAGATCGTTCCCTTGGCGATGCCCACGCGCGACGCGATGTCGTCGAGCGACATGTCATGGTAGCCTCGCTCCATCAGCAGTTCGCCAGCGGCGCGCAAAATCAGCTGCTCACGCTCCTGGCGCTGGCGCTCTTTCAGAGAGGGTGTATCGGACAACGCTGTCATCTTCTCCTCACGGCTCCCCAACCGACTGTCCTGTACGCGCAATTCGTTTTGTGACCGCACAGTCATAAGATTAGCGCGGGAGTCATGGCAAGTCAAGGGCAAGCGCCGAGGGGGCCAGGAAGTTGCGCCAAAAATCGGGAAGTGGCCGGGAACCGAGCTGGCGATTGAATCCGCGCTTGGGTGGCCAAGCGTGGCCGACTGTAGGCGAGGCTTCAATCGCCAGCCAGCTCTGAGCGCCGGCGCTGTTCAATGTCAGGTCGATGTTGCGTTGATGGTCACTGGGTGGGCGGCGTACGATTGGGTGAACTGGGCGTTCACGGCGCGCGTAGTCGCAAACCTCGCCACGTTGAGCGACGCCGAACTTTGGACGCTGGCGACGCCGAGTGCACGAGTGGCCTCACATGGTTAGATGTAGATGCGGCGCTAGTTACGGGTGTTTCCTGCCCCCGAAGCGCCTAACATCGCGTCAGGCGCGTCATGGGGCGTGTCTATATCCACGCGGCGCGACGCCCATCTTCTCGCGCAGGAAGCTCGCCACACGATCTGTGAAGAGGTCTGGTCGTTCCAGATTGGAAAGATGGCCCGCGTCTTCGATGATGGCAAGCTCCGCATGTGGAATGCGCTCGAAGAGGATACGCGCATCGCTGACGGGGGTAATCGCGTCCTGATCGCCGACAATGACCAGCGCGGGACAGTCAATGTGAGGCAGCTGTTCGGTGGCGTCTGGCCGCAGCGCCATGCCGCGCGCCTGCCCCGCGAGCCCTTCGGCGCGGCTCACCTCAGCCAGCGCGCGCGCCTGCGCCACGATGTCGGGATGACGCGTCATCACGCGGTTGGAGAACAGTTTTGGCGCGTCACGGTCGAAGAGCGCCCCAGGCCCACGCTCAACAACGAAGGTCGCCGTCGCTTCGCGGTTCGCGCGCGCCTGCTCTGTGTCGGGCGTGG
>DASQSS010000007.1:0-9173 GCA_035642255.1 Ktedonobacterales bacterium | reverse complement strand
CTCAGGCCAGCGCCGTTGTCCACGCCGTCGTTCACGCGTTCGTCTGGCTGGTCTATGGCGTCTCCGAACGCCCCAGGGCATCGGACGATGCCGCCGATGCGGCGGCTGAACGCGACGCGCGTGGGTTGGCGCTGATTCAGGTGTCACTGGCGCTGGCGCTGACGGCAGCGGCGCTGCTGTTCGTCGTCACGCTCGGCCGAAGCTATCGAGCGAATGGCCTGCCGATCTCCACCGATGTCGCAAGCTGGCTGCTCTTCGTGCTGCCGATGTTGCGGGTCGCACGCTATGCCTCGACGATCTGGATCATCATCCTTGGCGCGCTGGTCATCGTCAGTGATGGCGCGGCGCAGCTCGTCGTGCTGGGAAGCGCGGACCTGGCGACGTTACGTGTTGTGGCGCTACATGCCTGCTGGTTGACGCTCGTCAGCCTATTGCCAGCCATATCACTGCGCTCCCTCTCCGCTCAACGCGCTGGCCTGACGAGCGCGATCGGCGTCGTGCGCTCCATCACCGCGCTGCAAGCCGCTCCTGATGATGACTTTGCCAGCTCAGCCGCCGCTATCATCGCCACGCGCATGGGCTACGATGAGGTCAACGTGCTCCTGGCTACCTCCGAAGATGAGAGCATCGGGCGCGGGCTGCGTTTCGTGGGCGCCGCATCGGAAGAGGGCCGCGCGCTCGTACGGCGAGGCTATGTCATCGAGCAGGCGCAAGGTATCACCGGCTGGGCGGCGATTCACGGCGAAGAACGGCTCGTGAACGATGTACAGCGCGACCCCGATCATCTGTATCTATGGCATAAGAGCTTCCCGCGAACCTGCGCCGAGCTGGCTCTGCCACTGACGCTGGGCGGAGTGATCATCGGTGTGCTCGACGTGCAGAGCGAGCGCGCCTATGCCTTCGGCGAAGAGGATATGGAGCTGCTCAGCGCGATTGCCCTCCATCTTGCGCTCTCGCTCGACAATGCTCAGCGACTGACCCGCGCGCGTGGCCTGGCGACGGTGACGCAGCGCATCGCGCGGCGTCTGCTCTCGCAACAAGACTTGCGCGCGGCGCTAGAACAGGTCGTCCTGACAGCGCGCGAGACGCTTGGCGCCGACTCGGTTGCGCTCTACCCCTGTGATCCTGAAGATGGGTGCATCGGCGAGCCGGTCGTCTCGGGGGTGTTCACAACGACGCCCGCCTCGGCGGCGCGGATTGCCGCGCATGGAGCGGATTCAGCGGTGGCGGTGGCGCTGCGTGATGGTCAGCCACGCTTCGAGACGTACACGGCGCGGTTGAGCGACACGCAGAGCGACTTTGTCGCGCGCGAGGGAGTGCAGGCCGCCGCGATTCTGCCGTTGCGTGTCGGCGATGGGGGAGCGCGGGAGATCACCGCGCTTGGCGTCATCTTCGTCAACTATCACGCCAGACAACTTTTTTCGCCGGAGTATCGTGAGTGGTGCGCGGCGTTGGCCGATCTCGCCGCGCTCGCATTGCAGAGCGCGATGCTCTATCAGCGTGTCGTCGAAGAGGAGCGAGCCAACACCTGGATCGAGCTGCACGACGGCATGGGACAGGACGTCAGCTATGGGCGCATGCTCCTGGAGCAGGCGCTGACGAGTTGGATGAGCGCCGGAACATTGACGCCGCTCGATGGCGAGAAGCTGCGCAACGCTCACCAGTTCATTCAGGCGCTGCAACGGCAGGTCAACTACCTCATCGAGGTCTGGCGCGAGCGTGACACGAGCGACATGTGGCGTGGCGACGACGACACCGACCTGAGCGAGCCGCGCGGCCTCTTTGGCGACCTCGACGAATACGCCGCGCTCGCGCAGCGCACGCTGGATATGCGTTGCCTCGTACGGCGCGGTGGCGACGATTCCGCCTGCACGGGCAGCTTGCGTCACGACGCGCGCATGATCGTGCGCGAGGCGGTCTACAACGCGTACCGGCATGGCCGCGCGACTGAGGTGGTGATCGAGGCGCAGGCTGACGAGCGTGAGCTACGGCTGCGCATCCGCGACAATGGCTGCGGCTTCGACGCGCGCCGCCTCTCGACCAAGGCGCATGGCATGACGAGCATGCAGCGGCGCACCGCGCGGCACAATGGCTCTTTCGCGATTGATAGCTCGCGCGAGCCAGGCAGCTCTGGCGCCACGCTCGACGTGATCTTTCATCTAGCGGGCGCTGAGGCGTCAGCGGAAGCGCCTGTGCGCCGCCCAGTGACAGCGCTGGCGGAGGCGCGAACGCGTCCGTGAGCGTCTGTGAGCGTCTGTAGGCAGACATGAAACGCTGTCGGCTACATATGGTCGGTGGCAGTGATGAGTGGACGTTAGTGGATTGGGGAATCGGATCCTGTCGCGTGGGGCGCCTGGCGACCAGCGCGTATCCGTCGGGTATCCAGAACGTGTGTTTTGCGGGATGACTGGCGCGAGGCGCCGTGAAGGGGGACGGCATGGAGCCGCAAACGAACCTGAGTCCACGCGTCACAGTAGTGATCGTGGATGACGACCGCTCCGCGCGTGAGGCGCTGCGACTGCTGCTTGAGAATCCTGAGATCGAGGTCATCGCGAGCTGTGAGTCGCCGGAGGAATGTCTCGACGCCATTGTGCTGCGGCCCCCGCATGTGGCTCTGGTGGACATGCGGATGCAGGGCGATCCGTATGCTGGTGTGACGTTGATCAGCCAGATACGCGCGCTGAGTCCGGCGACGGCGTGTCTCGCGCTGACGGCCAGCGACCGGCGCGGCGATCTGCTGCCCAAAGCGTTCTACGCGGGCGCGCACGGGTATTATCGCAAGGGTTATGTGCTGGGCGATGAGTTGCCGCGCATCATCTTGCGGCTAGCCAGCGGAGCCTGGGAACTCGACCCCGAGATGGCTGAACGCCTCCTGCGTGACGCGGGCCATAACGCTGTTCCCTCCCCTTTCACCTCACACGAGCGCGATCTGCTTCACCGCATCGCCTCTGGAGCCAGCGCTGGCGCTCTCGCGGGCGCCTTCCACGAACGCGAATCCACCATCCACACCAGCATCCGTAATATCATGGGCAAAGCGCAGGCTGCCCGCTCCGCCGAGATCGAGCGCCTTTCTCTCCACCATCACGGCTCGTGACGACCAGTCGGCTCCGGGAGAACGATACGATGACAGACACGCCACAGGCCACGCCCCAGATCACACCTACCACGCTCACGGTGATGGTGGTCGAGGACGACTGGTACGCGCAGCAGGCGATTTCACTGCTCCTGCGGGCGGATGACATCGAGCTGATTGGCGTCTGCGCCACGCCAGAAGATGCGCTCACGCTTGCTGAGCAGCGCCAGCCCGCCGTGGCGCTGATCGATATGCGGCTGCAAGGCGACCAGCGCGCGGGCGTTGAGCTGATTCGCGAGCTGCGCGTGGTCAGCCCCGAGACGATCTGTGGCGTCATCACCGCGACCGATATGCAGGGCGACCTCTACGCCGACGCCTTCAACGCGGGCGCGCACGGCTATACACGTAAGGGCGATGCGCGCAACAGTGACCTGCGTGAACTCACGCGACGGCTGGCGAAGGGCGAATGGGTGGTGGATAGTGAGATTTCCGCGCGCTATGTGAATCGCGGCGTGCGCGCCTATCAATTTCCCGCGCGGGCGCCGGGCGGGCGCGAGCCACAATTGACCGAGCGCGAGCTGGAGACGCTGGCGCTGGTGGCGCAGCAGCTGAGCACGAAGGAGATCGCCGAGCGGATGGTCATCTCTGACAATACCGTCAAGACGCACATCGCCCATATCATCGACAAGCTGCATGTGCAGAATCGCGATCAGGCTGTGCTCTACGCCGTTCTCAAAGGCTATCTCAACCCCTCCCGCTAGCTCACGCGCCTCCAGCATGACCATCACCGGAGGGATGACACCGGGCGGATGACGCTGGAAGGATGTCACCATGCGCATGAGGCGCTGCCCGCTCGCTGCGCCCGGATGAGTTCATCCTCGGTGCGATGGTGGTCGCCTGCTGTCCTGGGTATTCTGTAGGTGCGCGACGGGAATGCGGCGCGGTCACGACGACCGACTCCGCATGTGTGGCCCGGCGCGACTGTGAGACGATGACCACTACAGGACTGGGAGGGCGCAAAATGGAGATCTTCATGCTGGCAGGCGCGCTGGTAGCGACGCTTGGCGGAGTGATGGCGCTGGCCTTCCGTGTTGTGCGTCTCCCCAAGGGCAAGTCTGGCAAGGCGGGCGCTCGCACGGCGAAGGCCGGCTCACGCGAGCCCGTTCAGGTCTTGCTCAACCATGTGACGGATGAGCACACGCGACACACGCTGGCGCTGCGTGAGGCGCTCGATCTTCGACGTTCGCGCAACGAGGCTGAGGCGCGCGCCCGGCTGCTCAACGAGCGTATCCTCCATGTGGAGGCCGCGCGTCGGCTCGGGCAGCATGTGCAGCCGACCATCGGCGGGCGTGTTCGGCAGTGGCTCGATCAGGCGCGACTCGATATCCTGGTGGATACCGTGCGTCGCGAGGTCGCGGACGTTCGCTTCGGGGCCGTGCCTACACTGCCACTGGCGGGCGAGCGTGGGCTGGGTCGCCTCATCACCTGGGCGCGTGGTGGCCCGAAGGTGGGAGCCGCGCATGATCTGGCGCTATACCACCGCGAGCAGCGTGAGCACTACCGCCTGGCCGTGATCCAGGCGCGTCGTCTCGCGCGTGATCAGCGCCAGGCCGACGCCCGCTCTCACCTCGCGACGGAGCAGGCGCATCACTTGCGCGTCAGCCGCGACCTGAAAAGGCGTTTGCAGCCAGACTCAGGGCCAAACTCAGGTCTGCACGATGGCGCCGACCTGTATGGCGCTACTGATCCCGCGCTAACCGCCATCCTCAACTGATGGCGACCGCGACCCACAACTGAATAGCGTTTCTCTTGCGGAACCCCGCGCTGGCTCAGCTGGCGCGGGGTTCTGTTCTGTTTCTGGGCTCGCCTGGAGACTGAGCGCAAGGTAGCGCAATGTAGCGCGGATGCCGTGGCGTATCGTCGGAGCGCGCCATCGTGCGCGGTAAGAGCGATACGGCGCACTTTGACGCTGCCCCACGGACCCGCATACAATACAGGCTGGCATGGCGAATCACGGTCAACTCAGGGTCAGACACGGCGCGACGCCCCGCGCGAGGATGCAGGCAGGACATGGCGAATAGCGCCGATGCAATGACAGCGAATGATGAGAAGGCGGAGACCCCGCTCAGCCCGGAGGCGGCGGCGAAGTACGCGCGGTTGCGCGAGATCGTGCGCGGGCTGGGGTCTGTGCTGGTGGCCTACTCAGGTGGTGTCGATAGCGCGCTTCTGCTGAAGGTGGCGACTGATGAACTTGGCGACCGTGCGGTAGGCGCGCTGGCCTCCTCAGAGGCATATGACGAGGAGGAGACGCGCGAGGCGCTCGCGGTCGCGCGGACGATAGGCGCGCGCGTGGAGCGCATCGAGACGCATGAGCTTGACGATCCGCGCTACACGGCCAACGCCGCCGACCGCTGCTACTTCTGCAAGACCGAGCTGTTCGATCAGCTAGAGCCGCTGGCGACGCGCCTTAGCCTGGCGCATATCGCCTATGGCATGAACCGCGACGACCACGGCGACTGGCGTCCCGGCCAGCGCGCCGCCCGTGAGCGCAACGTCGCCGCGCCGCTCGACGACGCTGATATGGGGAAAGCTGACATCCGCGCGCTGGCGCATCACCTGGGCGTCCCCGTCTGGGACAAGCCCGCGCTGGCGTGCTATTCCTCACGTATCCCCTACGGCACGACCGTCACGGTCGAGGCGCTGCGGCAGATTGGCCGGGCGGAGCGCGCGCTGCGCAAGCTGGGGCTGCGCCAGGTGCGTGTACGGCATCACGACCGTGTCGCCCGCATCGAGGTAGACCCCAGCGAATTCGCACGGCTGCTCGATGATCACCTGCGGGCGCAGATCGTCGCCAGTGTGCGCGAGGCGGGCTACCTCTACGTCACCCTTGACCTGGCGGGCTACCGCACCGGCTCGCTCAACGAGGCGCTGCTCCGCAAGCGAGAAGACGCCAGCGGCTAGGACTCCGTCGGGCGCGCCTCAGGCGCCTGCTCGTCGCTCGACTCCGCGCTCGGCTGCTCGGCTCTGACGCCTGACCAACCAACGACCAGGCCCACGACCGCAATAATGAACGCCATCCAGTCGATGCCCGAGGATACGAGCTTGAAGAGGATGGCGAACAGCAGGATGACGATCGCAAACAGAAGGCGATTCCGCCCTACGTCCACGGATGGCGCCTTGCCGATACCCCAGATCAGCAAGGTCAGGAACACCCCGGCCAAGAGTAGGAAGAAGAGTAGGCTCAACACGAAGCCTGGCATAGTGCGCCTCCTGGCGACTTCTCTCAGCGACGAAACCGTGCGGCCAGCGTACACCCGGCTCCGGGCGCCGTCAATCGGTTTCCGTGGTGGTATAGGCGCGTAGACAGCGTGTTCTGCACTGGGCGATTGAGTGCGACGAGTCGCGATGAGCGCAGTCGCGCTTGTCTGCGGCGCGATCTTCGATGGCCGCGCCGATCATCTGGGTGGTTGTGCGACTGCCATACGCTGCTCTCCTGTTGGCGCGCTTGCTCACAGGTGGTGTTAACTGGCATTGACGACTACACGATCTGTGCGCAGTCAGCGGTGTGACGCCGCTCAGTCGTCTCGTGGCTGCGCCGTTCTTTCAAGCAGGTGAGTGAACATGCCCGCAGTCGCATTCAACGCCACTCTGGAGCAAGCGCTCAATTTCATCGGCATTTTCGTCTTTGCGATCTCGGGCGCATTGCTCGCCGTACACAAAAACTATGACATTGTCGGCATGACGGTGCTCGCCGAAATCACCGCTATCGGCGGTGGCGTGGTGCGTGACCTCATTCTCGGCGCCACGCCGCCCGCCTCGTTCACCGACTCCATCACCTTCTTGCTTCCCATCCTCGCTGCCGCGCTGACGTTCTTCGTGCACCAGCACATGAATCGTATCCAGGCGGCCGTGCTCGTCTTTGACGCCGCGGGCCTCGCGCTGTTCTGTGTCACCGGCGCGACCAAGGCGCTTGCCTTCGGGATGGGGCCAGTGGAGGCCATCGCGCTTGGAGCGCTCACCGCTGTGGGAGGCGGCATCATGCGCGATGTGCTCGCCAACGAACAGCCCGCTGTGCTGCGCGCCGAGAGTGAGCTATACGCGGTTCCCGCAGTACTGGGCTCGACACTGGTCGTCATTCTCCAGCATTTCGCAATCTACAACTCAGTCGCGGTGACTAGTATCGTCCTGCTCGTCTTTGCCGTACGCATGACCGCGCTGCGCTATGGCTGGCGCGCGCCACATCCACATCATGACGCCGCCACGTCTGGCGCGCCATCAACATCAACTGGCAAGTGACATTGTAGCGGCTCCTCCCGCGAGTCTGCGCGCCGCGCGGGCAGGCTTCGCGCGCCTGTGGGCGGCCATCCAGGTGGGGCTTCAACCGCCAGCTCACGTCGCGGACATTTCAGGGACCTTGATTGGGGTTCCAGTAAGCTGAGGGTTGATTTGTGGTGCGTTTTGCAATAGGTGATTGACCACGGCGACAGCTCGATGCTAGAGTTTCGCTACATCTGGGCGTCAGAGGGATTTCACCTTTGACCAGCAGATTGATTGTGACGCGGAGCAGGACGAGGTAGGGGCGCATGAGTGTAGGTTGGCGCAGGGAGAGGCTGTATGCGAAGGTGTCACGCGCGTTGACGGCGATCGTGCTCCTTGGCCTCTTCACGACAGGATGCGCAAGCGCATCTATGGGCAGCGCGCGCCAGACAGCCGCAATCGCTACCAGCACCCCAACGGCCCCTCTCACAAATGAGGGCAGACTGGCTCTGCGTGTGCGTCAGGCGGAGGGAGCGGCCGCGAAGTCGATTACGCTTGCGTACCATCAGGCGACCTCGACCGTTGACGTGACTGTCACCCTGGGATGGACGCCAATATGGAAAACGGAATTCGCTAAAGCTCAGACAGCGGCGAAATTAGCGTGCTACGAGGCGCAGGCCGCGCTCTGGACAAGTGGGATCGCTCTCAACAAAGTGACGGTGACGGTTCTCGGTCAGGCGCTCGACGATTACGGGCAGATCATCACTGGCGCCTACGCGGTCGCCACCATGACCAGCGCGCACGCAAGCGCGACGCAGTGGACATCGACTAGCCCTGACACGGCGTGGTCGCTCTATGATGAGGTGTTCCTGCGGCCTCTCTACGGGTCAGACTGGATGTACCCGCACCCAACGACCCCGCCAGCGTCGTAGCGTTCCCGCTCCCTCAGATGGTTGGCCTATCCCTTCTGAAGTTCACGTCAAGTGTTCACATCGGGTACTGTTCGACGAGCGCGTACCGCATCACCAGACGTTCGCGGCCGGGAGGCGTCACGTCCGTAAAGCCTGCCTTGCGGAAGGTAGCGGGTGACCCCATATAGGTGTAGAGGCGCGCGTCCGGCGCGACGGGGTAGCATTCGATGGCGGTTGCGCCCTGCGAGCGGGCGTAGGCGACCGCGGCGTTGAGCAGGCCCAGTGTGACGCCCTGCCGACGCACACTGTGGTCGATGAAAAAGCAGGCGACCGACCACACGGGCGCGTCGTCCACGCGAGCGAGCGCTCTGTAGCGCTCCAGGGCGCCGTAGGTCTCGCGTGGCGCGACGCTGACCCAACCAACCGGCTCTCCGTCCCGATAAGCCAGCACGCCGACAGGCGTATCCACTTCGACCAGATCATCCAGCGCGGCGATGCGGTCCGCTTTGGTCGAGCGGCTATACTCGGCGCTGGTCATGCGCGAACGCATGCACGAGCAGTAGCGGAACTTGCCGTGGCGCTCTGAGAAGCGGGCAAGATCGCCCAGTCGTTCGCGCGCGACGGGATGATACTCTAGCATGGATGCGTCATCCTGCGCCGTGCATCCCAGCGGCTAGCATGTCGGCGCCGGACCACATACGATGGAAGTCGCCAATAGCCTCGACGGGTGACATGACGGCTGGCGCGCAGCGGTTGTGATCTTTCGTCGGCCGGAAGCGCACGCTCACCAACTTGCCCGCGCGCCAGTAGAGATGCAGCAGCATCCCCTCCATCGTTTCCTCGGACCAGTCCTGATCGAAGACAAAATTGCCCATCGAGTAGATGATGAGCTTGTCCTTGTAGCGCTCGATGGCCTGGGTCCAGTGGGGATG
>DASQSS010000006.1:0-7199 GCA_035642255.1 Ktedonobacterales bacterium | reverse complement strand
ACTGGAAGCGCGTGTGGCGGAACAGACTCAGGCGGCGGCTTTCGCGGAGCCTGATGCGGGGACGGCGATCGCGCGGGCGCTGAACATGGCTGGTCCACGCGACCTGGTCTGTATCGCTGGCTCGCTCTATCTCGCGGCGGAGGCGCTGGAGTGGTTCGCGGCAAGGCCCGAGACGCCACCCGGGGCCATCGAGATCGCCGGACGCGACCACTCGTGAGGGATCGAGCGATGGATGTCTTTCTCATGACCACGCGCCTGATCCTGCGCCGATTCACCGACGCCGATATGGACAATCTCGTGGAGCTGGATAGCGACCCAGAGGTGATGCGTTACCTGAATGGCGGCATCGCCACGCCGCGCTCTGTGATCGAGCGGACGACTCTGCCGCGCTTCATCCAGTCATCTGAGCGACGCGACGGCAGCGGCCTGTGGGCGGCGATCGAACGGACTACGGGCGCGTTTGTGGGCTGGTTCAGCTTCCAGCCGGGTGATGAGGCCGATCCGGAGATATTCTCGCTTGGTTATCGACTGCGCAGGTCCGCGTGGGGGCGTGGCTATGCGACCGAGGGCGTGCGTGCGTTGATCCGCAAAGGATTTGTGGAGACGAATGTGCAGCGCCTGGTCGCCACGACGTATCAGGACAATCTGGGCTCACGCCGAGTGATGGAAAAGTCAGGGTTGCGGCTCGCGCGTGCGTTCCGCCTGACTTCCGCTGATCTCGTCACCCAGAGCGACACGTTCGTGCCGTCAGGAGATGTCTGGGATGGCGATGACGTCGAATATGAGCTGACACGCGCTGACTGGGAGCGACAGGAAGCGGCGCGTGAGGAGGAGCGTTGATGCTGGCCTATGTGGACTGCTTCTCTGGCGTGAGCGGCGATATGCTACTGGGCGCGCTGCTGCATGCGGGCGCCTCGTTGGACGATTTGCGCGCTGGGCTGGCTCGGCTGCCCTTGGCTGGCTACACGCTGGACGCTGAGGTCGTCAGCGACCACGGCATTCGCGGCGTGCGGGCACATGTGCGGCTGGCTGACGCTGAGCATGCGCATCGGCGACTGGCGGACGTCGAGGCGATCATCACTGCTGGCGACCTCCCGCAGCGTGCCAGTGAGCGAGCGCTGGCGATCTTCCGGCGCCTGGCCGAGGCGGAAGGCGCCGTGCACGGTATCGCCCCTGAGGAGGTCGCATTTCACGAGGTCGGCGCGGTCGACTCCATCGTTGATACGGTCGGCGTGGCGCTAGGACTTGAGCTGTTGGATGTCGACGAGCTGTATTGCTCGGAGCTTCCGCTCACGTCTGGCCGCGTGCGCTCGGCGCATGGGCCACTGCCCGTTCCCGCGCCCGCGACGCTGGAGTTGCTCAAAGGGACCAGCGCGGTCTGGCATCCCGTGGCGGCGGAGGGTGAGCTGGTCACCCCGACAGGCGCGGCGGTGGTCGCGGCACTGGCGCGCTTCGAGCGGCCGACGATGGCTGTACGCGCGACTGGCTACGGCTTCGGGACACGCGCGCTGCCATGGGCCAACTGCGTGCGACTGATTGTGGGCGAGGCGCCAGACGCTCAGGTGGTGAGCCGCTTTCCAGCCGGAGCGGCCGAGCGCGAGGGGTTCATCCGCGACTCGGTCGTCATCATCGAGAGCAATATTGACAACATGACGGGTGAGGCGCTGGGCTGGTTGCTAGAGCGCCTGCTCGCTGACGGTGCGCTCGACGTGAGTTACGCGCCGCTGCAGATGAAGAAGCATCGACCCGGCGCGCTGCTGACTGTTATCGCCTCGCCAAGCGACGCCGAGCGGCTGGCTGCGCTGATCTTGCGGGAGAGCGCGACGTTAGGGGTGCGAGTGCGGACGTCAGAGCGGCTGATCGCTGGGCGTCGCGTCGAGCAAATCGAGACGCCGCTTGGCTCGGCTCGCGTCAAGCTGAAGCTGGCGGGTGAGCAGGTGATCGCTATCGCGCCGGAGTATGACGACCTGCGGGCGCTCGCAGAGCGGGCCGGTTTGCCGCTGGAAACGGTCGCGGCGCAGGTGACGCTGGCCGCGCGTCGTCACTTTGGGCTGGATGCATGAGGCAGGCCGCGCCTACTCGCTATGCGTGACCCACCAGGCGATCAGCGCGATGACAACGATAGGGACGAGCACGGCGAAGATGATGATGGCTCCCTGGCTAAAGGCTGGACCCAATCCTGTCGCCGCTCCGCGCGCCACCTGAATCGTCTGCCATTGAATGATGGTGAATGTCAATGCGGAGGCAGCATTGACCACGGCGAGCGCCGTGCGACCACGCCGATACTGGCGCTCCGCATTCTGCGCCGTGATGACGACAGGATAGTTGAAGGCCCACGGAAAGCGCGCCAGCAGCGCGAACAAGAGCGTGAGCGCCAGCAGCAAGCACGGTAGCAGCAGAAGGCTCAACTTCGATCCGTACCCGTTGGGCAGGCCGTTGGCGCCGAAGTGCGTTGGCACGATCGCGGGGAGCGATGACCACCAGTAGGCTGTCATCGTCAGCAGCGCCACCAGCGCCGCCACGGTCAGCCCTGTGCACACGACTTCAGCCAGTGAGCGCGGTGGATGAATGTGCGGGCGCTGTTCGATCGTGTCGTTCCATCCACGCCGCTGGGTCATCCGAGGTTCGTCCATGTGATGTCGCGCTCCCCTGCATGGGCAATGCTTCCGGCGTGTCCGGAGTGAGCTTAGGGCCAGTATACCAGAGGTGGCGACTATGCCCTCCGCCTATTCCAGGGATACCCGCGCCTATACCCGTGATTTGCGCCACTTGCCGCTGCGGAAGCGCCAATAGGCCAGGCTCGCCTGCGTGCAGAAGTCCAGCGCCATCGCGATTCGCCCGCCGGGGAGGCCGGAAAGTGGGATGAGCAGCGCCGCCAGTGGCACACGCAATCCCCAGGAGCCAGCCGCGCGGACGATCACGGGAAACTTCGTGTCGCCCGCGCCGCGCAGCGCGCCATTGAAGATGAATCCAGCGCCTGAGGCTGGGAGGATGATGAGCGAGATGCGCTGGGCCATCGCCCCCGCATGCAGCACCGTGGGGTCGGCGACGAACAGGCCGAGGAGTGTCTGCGGCACAACGAGCGCGAGCAGTCCAAGCCCTGTCATCAGTCCCAGGCAGGGCCAGAATGCCGCCATCGTCGAGCGCGCCGCGAGCCGTGGACTCTTCGCGCCAAGCGCCTGGCCAACAAGCGCGGTGGCGGCCACACTGAAGCCGAACGCTGGCAGCGTGCCGATACTCTCGACCGTGTTGATCGTGATATTCGCCGCGTAGTCCGTCGCGCCTAGCTGGACGACCTGACGATTGAAGGTCAGCACGCCCATCTGAAAGATGACCAGTTCCGCCGCTGACGGCAGGCCGATCCGCAGCACCCGAGTGGCGATGCCACGATCAAAGCGCAACGCCGCACGGGTGAGTCGCGGCGCAAGTGGATGGCGCCGGCTCAGCAGGAAGAGCGCCAGCAAAGCGCCAAGGGTCCAGCCAGTGGCGGAGCCGACAGCGGAGCCAGTCACGCCGATGGGCTGGATGCCTAGTCGGGTGTCGCCGTTGAGCAAGAGCCAGGATGCGACGACATTCACGCCGTTGACCAGCAACATCACCAGGACAGGCCGCCGGGTGTCACCCGCGCCGCGCATCGCCGCTGTACATGCTGAGGCGACGCCAGCAGCGGGGAGTCCGAGGCTCGACACACGGATGAATTGCGCCGCCAGCTCAGCGACCTGACCATTGACGCCCAGCGCGACAGTCACGAGGTCCGCCAATGGCACTGCCAGCGCCACCATCGCCAGCCCGATCACCACCCCCATCAGGATGCCCTGCCCGGCCGCGCGCGTCGCCAGTTTTGGATCGCCAGCGCCGGTCGCGCGGGCTACCAGCGCCGTCACGCCAACATTCACCGCGAAGAACGCTGTCAGCACGATCCATGACACCATTCCCGCCGCGCCAACCGCCGCGACAGCCGTCGCCTGGCCGTAGTGCAGCACGTTTGTGGCGTAGGGCGAGAGGTGTCCTGAGAGAAACGTGTCTGAGACGCCAACGCCCAGCGCCAGCAGCTGCTCGCCAATGGCGGGCGCTGAGAGCGACCATACGCGGCGTCGCAGGGCAGGCGCCGGCATGTCGTCGTGAAGCTCAGGCGCTACAGCGGAACCACCTGGCCGAGGGATGGCATGCCGCGTCGATGAGGCACCAGCGGGAAGCTCCAGCACGACATCGACGGAGGGCGCGGTGGAGCTACCGGGCGCCACTGGAGCGCGCCCAATGCGCCAGATCGGCAGCGCCAGCGTCGCGTCGCGAATAGCCTGACGCATCATCAGAAGGGGCGTGAGCTGCCGCAGGTAGCGAGTGACGCGACGCTGGCGGCGCATCTTGCGAGCTTTCGCCATGCTACCGAGGCTATGGCGGTAGTCGCTGACACCGGGGCTGAGGCGTTTGTATCCACGAGATGGACGGGTCAACAGCGGAACACTGAGTCGCGGAACACTGAGTCGCGGGACGCGCATGACAGAACGACTCCCCTTCACCGTAGCGAATGTTAGATGTATATCTAACCCGCTGAGTATGACGGAGGGAGGCATAGCGTATGGCTGCACGCTCTGGGAAGCGCGGACGCTGCGTCACATTATGATGAAAATACGGATTATTACGGCAATGTTGTGTGGCCGACGCTGGCCCGGTGGAGAAATGGACGCCGCGACAACCCCCTCTTGCTCAAGTATGACGTATCACGTCTATCTTCCACAAGTGCGCTAGGTCACTTGTCCGGGGTGGGAGGGCGTCATTGATGCTGATGGCTCCGAACGGCGCCGAATTGAGACGAGCCAGAGTGTTCGATTCGGAGGCCCACGATGGGCGTTGTAGCTGCGCTTGCCTTGCGGGACGGCGTGCCTGGCTGCTACACTGAGCGGTGGCAGACGTGTTGGGCATGCCGCGAGCGTACGGACGCTAATTCTCACTCGTCACGTCGCTGCAGTCGTCGCTGCGGTCGTCGATATCTTCAAGGATGCCGCTCCTACTGATGCCCACCGCTGCGCGTCAGTCGACGCAGGCGTATCAGGCCTGCGCGCTGGGAGGGGCGTCTATGCGCAGTGTGTGGAAGCCGTGTGCGACGCGGCGCCGCGCTTGCGCCGATACCATGCGCGTAGGCGGTAAGATATAAGAGAGAGAGAATACTCACGGGTCGTGGCCGTCCGCACTGGTCTCGCGATGGTACGGAACGCGAGAATGTGGATGCCAGAGCGCGAATGTGATTCGCGTATGGATTCGTCACGCGGGAAGGACGGACGCGCCCTGGCGTAAAGCGGGGCCAGGGGTCCCAGTAGACCTATATCCCCGCATTGACGCCCGCAGAACTGATGTCGTAGGCGCACGACATGTGCGCGCATGCATATACGCTCAGCGTTGACCCCATCGATCGGTGATGGGAGCCGATACAAGCGTGGGAGGCTTTGACATGGCAAAGAGCCGTCTTCACACGGTCTATGAGCTTGGGCAGAGCGTCTGGTATGACAATATCCGGCGCGGTCTCATCACCTCAGGCGAGTTACAGCGGTTGATTGACGAGGACGCTGTCGTTGGCGTGACCTCGAATCCGACCATCTTCGAGAAGGCCATTGGCGGCAGCGCGGACTATGATGACGCGTTGCGAACGCTGGTCAGCAAAGGCGTGCGCGATCCCCGCAAGATCTTCGAGGCGCTTGCCGTTGAGGACATCCAGAACGCGGCGGATATTCTGCGCCCGATCTACGACCGGACCAAGGGCTATGACGGCTACATAAGTCTGGAGGTCGCGCCCGATCAAGCCAACAGCACAGAGGGCACGATCGCGGACGCGGGCCGACTCTTCGCCGATGTCAACCGGCCGAATGTCATGATCAAGATACCCGCGACGGCGGAGGGCATCCCGGCGATCGAGCAGATGATCTATGAGGGCGTCAACATCAACGTCACGCTCATCTTCTCGCTCGATGTCTACCAGCAGGTGACAGAGGCCTACATCCGGGGGCTGGAGCGCCGCAAGGCTGAAGGCAAGCCAGTTGATGGCATCGCCTCGGTGGCCAGCTTCTTCGTCAGTCGCGTGGACACGATGATTGACAAGCAGCTCGACGACAAGATCAGCGCGACGAGCGACCCCGCCGAGCAGGAGAAGCTGCGCGAACTGCGCGGCAAGGCAGCCATCGCCAACGCGCGGCTGGCCTATGAGAAGTACGAGCAGATCTTCCACGGCGAGCGCTTCGCGGCGCTGCGTGAGGCCGGAGCGCAGACACAGCGCTGCCTTTGGGCCAGCACCAGCACCAAGAATCCCTCGTATCGCGACGTGATCTATGTCGAGGAATTGATCGGGCCAGAGACGGTCGACACGATGCCACCGCAGACAATCGTCGCGTTCCAGGATCATGGCATCCCTGAGCGAACATTGGGCGAGTATGACGAGGCGCGTGCGACGATGGACCAACTTGCCAGCGCCGGTGTCGATATGGGTCAGGTCACGAAGCAGCTGGAGCTAGATGGCGTCAAGTCGTTCGCTGATTCGTTTACGAGTCTGCTGAATAGCACTGCGCAAAAGACGGCGAAGCTGGCCGCCGAAATGGGCGACCACGAGGCCAGCGCGCAGACGCAGCAGGCGGCGGCTGGCAGCATCAGCGCGATGGCGGCCGCCGCATCGCAGGCGACTCCGGCGGAGGAAGGCCAGCCTGACCCAAAAGCTCAGGGCTCGGGTGATGCGCTCGTAGGGAGCGCGCGCCTGGGCCAGTTGCAGGGAGCGGTTGAGCAGACCCTGGCGCGTGCGCAGAGTGAGCGCTTCGCGCAGCGGGTCTGGCGGAAGGATCCGGCGTTCTGGAAGCCGAACCCCTCAGACCAGAAAGAGATCACTGACCGGCTCGGCTGGCTGACCGTGACCGACACCATGCGCGACGCGCTGCCACGGCTGCATGACCTGCGTGAAAGCTTGCGCAACGAGGGTGTGCGCGATGTCGTGCTGCTCGGCATGGGTGGCAGCAGCCTCGCGCCGGAGGTGCTGCGCGAGACCTTCGGGGTCGGCGCGGGACTGCTCAACCTACATCTGCTTGATTCCACCGATCCCGCGACGATCAGCGCGGTTGAGCGGGCCATTGATCTGGCGCATACCGTCTTCATCGTCGCGTCGAAGTCTGGCGGCACATTGGAAACCATGTCGCAGTACAAGTACTTCGCGGCGAAGGTGA
>DASQSS010000005.1:0-8958 GCA_035642255.1 Ktedonobacterales bacterium | reverse complement strand
AACGTGAAGGGATGCGGCGGCCTCTCGGTCATTTGTCCCTGCTGCAATGTCTTCGCCGTGCCTGCCATATCAACCGAATAGATAACGTATGTGGCATGTGTGGCATCCACTGCCAGGTAATAGCCTGTGATATTGAATGATGAGCCGGTGGTCGTATTGCCGACATCCTGGCGCACGCCAACCTCCGCCTTGCCACTTTGCGAGTCCACGGTCGACTGCATGTAGCCGTTATCCTGCCTCACCGCCTGAGCCGACAGGCATGCCAGTGAACCTGCCTGGGGCGCGGCGACATCTACCTGGGTCGAGCCAATACACGATATGTTCGCGCCATCATTGCTCCAGGCCGGGCTGGATTGGCCATCGCAGGTTGGAGCGGGGCTGGTATACACGGCGCTGCCAACGCCTTGCGGTGGCGTAGCGGGCGCCGCGGTCGCCGTTGGACCAGCGGGAGTCGTTGTCGTCGAGGCAGTCGCCGACGTCGTCGTGACAGGCGTGGCGGACGTCTGCGCCTGCTGTGTCAGCGCCGCTCTCGTCTGCGCTGTCTGGGTAGCCTGCGCATCCATCTGCAGCTGTTGCTGGCCGTTGATGTAGGCTCCCGTGCCAACGATGGCAACCAACAGGACGAGAGCCGCAAGCGCGGCCAGCCAGAGACGACCCATGCCGCCTGATTTCTTCGGTGACGCGCCGCCCCCGGAGCCGCCCGGCCATTGCGGAGCAAGGCGCCCCGGCGCGTCTCCCATGACCCCAATTGGCGCAAGCGGCGGAGGGGCCTCCATGCCCGCACGCGATCCGGCCTCGAGCGCCCGCGCGAACGCGCTGACGCTCGGAAAGCGATGCGCGGGATCTTTCGATAGCGCGCGCATAATCGCCGCTTCCATTCGGGGAGGCACGCCCGGATTGAACTGCCGCAGCGAGGGCGGCGCATCATACATGTGCCCGCGAGTCAGCTCTCCCAGCACACCTTCGAATGGCGGCCGACCGGCCAGAAGCTGATACGTCATGACCGCGAGCGCGTACTGATCAGTCGCCGGGGAATACTGTCCATTGAACTGCTCTGGAGCCATATAGGTGAAGGTGCCCGCCACCTGCGTACGCGCGTTAGTTGAGTCAGGTCCACGCGCGACGCCAAAGTCAGCCAGCATCATGCGCCAGTGACCATCAGGCTCGATCTGGATGAGCACATTGCCTGGCTTCACATCACGGTGCACGACTCCACGGTCGTGGATATATTGCAGCGCTGAAGCCACTTGCTTGATGATATCCACCGTCATGGCGATGTCGAGTGGCAGTGTCAGCTTGTGGCGCGAGCGTCCGCGGATCGCATCGGAGAGCGATCCCTCCTCAGCGTAGACCATGACGATGTAGAGATACTCGCGCTCGGAGCCACTATAGAAGACCTGGAGGATGTTCGGATTGTTGAAGTTGGCGGCCAGGCTGACTTCCCGCTTGAACCGTTCACGAATATCCTCGACATCGGCGTCCTCCGCGGAGAGCATATCTGGACGCACGATCTTGACAGCTACCGATCGATTGCCCGCGTTGAGCTGTTCGGCCAGATAGACCTCGCCCATACCACCTTCGCCGACTACTCGCAGCAGCCTGCATCCGCCCAACTCACGGCCTTCGAGATTCAACATCGCACAACCCTCCGCCTCGGCGATGGCAGCCAATCTCACCTCGACCATCGCGCATAGAGTATAGCAGACTCGATGAACTGGCAGCGTGCGGCGATACAACGCAGCACACTTGTGCAATGCAGTCCCTATGCTCTATACTAGGGCCATCTCACCGACAGTTGGCAGACAGTGTTCTGCGACGGGCGCTGACGCAAGAGGCATGCGCTCGACACAATCGTTCGCGGTTGGGGTACAATAGACTCGAGGGCGACTCGCCCTCCGCGAGGGACAATGACAAGGCCCCCGCGCGATGACCAACCGGCGATCATGTGCAATCGGCGAGTGTGTCCTGGGGCAGCCCAGGCAGCCAACTTCAAGCGGGCGCCCTACGCGGGCGGCTGGAGGAGCAGACACATGGAGCCAGTGATCGTGTCGTCGAACGCGCAGCGGACGCTCACCGTACCTGAGCAGCCTGAGAACGCGATCAACACGACGGACAGCACGGAGCAAGCGAGCGAGTCCTTCGTCGCGACCATTGTACGGCTCGATCAGTCTACGGCAGAGCAACTGTTTCGGGCGGCCAAGCTCTAGTTCGCCGCCTACGTCGCGCCATCGCGCGGCAGGCGCTGAGCCATAGGCTGCTCGTCACAGGTTTATCGCCAGGGCGGCCAGAGCGACACGACAAGCTCCGCACGCGACGCTTGTATATCGCTTTGGCAAGCGAAAGGTGATGCGCTCGTAATGGACGTAATCAAGATATCTCCTCGCGGCTACTGCTACGGCGTGGTAGACGCGATGAGCATCGCACGTAATGCAGCGCACGATGCTTCTCTACCCCGACCCATTTATATCATTGGCCTGATCGTTCATAATCGGTTCGCAGTGGACGAACTCACCTCCCTCGGTGTCATCACCCTGGACGGCCCAGACCGCGCCTCCATCCTGGAGGGTGTGACCGAAGGCACGGTCATCTTTACCGCCCACGGCGTCTCACCCCTCGTGAAAGAACGCGCACGCGAGCGAGGCCTGCACGTCATCGACGCCACGTGTCCAGATGTCACCAAGACACATGACCTCGTGCGTACATTTGTGGATCGCGGCTATGAGGTCATCTATATCGGCAAGAAGGGACATCCCGAGCCTGAGGGAGTCATCGGCGAGGCGCCCGAACATGTGGCGCTCGTCGAGACCGAGGCTGACATTGAGAGCATCCCGGAGCACATCCGCGCCGCGCAGCATCTGCTGGTTACGACGCAGACGACGTTGAGTCAGTGGGACACCGCCAAGCTCACCAAGGAGCTCGCGCGGCGCTTCCCACAGGCGGAGGTCTTCAACGAAATCTGCATGGCTACGCAGCTGCGACAGGAAGCCGTCGCGGCCCAGGCGCGTGGCGCGGACCTCACTATCGTCGTTGGCGATCCGAGAAGCAACAACACCAATCGGCTCGCGCAGGTAGCGGAGGAACTGGCGAGCAGCCCGTCCATTCGCATCGAATCCGTTGACGACCTCACGCCAGAGATGATCGCAGGCAAGCGCCGTATTGCCGTCACGGCGGGCGCCTCTACCCCAAGTCAGATCACGCGGGCTGTGATTCGCTACGTGGAGGCATACGGCGCGCGCGCCAAGCTCGTGCCGACGCCCGAACGCTAGCCGGCGCCATCACAGGCGCTGTCGCCGCGTCGTTGGTTCGCCACTGTCGCAGAAGGCCGCAGAACGGAAGGGACATAACCACTCGGATCATCATCCTGACCAACGCGAAATGTTTACCTGAAAACCAATCAGGCGTTTCGCGCCAATCTATCCTGGGAAGACGCGCCGCATCGCAAGACCCACGCTGACGTGATCGTCTTGCTGGATGCGCAGTTCGGAGGATGCCGACGATGAAGAGCCTCTACGCGATCCTTGGGGAGCTTCCATTTGCAGCGTTGCAGGAGCTTGCTCCCTGGTGGGGCGCGGAGCCGCCGGAACATGACGATGTAGACGCTCGCCAGCGACTCGAGCGGGCAATGCGAGACGCCGTGGCTTCCAGGTTTGTGTGGGAGCGCCTCGGAGACGACGAACGGCGGGTCCTCTTTTGCATTGTTGGCCCCTCAGCTCGCAACTGGCAACTGGTCGAGCAGACGCCGGAGCGCAGCCACCTCGACCACGACACTGCTCTCGCGGCGGTCGAGCGACTGGCGGCGTGGCGACTTGCGCATACGGAGATGGCGCGCGTGCAGGGCGGTGAGCTAGTTGGACAGCGCGCCACGTTCTATGGCTACGCGACGCCGCGCAATCCACAGGCGCCCGTTGAAGAGAAGCTCATCGCCTATGTGCCGACTGAGCTTGCGACAGGTCTCTATACGACGGGCCGTGAAATCTTCATCGCCAACGCCGACCGATCTGAAAAGACCCTCGATGAGCTGCTCATGCCCTATCGTCAGGGCGATCTGGATCAGATTGGCCGCCGCTTCGGCCTGACCATGCAGTCGTTCTACTCACGCAACGAGGTACGCGCCGCGATGGCCGAGAACCTCACGCAGGCCGAGGCGGTGCGCTATGCGCTGGCGCGTGTGCAGCCGCTGCTGCGTGATACATATGAATGGCTTCGCGGTCGCGGCGGCAAGGCCCCAATGGCCGAGGTGCGCGCCCAATTCCACCTCGATGACCTCGCCCTTGCCCAGTTGCTCCACGCGCTTGAGGAATACGCGCTCGCGTTTGATACGTTCAGCGACGGGCGCCGCTCCCTCTTCATCCCGCATGAGACACTGAATAACTTGAAGCGTGCGGACGCTCGCCCGCCGGCCACCGTTGGCCTGGCCGAGGTTCCGACGCCATCGGCTGTTCGGCCTGCTGACCCGGCCTTCCTCTGGGACCTCGCGGCGCTCACTGCCGCCGCGTCCCAGCAGGAAATTGAGCTGACGCGCGCGGGCTCATTGCCCAAGCGGGCCGCCCAGCGCCTCCTGCCAACGTTGGGGAGTGACCGAACGCACGGACGTGAGGACGACGCGCTCGCCTATGTCGAGATGCTCAAGCAAGAGGCGAATGAGCTTGGCGTCGTTCTGGCGCCGCCCTCCACATCACGTCGGCGCGAGACCCTGTCGCTCGGTGAGAAACTAACCTCGTGGAGCCGCCATGACCTCGTCATGCAGGCGCGCCGCATCTTCAAGCGCTGGCCGACAGATCGCTGGTGGATTGACCTGCCCGGCGCGAATTATCGTGAGTGGCATACCTTCTATCTTGAGCTTCCGCTCGCCCGCCAGGCCGTAGCCGCGCAGCTCAAGCTCTGCAAACCCGGTGTCTGGTATTCGCTCAAGTCGTTCCGCGCCACGATCCAGGGCAGCGACCCGTATGTGCTGCGACCGTCGCAGCGCTGCGCTGGTGAGGCTGGATTCAAGCTGGCGGAAGAGCTGCGCGCGCACTGGGACGAAACTGACGGCGAGATCATCACTGGCATGTTCCGCTCCACGCTTTACGAGTTGGGCTTTATCGCGCTCGGGTACGACCGCGACGCGCCACCGTCCGCCCACGAAGACGCCAACCCGGACGCCTTCATGCTGACCGAGATGGGCTATGAGGCGCTGCACGGAGAGCTTGGCGCGTCACAACAGCCGTCACCGCGCTCGCTCATCATCCAGCCCAACTTCCAGGCGTTCCTGATGGAGCCGCATATGCCCGCGCTGTTCTGGCTGACGCGCTTCGCCAGCATGGAGCAGATCGGCAGGGTCAGCCGCTTCACCCTGACACGCGAGGCGCTGCACAACGGCCTGAGCAAACAAGGCGGCGCAACGATTGATGACGTTATCACATTCCTTGAAGCCCATAACAACAAGCCGCTACCGCAGAATGTCATCTACACGCTGCGCGACTGGGCGCGTCAGCTGCATGAGTCACTACATCCCGAGAGCGGAGCCCGAGTACTCAAGTTCAAGGATGAGGGCGTCGTTGATCGCATTCTGCGCTCGCACCATCTCAAGGGCTTCCGATTGAGGCGTGTAGACCCACGCTCTGTCGTGGCGCCTCCCGAGATCAGCCTGGGCGACCTGCGCATCGCGCTCGAGCGCCTTGGCTACGCCAAGAAACTGCTCGGCGACCTCGAAGAGCTCGTCGCGCCAGCGGCGGTCGGTCGCCCGGGCAGAACCGCACTCGGTGGACGACGTGGCGGACAACAGATCGGGGCGATGAAGCGGGTGTAACCGCCTGAAGTGTCACGACGGTCCCTGGTCGATGGATGGGCGACATCGGGGCTCAAGCTCCGGCCACGCGTCCACAACACGACCGTAGTGACGATCACCAACACAATCTCGTGGGAACTACAATTCAACAGCGCCGCTCCCTCATGTCTGGGGAAGCGGCGCTGTTTCGTGGCACGCCGGATTGAGGCGACGATGGAGGCGGTAGCAGTGGCTCACGGGCCTGCCGTTCCGGTCGTGGCAGGCGTTGCGCCTGCCGCCGGCGTCGTCGTGCCCAGGGGTTTTGCGCCACCTTCCGTAGGATAGATCGCCGCGCCCATGTCGGTGACGCTCCAGCTATTATTGGCGGCCGCAAGCACGAGCTTGACCTTGTAATCGGTCGCCTTGCCTGCCTTGGTTCGTGTCACTGTGTAGGTCAGGGTGGCGGTCGTCTTGTCAGTCGAGGTAGCGGAATCGACCAACGTCACGTTTGTGACCTTGCCGTAGTCACTGTCCGCCTGGCTCGCATCGCTAATGAACTGCGCCTGCGGAAACTGAAGGCGCAGATTCGTAGCGAGTATGTTCAGATAGATGTCCTGATAGCCCTGAGACTGCACGTCGGACCAGAAGAGGGAGCCCGTGCCGGTGGGTCCAGGGTTGTAGTTGAGCGCATTGAACGCGAAGTAGAAGCCGCCCGCGCAGAACGCGCAGGTCAGGAACGACCCAATCGTCATCACCAGCGCGAGCACCATGCTGTTTGGCTGACGTGGCTCACGCGTCGGAAATCGCGACTCGAAATCTTCGCGCATTTCCCGCAGACGCAGCACACGCTCGTATCGCGCCTCGCGCTCCTCGCCCTGCTTGGTCTCGGGCTGCAATTCGATCTGGCGAAGCTCGGCGTCAATCTCCTTGATTCGCGTCTGCGCCTCGCGCAATTCCTCCGAGGACGCCCGTCTGCTCTTCGCTACAGCTGACATTCGGGCGCGGTTGATATCGCGCACGCCACAACCTCCCTGCGCTACTACCGCACGTACCGCATGCGCACCCTGCGCGATACGGCGCGAGCCTACTGTAGCGGTCGCGCGCAGGGCGTGTCAAGCGAACTGGGACATTTTGCGCCTCTGCGCTAGCTTGCTCCTGTTTGGCGCCAGGCCTGGCGCTGTGCTACAGTCCAGGCAGCGCTCGCGAGATTACTCATGAGATCTCCGGGCGCGCAACCGTGGCGCTGTCATACATCTCACACCCCCTGGAGGTTGTAATGCCCGACGAGACCTCGGCGATGTCTGCTGAAGCGCCAGAGCGCGAGCCGACGGAGTATCGACGCCGTATGCGCCTGTCTATCAACGGCGAAGAGCGCGAGGTGGACATCGAGTCGCGCTCCACCTTGCTCGATACGCTCCGCGACGACCTCGGCCTGACGGGCGCCAAGCTCGGCTGCGATATGGGGCAGTGCGGCGCCTGCACCGTGCTGGTGGATGGCGCGCCGATGTATAGCTGCCTGTTGCTCACGATCGAGCAGCAGGGGCGAGCCATTACGACGATCGAGGGCCTTGCCAACGATGGCGAGCTTGACCCCATCCAGCAGGCGATGATCCAGCACGATGCCCTGCAATGCGGCTTCTGCACACCCGGGCAGGCGCTCGCCATGAAGGCGCTGCTCGACCAGACACCGCATCCCTCCGATGATGAGATTGACCGGGCGCTCGCTGGTAACCTATGTCGTTGCGGCGCCTATGTCAAGCTCCGCGCGGCAGCCCGATCCCTCGCCGGACGCTAATTGGCGCAGGAGTGTTTGGCGGCGCCGACCGCAGCCGACATCGACTTCGCATGTCGCCAAACGTACGCTGATCGCTGTCTCCCATCGCATAACGATCGCATCATGCCAGTAACAGTAGAGGATCACGAGCCATATGCCGATTCGCATCATTACCACGCGCGTGGAGTTTGAGGGCGAGATCTCTGAGCAGCGCGTCGTCATGGAAGGCGACGAGCCGCCTGTATGGGGCGCTGACGCCGCGCTGAGCGTCGTCGGCAAGGCGATCCCGCGCGTAGACGGGCGCGAGCGTGTCTCCGGCGCCGCGCAATTTACCTATGATGTGCAGCTTCCAGGCATGCTGGTCGCCGCGGGCCTCCGCTCGCCGCATCCTCACGCGCGCGTCGTGCGGGTGGAGACGTCCCGGGCGGAAGCCGCGCCTGGTGTGCGGGCAGTCTACACTCGATTCAACACAGGTGATCTGCTCAATCCAAACAACAAACGTCCCATCTTCGCTGAAGAGCTGCTATTTCAGGGGCAGGAAGTTGCGGTCGTTCTGGCTGAGACGCGGCGGCAGGCGGCGGAGGCGCTGCGGCTGATCGAGGTCGAGTATGAAACGCTGCCCTTCGTCGTAGACCCAGAGGCGGCTATTGCGCCTGACGCGCCGCGCGTAGAGAGCGCTCGTGAGAACAATAGCATCTCTGACGAATGGCCCAAGACCTATGAGCGCGGCGACGTTGAGCGCGGCTTCGCTGAGGCGGATGTCGTGATCGAGACACGCTTTACTACCGAAGCGAACCTGCACAACAGCATGGAGACACATGGCGCAACCGCCAACTGGGATGGCCATACCCTGACGGTGTGGAGTTCCACGCAAGACATCTTCGGGGTCCGCCAGCAGGTGGCCACCGCGCTCAATCTCCAGCAGAATCAGGTGCACGTCATCAAGCGCTACATGGGTGGCGGCTTTGGCAGCAAGTTTGGCGCGCACAACGCGGGCGTCTTCGCCGCCTGGGCCGCGTACAAGCTCGGCCGACCCGTCAAGTACATGCTCAGCCGCGAGGAAGAGAATCTCGCCGCGGGCAATCGGCCACCCAGCGTACAGAGCTACAAGATCGGCGCCAAGCGCGACGGCTCCCTGACAGCCATCGAGCTACGCGCGGTGGGCAACATCGGCGCGCTCGGGGCCTGGTTCTCCTCAGTCGGCATGCCCGCGAAGGAGATGTATCTCTGCCCAAACGTCCGCTCGATCGATGTGCCCGCCCGCACCAATCTGGGCACACAGGCGTCATTCCGCGCGCCGGGCGTTGTCGAGGGCATCGCTGGGCTCGACGTCGCGCTCGATGACCTTGCGCGCGCCCTGGAGATGGACCCGCTGGAGCTACGGCGCAAGAACTACGCGCCGCGCTATCAGCTGATCGACAAGCCCTACGCCGCC
>DASQSS010000004.1:0-5110 GCA_035642255.1 Ktedonobacterales bacterium | reverse complement strand
TGGCGCGCACATTTGGACCATCAGCCTGTTGGGCCATTCGTTGGGGGTGTATTCGACCGCAAGCCGTGTATCATCCATCCAGCCGTAGACCCGGCCAACCTCAGGCTGCGACCTGGTCGTGCTCGTCGCGGTCGTCATCGGTACCGGAAGGTGGGTGATTGCGCCAGTCGCCACGGTCAAGATGAAGATGTCGCCAAGCCAATCGGCGATGGCGATGTGTTTGCCATCAGGCGACCAGTACATGGAGTCGAGCGAGGTATCGAAGTTGTCGCGAACCGTTTGCATGGCGACCGCATGATTGGCTTGCAGATCGAGCGTCATCACCGCGGAGGTACTGCTGATCGCCAGATGGCGCCCATCAGGCGAGGTTCCCGCCGCCCATGTTCCCAATCCTTGCAGGTCATAGAGCGCAACCGCAGCGCCTTGCTGCGTATTCTTCCCGTCCAACGAGGTGACATCCAGGCTGCCATCCGCTCCGATATACGCCACACGCCAATCAGTGAAGGCCGGGAGAGCGGGCGACGTCGCCGTTGCCACTGCCACTGCCGAGGTCGCGGTGGGGAAGGGAGTGTACGTCGCCAGTGGTCTCTTCGCAGCGTATGAACTGGAGCAGCCTGCGAGCAGGGTCAGTGAGACCAGCGCTGCGAGCAACGCTAGAGCTATTGGTCGGCGTTTCGGCAAAGTACGCTCCTTTCGTCGTCCTCTCGTCTGCCTGTCGCGTGGCGCGCCCGAACCCCTGGCATTCACCGCCGACCACGACGACCATGCAATGATCCGCTCTCTGGATCACGCTACGCAGCGCTTGCCTCTCCTCTGCAGTGGCGACCCACGCGATAGTGCGCAACCGCTGCTGTCTCCTTCGCCGCCAAGTACACGAGGAAAAGACGCGTGCGGAGCAAGTATACACTAAGTCGCGGGCTCGCACTGGAGCGCGGCATGAGGGACTAAGGGGAAGCTGCGTGGACCCTGTCGTTCGTCGTGGGGCAGGCGTTGTCACGCGCCGGTGCGGCCAGTTGGCCAGTGACGTGTTCGGTCCGAGGTCAGCACAGCAAAGAGCACATCCACGGCTCATATCATGTCTGCCTCGGTCCTCGTCGTTTGTGGATCTGCTTGGGCCACCGGTGGAAGAGCGTGGTGAAGCGAATGAAGTCGGGGCGGCCCTGGAGCGCGATGCAGCGGGCACACTGGGCGTCCTCCAGGTCCTCGATCGTAGTGAAATGCTGGTTGACCAGCGCGGTGGTGGTCAACGGCCAGAGATGCTCGGCTGGCTGCGATTCAGGGGAATAGGCGGGCAGGAAAAGCAACTGAACGTGGTCGGGGACGCGCAGATGCACGCTCATATGCCATCCTGCCCGATCCAAAACGAGAACGATCTGCTTGTTGGGTCCGGCCCCGACGTGGCGCGCGAACTCGGCGAGTTCCACTTCGAAGAGCAGGATGCTCACCGAGGTGGCCAGGTGGAAGACGGTGCGCCCGGACGCAGGATGCACGAAGCCAACGAGGGAGCGCCAGGAATAACGATGCTCGACAGAGGCGGTGGAGCGCTGGCTTCGGGAGGCGGGCAGCGTCCAGGCCTTCCGTAGGATCGGCTTGAGGCCGATGCGATGTTCTTCGAAGGCCCAGAGATCGATGGTCGCGTGGGGGAAGGCCGCTGCAACATGCCGTAGGAGCGGGCGCAGATGCTGTTGGAAGTCCGCTTGGGCTTGCGGGTTAGCCTCCACATGGCGCGGTCGGAGTTTTAGCCAGCAGGCGCCGAGCCGGCGCAGGGAGCGCCAGCCCAGTTGACGGCTGACGCGGCGCCCGAGACGCTCGCTCAGCCAAGTCGCCACAGTCCGTCCGCACCAGCGGTCCCCGTCTGGATGCGGTCTGGCTACGGCCACTCCCATTTCGGCAAGTTGTGGCGCTGGCAGGTCAGGCCGCCCCGTGCGCGTGGCATGGCGGCGGTCCCGTATGCCGTCGGGGCCATCGGTGATGTAGCGCCGAGCTATTTGGCCTATCCAGTAGGCCGAATAGCCAGTCACGCCGACCACATCTGTCGCTGTCATCCCCTCCAGCCAGCAGCCAGAGGAAGTGCCTACGGCTGCGCTCTACCGGATCTATCGTGCGGCGGTAGCGGTCATGGAGCTGGTCGTCAGTCAAGTGGGGTTCGAGCTGAATATGTCGTGGCATGTCCCGTTCTACAACAGCACGCCGCGACGCCGTATGAGACAATGGAGGGGATAGACGCCGTGAGTTGCGCACGTTTCACGAGTGGCGCCGGATTATGGCCCCGCGTGTGGCGGGGCCGCCGCACGGGGATTAGCCCCAGCTGAACCGTGCGCCGATCGTTCAGGGTCGCGAGCATGGCCATGTCATCTGCGCTCTCCGGCGCGCAGCGTTACAGAGCATGACCCTCCACGGCGCGGCTCAACGCTCACGCACAATTGCTCTGTCAGCGCGATAGAAGAAGGGGTCTGGATGACGCGCATTCTCTATGTGACCGATTCGCTGATCGCGGGAGGCATTGAATCGCAGCTGGTCGAGCTGATTCAACGGCTCGACCGCGATCGCTTCGAGCCGCATGTGCTCGTCTTCTACAAGATGCCGACGCACAGCCCGCACTTTCTGCCGCAGCTCCGCGCCGCAGGTATACCCGTTACCACGCTCGACCTCGGCTGGGGAGCGCGCGACAAGCTGGAGGCGACCCGTCAGATCATCGCGCAGACCTGGCATCTGCGTCCTCAGATCGTACAGGCGGAAAACTACCACGCCAACCTGCTCACGCGCGCCGCGCGGCCATTCATGCCGCCCGCGACAAAGCTGATCGGCACGCATCGGGGCGTCTATACTCGCCACCAGCTTCGCTTTGAGCAACTGGAGCATCGCTTCTGCGACGCGATCGTGGCGAGCGCGGGCCACCTGCGCCGCCAGTTGATCGAGGGCGCGGGCGTGCCAGCGGGCCGGGTCGTGGTCATCCCCAACAGCATCGACGTCGCGCGCTTCAGCGGAGCCGAGGCGCGTGGCAGGGAGCTGCGCGCCCAGCTCGCCCCCAACGCTCGCCGTGTCTTCGTCAGCCTGGGCCGTGTCTCGCGCGAGAAGCGCATGGACCTGATCGCCGAGGCGCTCGGATTGCTCAAGCGTCAGGGCGTGCCGCTCGACGCGGTGCGCCTGCTCATCGTCGGGCACTCGCAGGAGGCCGCCCAACAGGAGCTTCTGGATGCGGTGATCGCGCGCGAGGGGCTGGCTGACGTCGTGATACAGCAGCCGACGACGAGCGAGCCAGAGGCATACCTCGCCGCCTGTGACGCAAGCGTGCTGGCGTCGCCGAGCGAGGGGCTGCCTGTCGTGGCGCTGGAGTCGCTGGCGGCGGGCAAGCCAGTCATCCTCTCGCGAGGCGCCAACGCCGCCGAGGTCATCGCGAATGGCCGCACCGGCTGGGTCACGCCAGACAATAGCCCCGCCGATCTGGCGGTAGCGCTGCGGCATGTGATCGAGGCGCCCGACGACGCGCTGGACGTCATGCGCCCCGTCTGTCAGGCTGAGGCGGCGCAATATACCTCACAGGCCCTCGCTCGCCGCTACATGGCGCTCTACGACGCGCTACTCACCGCGCCCACTGCCAAGCGCGCCCAGGCGCTCGCCGAGGCGACCCGCTAGCAATTCCAATCGAATTGGAACTGCTCGTCGCCTGACAGCGGTCCGGTGATCGTGACGACGTTGCCCTTGACGGTGACGAGGTTCTGGTTCGTCAGGCCGCTCGTCACTGGCGGGGTCGCTGTGGCGACGCACTTGGGCAGCGTGACGGTCAAGGTCAGCGGCCAGCTGATGCCCGCCTCGCGCTGGAAGAGCAGGTGGTAGTGGTAGCCTGCGCTGTCATGGACGACTGCGTTGGGAACGCTCCACGAGACGCCGTATTTCGTCGTCTGGTTGAAGTAGGCGTAGGCCGCGCCGTGATAGGCATTGCGGTTGAACTCGGTGTCATGGCCGAACCCGCTGAGGCCACTCTGCGCAATGAAGTGCGCATTGGGCGGCGTAAAGATACGCGAGTACGAGTGATAGTCTGGATTGCCAGCCGCGAAACTCAGGTTTGGCGTCACATAGGGATTGGTGCCTGGATCAGTCTGTCCGTGGCCAGGGATGTTGGGCCAGTGGTAGCTCCAGTTCAGCTTGTGCGTCGCTGAGCCAGAGTCATCGAGCGCGATCTGGTCCGCCATCTGATATTGCAGAAAGGCGTTGTCTTTGTTCGCGCCGATGTTCGCCTCGACCTCGTAGACGCTGTCGCCCGCCGGTGGCGCCTCGACCTCCGCGCTCAGCTTCAGGTCATGCAGCAGCGCCTGCGCGGGCGTTGGTGTCAGATATATCTCGATGTCCTTGGTGTGCAGCGAGTCATAGAACAGCTTGCCCATCTTGCCGAGGTAGAGTGGCAGATTTGACTTCACTTTATCCATGAACGCCTTGACTACATCAGCGGTGAAGACTTTCGCGCATGACGTAGTACCGCAGGTCTGCGAGTCCGGACCTGAGACTGAGTAGGTCAGCGCATAATAGTGGATCTTGCTGACGAAGTTCTGCGCGGTGACGGTCTCGTGGATCTTGCCGTCATTGACCTGTATTGACCCTGTGATGCCGAGCGCCTGCGCAAAAAAGCCCAGGCTCAGCGTCACCACTCCCGCGAACGGGGCGCTCTTGGACGAGTCATACAACTGGAGCTTGCTGCCTTGCGCGTTCAGATTGGCCTGCGCATCGGGCAGAAGCTCATTGTACAGGCTCATCGCGTACTTGGCTGTGGTGGGATAGTCAGGATCCAGGTTTGAGTCGCGCACCGACCAGCTATCGGTTCCGCCAGGAGCAAAGACCGTTTTAAGCCAACTATACTGGTCTGGAATCGGAATCGGCGTGTGCCCTACCGCTACAGTGCCGGGACCCGTGCCAACGGGGAACTTCACGCTGCCGTCGATCAGCGTGATGTCGCTGATGTGGAACGCGAGTGGACCCGAATTGACCAGTCGCCCAGAGTCGAGCGAGAGCGTGCCGAAGTTGCCGATGAAGCCGCCCGTCGGGCGTAACTCGCTGGAGTCGAGCACCAGCACGAGATACGTCGAGGGCTTGCCGACGCCCAGAAGCTGCGGCA
>DASQSS010000003.1:0-7705 GCA_035642255.1 Ktedonobacterales bacterium | reverse complement strand
CTTGCCCGCGCGCCAGTAGAGATGCAGCAGCATCCCCTCCATCGTTTCCTCGGACCAGTCCTGATCGAAGACAAAATTGCCCATCGAGTAGATGATGAGCTTGTCCTTGTAGCGCTCGATGGCCTGGGTCCAGTGGGGATGGTTGCCCAGCACCATATCGGCGCCCGCGTCAATCGCCGCGTGGGCGACGTTCTGTTGATAGGACGTCGGGTCCTTGGTGTACTCGATGCCCCAGTGGAAGTAGGGAATCACGACATCGGCCTGAGCGCGCGCCGCCGCCAGATCAGCGGGCAGGGTGTCTACGTTGATCTGCGCGAGGCCCCAGCTATTCGTCGTGGCGAAAGGTCCTTGCGGCATGATGTTGTCGTAGCCGAGAATCGCCACGCGCGTCCCCTTCACCGTCTTGACGGCGGGCGCCACAGCCTCAGCGAGCGAGTCGCCGCCGCCACAGGTCAGGATGCCCGCGTTGCGGAGCAGACTGCGCTGGTTGGCGAAGACGGTCTGCCCTTCGCCATTGGCGTGGTTGTTGGCCAGTGTCACGATGTCGAAGCCCGCGTACTTCAGCCCATCAATCCCCTTCGACGGGCAGATGAACGTGAAGGTCGAGGGATCGGAGGGCGGCGCGACGAGATCTGTGACCATGCACTCCAGGTTGGCGACGCGCAGATCACCTTGCGAGAGCTCATCGTGAATGGCGCGGTAGGGGAAGCTGAAGTCGTTGCGCGCGCGCATCTGGTTGAGCACTCCGCGCCCCAGCATGATGTCGCCGACCGCGATGAGATCGAGCGTCTGTGCGGCGCTTGCCATCGCTGACTGCGTCGCCTCCCCGACCTTCGCCGGGTGACATCCCTGCTTGGCCAGAGCGTCTGAGACACAGAGCCGCAGCGCCAGCGCTCCCAGGCCACCTTGAGTGGCGTCGCCACGCCCCTGCGCCGGGAAGACACCATCCACGCCGAGTTGGTTCACTGACCAGTCGAGCGCTTCGGAGGGGAGAGCGGTCAGCGCGCCGGGCGTCGCGCGGAGGGCGTCGAGCAGCGCGCTGATCGTCGGCAGCTTCGTTACGTTAGCCGCCAGCGTGACTCCCGGCGGCGTAGGCAGGCCTTCGAGCCAGAAGACATGCGCGGGCAGCCCGAAGGGCGAGCCGACCGCGCTCCAATCGCCAGTCGCGCCGCTCAGCAGCGCCTGCGCCTGGGCATGTGTGACCGCTTCGACGGGGACGCGCTGGTGGCTGGCAAGCGCCCAGGCGCTCTGGCTGATGACGGCGCTGGTCGAGAAACCCTTCAGCGCGGCGCCAAAGGTGAGCGCAAAGTCTGGCGCTGGGAGGTTGGTGGTGGAGACGTGTGCGACTGCGACGCCGCCATGCCCGCTCATCTTCAGCGTGATGGCCGACGCCAGATCAGCTGGAACGGTCGTGTCGGGATAGACCGCGGCGGGCCGGGTCATACTGAACGCGCTGGGCTTGCGGGCGACGGCGCTATGCGACGCGAAGGGCGCGCAGCCCGCGACTGCCACCGCGGTGGCCGCTGTCACGACAAACTCGCGCCGCGTCAATGTCCCCTGTCGTGTGCGCGGAGCCTGCTCGTCCGCCTGTGTGTTCGCCTGTACCTCAGCGGCGTCATGCGCCTTGATGTTGCGCCTGCGTCTGCTCGCCATATCCACCGCGCCTCCTGGTCGTCAACGACGTGCGGGATGCGTCCATTCTGCGGTGTATAACGAACGGGCATGCGCTCTGGAACGTCCCCAGGCATACCCGGCGCGCGTGGCTGCCGCTACTCGGACTGATCTTCTTCATAGAGCGGCAGGTTGTCGAGCTCTTCGTTGGTCAGCTCGACATGCGCAACGCCATCTTCGACGGAGGTGATCGCTTCAGCTGGCACGATGACCAGCCGATCATCAATTGACTCGCGCCGTATGACCAGCCCCGTGACGCGTTGTGTGGTGGAATCGGCCAGCGTCCGCTCGACGGCGCCGATCACTTCGTGCGGAGTGTTGCGCCAGACGGGGGCATCGGCGGGAATGGCGGCGGAGTGTGGAGGCAGATCGAGCGTAATCTCCTCATTTTCCGGCACATAGGGAGCCGCTCCCAGTCCAAAGGTCGAGGCGAGATAGTTGACCAGCTCGCCGATGCGGAAGCGCGACTTGCTCGCCTCGACGGGCGCATCCACATACTGGTGTCGCTCGAAAAGGGGCAGCTTGGCGAAGGTCGCGGCGTCGCAGGTCAGCGTGATACCGTCATGCGTCACCTCGCGCACCAGATTCACTGGCACAGAGCGGTCGCGGGGCTTGTCCAGGCTGCCAGGCTCCAATAGCTCATTCAGATGCGCGCCGGGATCCACGACGAGACCCGTGACGACGAGATCATCACCTGTGACGACGATGCGGCTCAAGGCGCCAATCTGCTTGCCATTGCTGCTAAAGACATGCGCGCCGATGCGTAGTCGCTCGATCATGATCTCTTCCCCTGCCGACCTCGACCTCAACTCTGACGTGTTACGCGCTGAGCGCCCCTCGGGCGTGCGCCCCGGAGCCTAGCGCCGCGCCCTTCGCATGCGCAGGCGCTGAGCCGCCTTGGCGCGATCATATGCTTCGTCGTGATCACTGCTGTACGCGATCTCAGCGGCTGATGCGCGGGAGTCCGCCGACGCTGGACGGCCCTTGGCCTTGGTGGTCTTCGCAGCAGCCGCGGCAGCCGCCGCCTCAGCGGCATAGCGCCGCTCGGCGCGGGTGCGCGCCTTGCCAATGCCTGGTATCTGGTCGGCGCTCTTCTTGTTCCCGGCTGACCCATTGCCCTGGCTGGCCGCGCCGCGCGCTGCGCTCGTTCCATTGCGCGGCGCCCACATATCGCGCGGGAAGAAGCCCATCTTGTTCAGCAAGATCCACAAGCCCAGGATCAGCACGACGTTGATGAGAAAGAACCAGGTGAGCCAGCTTGCGCTCGCTCCGATGATAGGCTGATTCAGGTTGAGCTTGAACTGGATATTGGCGTAGTCAATCAGATAGGTCAGCAGCTCCGCGACAAGTATGAACGTGACCGAGCCGACGATGAAGCGCGTCGTGCTGGAGGTCTTGCGTCGAAATCCCGTTCCCTGGCTCGACGAGCCTGAAATGGGCGCGCGAAAGACGCCCGCGATCCGCTGACCCAGCGACGGACCCGGCGTTTGCGCTGGCGTCGCGCCAGTGGAGGGATTCTTCGCGCTTGATTTCGTCTCAGCCATGCTCGTCGCTCCTGAGGGCATAAAAGAGAAACAGTTGATACCCGTGATACCTGTGCGCTGCGTGAATCTACCTGCGATCGCGGTTCTCGACGCGCGCTCAATTGAGTATACGCCCATGCTCGTGCGAACGCCAGCAAACGGCGCCATCTTCTTCCGTCAATTCGCGAAGGCGAGAGCGCTTGCCAGCGGCGGCTATCAGCGCCCCAACGCCGAACCATTGAATGATGGCTCTGGCGGCGTGTGTTTCGGCTTCTGGCGCAACCCCATGCATCACGCAACGTCTGAGGCGACTAACGCGGGTCAGGAGCGCGAGGAGATCGCTCATCATCGGTGGGAGCGGCCTCCAGGCTGGCGGGACGGAAGCTGGAGCGCAATGTCCGCCGCTGCGTTAGTGGCATCTGCTGCGATGGTTGAAGCGGGGTATGCGGCGGAGTCTGCGCCGTGGGCTCACGCGCCTCAGCGGTCTGCGCATGTGGCAGGTTGATGCGTGGCTCGGGCATTGCGGTCACCATCTGGCGCTGTGGCTGCTCCGGCGCGTCGGCCGGCGTTGTCGCCGCGAGGGTCGCCTGAAGGCTGCGCAGATCACGATGCAGGTCGCTCGCCGACCCGTAGCGCTGGCTCAGGTCACGCGCCATTGCTCTGGCGATGACCCGCTCAAGCTCCGGGGGCGCGCTGGGCTCCAGCTGGCGCAACGGCGTCGCGGCGCCGTAGAGGATGGCGTCGCTCATCTCGGTCAGCGTCTGGCCGCGATACGGACGCTGACCCGTGAGCATCTCATACATGCTCACACCCAGCGCATAGACATCGGAGCGGCCATCCAGCTTGCGCCCCAGCAACTGCTCAGGCGAGACGTAGTACAGGCTGCCAACAACGGTGCCCGCGCGAGTGATAGCGTCCATCCCCTCGATGCGCGCCAGCCCGAAGTCCAGCAGCTTGACGCGCCGCCAGCGGTCCACAAGCATGTTCTCGGGTTTGACGTCGCGGTGCACCAGGCGCCCCTCGACATGCGCATAGGCAAGGGCGTCAGCCGCTTGCGCCGCGATCTCGATGACCTCGCCCCAGGGCAGACGCTTGCGGTCGCGCACCATCTTGCCGGCCGTCAAGCCGGGGAAATACTCCATGACAAAATAGATATGCTGATCCTGGCGGCCAGAACTGTAGACGCGCACGATGTTGGGATGATTCAGCCGCGCGACGACCGCCGCCTCGCGCATGAAGCGCGTGACAAAGGTGACGTCGGCGGAGAGGACATCTATGAGGACTTTGACAGCGAACGATTTGCCGGTCTGCGCGTGCTGCGCGCGATACACGACACCCATCGTCCCGCGGCCTAACTCGGCCTCCAATTGGTATTCGCCCAACCACTGACCTACAAGCGAAGCCACACCAGTCCCTTTCGTCGCCCCAGCGTATTCCGCGTCCCTGACACCGTTGGCCTGTCTCAGCGTGGGTGAAGTAAGCGCCTGACGCCTGCTCTACACATGTAACGCAAAAGGCGCCGAATTGTTCTCATCGGCGCCCCGTCCGGCTATTGCCGGCTATAAGTCCGGTCGTTCACCACTCCTATGAGCGGCCATGCATAGTTATACGCTCCTCATGCCTTCTTGCTCTCAGTTGCGCTTTCAACGGCGCTTTTCACCGGGTTCAGTGTCGTCGCGCGCAGTCGCTCGATGAGCGTGGCGTCTATCGGCGAGCTTTGCGCCTCGCCAGGGAAGCTGCGTTCGCGCACCTCGCGCAGGAAGGCCTCCACCCCGGATCGCATCGCCGCGCCAAGATCGGCGAATCGTTTGGTATGGCGCGGCGTGAAGTCGGGGAAGAGTCCCATCACGTCATAGATAACCTGGACTTCACCATCGCAGTAGGGTCCCGCGCCAATGCCAATGGTCGGCACGGTGAGTCGCTCAGTGATCAGGCGCGACAGCTCGGCGGGCACCAGCTCCAGCACAATGGCGAAGGCGCCCGCTTCCTCCAGCGCCGCGACGTCGGCGAGCAGGGCGCGGGCCGAAGCCTCCGTCTTGCCCTGCACCTTGAAGCCGCCAAACACGTTGACCGATTGCGGCGTCAGGCCAACATGACCCATCACCGGGATGCCCGCCTCGACGAGCGCTCGCACGCTCGCCGCCACGCGCACGCCGCCCTCCAGCTTGATCGCCTGCGCGCCGGACTCCTTCATGATGCGCGCGGCGTTGCGCATCGTCTCTTCGGGACTGACCTGAAATGAGCCGAACGGCATGTCCGCGACGACCAGGGCGTGTTTGGCGCCGCGCAATACAGCACGCGTGTGATAGATGATGTCCTCGATGGTGACGGGCAGCGTGCTGTCGTTCCCCTGCACGACCATGCCAAGGGTGTCGCCGACCAGCAGCATCGGCACGCCTGCGCTGTCGAGAATCGAGGCGATTGGGTAGTCGTACGCGGTCAGCATGGGGATGCGCTCTCCGCGAGCCTTCATCTGGCGAATCTGATCAGGTGTGACGCGTGGCATAGTCAGCCTCTCCTCTTTACGCTGCGTTGCGAGGTCAGGAAATCTCTAGACTGGTCAACGATCCTTGGGAAGTGTCAGCCTCGTCGCTGAACTCGTCGCGCCGGCCTTGTGCGAACTCACGCGAGAAGGAGGGGAGCCAGCGCATGCGCGCATGAATCGTTGCTCTATTGTATTGCATGGCGCGACGCAAGTGGTAGCGCCGAGGGCCTCTCACACGCGCTATGGCGCCGTATCAGGTATTCGCCTGAGACGCGCCTCAGTCATCGCACACAATATCAGGTTGACGGGTGACATTAGGTAATGCTAATATCCGAGTGGTCAGGTCAGATATGGCGCGATGGCAGACCTCGGCTCATGGTTCCCGGTGGATATACAACGTAGTCCCAGGCGTCATCGTAGTCCCAGACGTCATCCCAAGCGTCATCCGCAGAGCGGGTCAGCGGCCAACGATGGTCGCCGCTAGAAAAGAGCAACCTTCATGCTACCAGCTTTCATCCTCCTGCTTCGCGAAGGGCTGGAGGCGAGCTTGGTCGTCAGCATCCTCCTCGCGGCGTTACGCCAGCTTGGCAAGACGCGCGAAGTGCGAGCTGTATGGATCGGTGTCTCACTGGCGGTAGTATGTTCAGCAGTCGGCGGGTATATCATCTACTCGACCGTGCGCGAGTACAGCAATACGACCTTCCAGACCGTCTTCGAGACGATCACTTACGCGGTCGCGATCGTTCTGCTCACCACCATGACCTTCTGGATGCAGCGCCACAGCCGTACGCTGAAGAAGGAGATTACCGCGCAAGCTTCGGTCGCGGGCTCCGGTTTCGCGCTGGGCCTGCTCGCCTTCACGACCGTTGGACGCGAGGGACTCGAATCGGCGGTCTTTGCGTTGGCCTTCGCGTTCCAGACGACTGGCGCGCTCTGGCTAACGGGCGCGGTTCTGGGCGTGTTGGCGTCGGTGGCGCTTTCCTGGGCGATCTACCGGATGGGTTATCGGCTCGACTTCCGCCTCTTCTTCCGCTGGATGGGCGCGCTGCTGCTGGTCTTTGCGGCGGGGCTGGTGGCGGACACCATTCAGAACGCGCAGGAGCTTGGCTGGATTCGTTTCGGGAATACCCACCTCTGGAGCACAGCGCATCTGCTCTCGGAAGATAGCATGGTCGGCGACATGCTTCACGCCTTCATCGGCTACGCGGAGTCGCCGACGGTGCTGCAACTCTCGCTTTACCTGCTCTTCCTTCTGGTGGTAGGCGGCTACTTCCTCTACATCACGCGCAAACCCAGCCGCGGCAAGTCAGTTGTCGCCACGCAGACGGTCGCACCGGCCTCGCATAGCTAGCGCGCCACTTGTCCACACGCGAACATGCGAACACGCGAACATGCGAAGCCCCATCCACTCGCAGCGGATGGGGCTTCTTCGTTTTCAGGCGCCCGCCTCACGGCAGCGGCGTATCGGGCGGCTCGTCAAGCTGTTCGGGTGTTTCGACGCCAACGATGCGGTTCCAGAGGATGTAATCGGTGTCGCTCTTGGGAACGATGGCGTCACCTGGCTCCGCTTGCATGCCGCCCATCGCGACGAATGGTGTGAGGTTTGGGTCCCGTAGGTTGACGTAGGTGGCGCCCTGTCGCAGCCGGTACCCCACCGGCTCGACCGGAATGCGCTCCAGCTCGGCGTCGGTCAGGCCCGGGAGCCGCGTGCGCAAGTCCTTGAACTGGTCCGCGTTCAAGCCCATGTATTGGCTCTGTGGCGCGGTGCTGTCGATAGGCTCCCCTGATGGTACATCCTTATGGAAATCGCGCTCCAGATCGCGCGTGATTCGCTCCTGCGGCGACAAGAACTGGTCATCAGTGTCCATGTCGTTTCACTCCTTCCGCCTATCTTCGCTTATTCCGCTTATTGAGGAATGCGATTCGTATCGCACCAGCAGCGGTGACCGCATCACGCGCGCCAACCCCACATCGAGCCAGGACAATCCCTGGCGGACAGAGCGGACAGAGCGGACAGAGCGGACAG
>DASQSS010000002.1:0-8548 GCA_035642255.1 Ktedonobacterales bacterium | reverse complement strand
CCGTGAGTTCCTGCGCGCGGTGCCGCGTGGTGAAGAGAGCGCCGTGTTGCCGCTCGTTCGCCCGGACGGCGTGACACGCGTGCTCACCCGCGCGCAACTGACCACCGCGATTGATCGGCTGCGCCCACGCCAGCGTCAGATTGTGCGGCTGGGCATCGAGGAGCGCTGGCCGCGCCAGAAGGTCTGCGCCTACCTGCGCGGCATCAGCATGAAGACCCTCGAACGCGACCAGGCTGAGGCGCTCGACATCCTCGCGCAGCTCTAGGTCTCCAGGCCTCGCAAGAGCAAGCTATCTACCTGCGCTCAAGCGAGTGAAACGCATGAGGCATGAAATAGACGTGAGACGGGCGAAGACCGCGCCGTCTCATCAGCGCCGCCTGGGGGGCGCGGCGCTTCACTACCCAACGCCACGGCAGGCAATGTCAGAGGCGCGGATAGAGCGAAGCCGCAAGCCTCGTCGCTGACTGGCTCGCGACTTCGCGTTCACGCTTGCGCTATGGCGCGGCGGCCTAGAACGCCGCGCGTCGAGCGCGCCGCATAGCGCGGGCGAAGCTATTCGCAGAGAACGCCTGCTCGCGTGGCGCTCGTGAGCGCGCTAGCGCCTGTGTTACCCAGAAGGCTACGAACCCCGCAGACGTCAGAGCCGCGAGCATGAACTTCGTGACATCCACTACGGGAAGCACACGCGCCTTGCCTTCCGAGATAGCTACTATCGCCACGGGGCGTCCCTGAGCGCCACCGCCCCCACCGATTCCACCGCCACCAGTGGCGACGTTGGCTCCCTCTGTAGGCTCCGTCGCGCGCTCAGCGCTGCCGGTGGTCGCGGGCCCGAAACCAGAGCCGCCACCCATGCCAAATCCGATCATGACCTCCGAGCACGGGATGATGGTGACACCCTCGCGCTCGACCGGCGCGCCGAAAATGGCCCCTGCCCCTACCCTGTCGATCATGCGCGCCAGCGAATCACTCAGGGTCCGCTCCGCCGCCTGGTCTTGCAGCGCTGCCATCGGAACCGCTCCACGCGTCGCTTCCATCGTTTGCTCGCCGCTAGCGCGACGTCCACTGGTCGTCATCTCGCCGCTCTCCTCTCTGCCCTCACTGTGGCTCGTTCGTCTTACGGCATGCGCTCAGCGCCGCATGCGCGTCGATTGCATCGATTGCATCGATTGCGCGGCATTTCGCCGCCCGCTGCTCCACCACTGCGCCGCGGACGCCACCACGGCCACGGCCACAAGCGCCACGAGGCCACCCATCGCGAGCGACCGCACGGGAACGATACGCACCCGCCGTGTCCGCTGACCATCGGGATACTCGATAGCGTCGGGCCATGCATAGAGCCAGCCGCCACCGGGCCACCACACCATCAGACGGCGCGCAACGGGCGTCACGGGCATCCCCGCCACCAGTATGGGCGCTCCACGCGCAGCCGCGAGCCGCACACCAACGGGCCGCGCGCCTGCCCACGGCAGACTCCCACTGTTCATCATCGCCCGCTCCTTCCTGCCACGCTGCCGCCACCCTATGCTGCCTCGCGCTGGGCGGCGAACGGAGACGCGCGAAGGCGTCCGTGTGGAGGCCCGCACGATATGTACCGCTTTCGCGTCTACGCGGCCTGCGCCATGAAGGTCAGCGCTAACGCATAAGCCGCATAAGCTGACTGTGTGATGCGGCTGTTACTCGCACGCTTCCCCCTGTGACATCATCGTGCGCCGCGCTGGCGACTATGTGAGAAGGAACACTGCGCTCAGAGCCACGAAGAGCGCATCGCCGCGAGATCGTTCGCGCCATGCTCGTCGCTGGTCCGGGGCAAGGCAAAGGAGCGTCGCCATGCGCACATCGCTGCACATCGGCACGATCAGTGGAATCCGCATCGAGGTCCACATTTCGTGGCTGATCATCTTCATGCTGCTGACCTTCTCGCTTGCGACTGGCTGGTTCCCGCTCACCGCGTCTGGACAGTCTGTCCCACTCTACTGGCTCACCGCTGTCGTCGCGGTCGTCCTGCTCTTTGCCTCAGTGCTGGCGCATGAGCTTGCGCACTCAGTTGTCGCGCGCAGACGGGGGATGCCCGTCAAGAGCATTACATTGTTCATCTTCGGAGGCGTCTCGAATATTGAGCGCGAGCCACAAAGCGCGAGCGCCGAGTTTCAGATGGCATTCGTCGGGCCACTCACCAGCCTGGTGATCGGTGGCGCATTCGTGGGAGTGGCGTACCTCCTTGACGCTCTGTTCGCGGTTCCAGCGCTGCTCGGCGCGCTGCTGATGTACACGGGCATCGTGAACCTGCTGCTGGGCGTGTTCAACCTGATCCCCGGCTTCCCGATGGACGGCGGGCGCGCGCTGCGGGCAATCATCTGGCGGACCAGCGGGAGCCTGGCCACGGCGACCAGGTGGGCGACCTATGTGGGGCAAGCGGTCGCTTATCTGCTGATCCTGGTCGGCATCTGGCTGTTCTTCACTACGGACGCGCTGAATGGCCTCTGGATTGGCTTCATAGGGCTGTTCCTCTTGCTGGCCGCGCAGGCGGAGTACGCCCAGGTCAAGCTCGAGGCCAGCGTCGCGGGCGTCAACGTGGAGGATGTCATGACGACCGCGCCAATCGCTGTGACGCCAGAGCTTTCGGCGCAACAATTTGTCGATGACTACCTACTGAGGACTGGTCAGCGCGCGCTGCCAGTGGTCGCGGATGCAGGAAGCCAGCGGCTGCTCGGAATCGTGGCGCTGCGCGACGTGCGCAATCTGGCGCGCGACCGCTGGGCGTCCACGCCCGTCGGCCAGATCATGACACCGCTCATCCAACTGAAGACGGTGGAGGCGACCCAACCACTAAGCGACGCGCTGCCGCTCATCTCGCGTACAGGAGTCAATCAGCTTCCGGTTGTGCGCGATGGACGTCTCGTCGGCCTGCTGGATCTGGAGGCCATCGTGGGGCGGATCGCGATGCGTCAGGCGCTCGGGTTGGGTACGGTCACGCGCCGAGAAGCGGCGATGGCCCATCAGTCAGCGCGCCCGATAGCTGGCGATTCACCCCATGCGGCTGATACGCGCCTGCCCACCACGACCTGAACGCCAGCGGCTAACTCACCGGAGCGGCCAGGCGGCGCTCGACGAATCGCGTCACATGCAGGAGGGTGTCACGCCCGAAGGGCTTGGGCAGAATCTGCGCGCCAAGCTGACGCAGCAGAGCTGAGAACGCTGGCGGAAAGCTCGCCGCCATGCTGGAGATGGCGACATAGGCGAAGCGGGGCATGGTCAGCCCTTCTTCGGCGGCGCGGCGCAGCGTCTCGTAGCCATCGAGCCGGGGCATCTGGTAATCCAGCAGCACGATCATCTGTGCGGGGCCAGCGTGCAGCGCCTCAAGCGCCTCCAGGCCATCGGACGCTTCGTGGGTCTCGTAGCCCGCCTCCGTGAGCCAGCTGCGCAGCGTCATGCGAACGGTCGGACTGTCATCTACGATGAGGACGGGTATCATGCCATGCCTGCTCACTTTCTGATGCGTCGCGCGCAGCCCCGCTGGCCTGCCGCTATGATACCCGAGGAATGAGAAGCAGGCGATAGGTATGGGACTGACGGTCAGGGCCAGGGCGCGGGGAGATGCGGCCTTGAAAGGTCAGCCTACGGCGCGGGGAGGCATGGTCACGGCATTTAAAGGCCGAGCAGTCTGGAATGCGCCGAGCGCGCAGGGCCGGACGCCCACTATCACATGCCAGCGGGGAACCAGGCGCGCAGGCCAGCGTCCAGCGCGGCGGCAAGCTCGCTCTGCTGCTGCGTGAAGAAGTGGTCGGCTTCGGGGACGATGGTGAGGCGCTTCGGCTCGGGCAGGCGCGCGAACCAGTCCTCCAGCGCGGCGCGCGGGCCGTATTGGTCACGCTCGCCCTGCACGATCAGCTTGGGCTTGTCGCAGCCCGCTAGATCATCCGTGTGGAGCAGCGAGACAGGAACGCCGACACCGAGCAGGTGCGTGACACGCGGATCGGCGCAGCCGACGGGCAGCCCGACCCACGTCCCAAACGAAAAGCCCGCCAGCAGCAGTGGCAGCCCGGGGAAGCGCGCATCCAGCGCATCGAGCGCCGCACGGATGTCGTCGGCCTCGCCCTGTCCCTCGTCGAACTCGCCCGTGCTGCGCCCTACACCACGGAAGTTGAAGCGCAGCGCCGGGATGCCGTGCTCTACCAGCGCCGCAGCCAGACGAAAGACGACCTTGTTGTGCATCGTGCCGCCAAACTGCGGATGTGGATGGCAGACAACCGCCGCCATCGTCGGCAGAACCGCCTCGCCGTTCCCGCTGGGCGTATCCGCCGCGCTGGCGGGCATACGGTCGGGCAGGCGGAGCAGCCCTTCGAGGACGCCGTGCGGCGCGGGGATGTCGGTCTGGATCAGTTGAGCCATGCGGGAGCTACTCCTCCACCAACAGCAGGTGGTAGCGGTTCTTGCCCGCGCGCAACAGCAGCGCTCGCCCGAACAGCGCCTGCTCGCGCGTGATGGGCCGCTCGGGATCGTTCCAGCGCTCATCATTGACGTAGATGCCGCCCTGCTGCATCAGTCGCCGCGCCGCGCCCTTCGATGGCTGCGCGCCCGACAGCACCAGCGCATCGAGCGGCGAGAGGCCAGCGTCCAGCGCGGAGGCCGCGATGGGCGTCGTCGGCACAGCCTGCGCCAGATAGGGCAGCGTCGCCTCCGTCAGGCTCGCCACACCCGCGCCAAAGAGCACGCTCGATGCGGCGGCGACGCCATCAGCGACCGCCTCGCCGTGCACCAGCCGCGTGATCTCCCACGCCAGCCGCCGCTGCGCCACGCGGCTCGCTGGGTTCTCTTCCTGCTCGCGCTCCACCTCAGCGATCTCGTCGAGCGGCATGAAGGTAAAGACCCGCAGATAGAGGCCGACATCACGGTCGTCGGTGTTGATCCAGTACTGATACATCTCGTAGGGGGTCGTCATCGCGGGGTCGAGGTAGAGCGCCCCGCTCTCGGTCTTGCCGAGCTTGGCGCCACTAGGCGACGTGACGAGCGGCGCCGTCAGCGCGTGGGCGTGCGCCTCGCGCGTCTTGCGGATCAGATCCACGCCAGCCGTGAGATTGCCCCATTGGTCGTTGCCGCCCACCTGCACCGTACAGTCCATCGCATCATAGAGGTGCAGGAAGTCGGTCGCCTGGAGAATCATGTAGCTGAACTCGGCGTACGAGATGCCGTGCTCGCGGCTCTCGATGCGGCTCTTGACCGATTCCTTCGCCATCATGTTGTTGATGGTGAAGTGCTTGCCGACATCGCGCAGGTACTCGATCAGCGTCATCTTGCCGAGCCAGTCGATGTTGTTGACCATGATAGCGGCGTTCTCGCCCTCGAACGAGAGGTAGCCGGAGAGCTGAGCGCGCACGCGCTCGGCGTTGCGCTCGACCTGCTCCATCGTCAGCATCTGCCGTTCGTCCGACTTGAAGCTGGGGTCGCCGATCATGCCTGTGCCGCCACCGACCAGCAGGATGGGCCGATGCCCGGCGCGCTGGAAGTGCGCCAGCAGGATGATTGGCACGACATTGCCAATCTGCAAGCTGGGACGGGAGGGGTCGAAGCCGCAATAGACCGTCAGCCGCTCCCGATTGGCCAGCTCTTCGAGCCCGCTCTCGGTGATCTGGCTGATGAGGCCACGCTCACGAAGCGTGGCGATCACATTGGTCGTTGGCTTGGCTTCTTCCGCCATATCCGATACATTCCCCCGCGCGCTGTTGTTGAGCGGCCTCCGCGCTCCCAACGAGCGCGGTCACAGCCGACTCCCATTGTACGGCGCCACGCGCGGATGGCGCGAGGGGAGGCGAGAGGCGTGCGCTCGCGGCCTTACGCTGGTGCCCAATCTGCGACCTCATTTCGGGTTGTGTGGCGCATGTGCGCGTGTGAGAAGGCGTGAGAAGGCGTGAGAAGGCGTGAGAAGGAGGGCATGAAGGAGGGCATGAAGGAGGGCATGGTGATGGAGACACGCATCGGATGGAAAGCCGGGCCGGAACAATATCCCCCGCAGGAATTACTGGACTACGCCGTGGCCGCTGAGGCGGCGGGATTCGAGAGCATTGACGCCAGCGATCACTTCCACCCGTGGAGTGAAGAGGGGCAGGCGTCGTTCATCTGGTCATGGCTGGGCGCGGCGGCGGCGCGCACCAGCGTAATTGAGCTTGGCACAGGGCTGACCGCGCCAATTGTGCGCTACCATCCAGCGGTGATCGCACAGGCGGCGGCGACGATGGGCGCGCTGGCCCCCGGCAGGTTCTACCTGGCCGTCGGAACGGGCGAGGCGCTCAACGAGTACGCCGCAACGGGTGAATGGCCCGGCTACACAGAGCGGCAAGAACGCCTGGGCGAGGCGATCTCGTTGATTCGCGCGCTCTGGACAGGCCAGCCGGTCACCTGGGAGGGCGTGTATTACCAGACCCGCAAGGCGCGGCTGTACACGCTGCCGCCCAAGCCTGTGCCGCTCTACGTCTCGGCGATGGTTCCAGAGAGCGCCACATTCGCTGGCGAGCATGGCGACGGTCTGCTCACAGTGGGCGGCGAGGAGCCAGACGTCTACAAGAGCATCATGACCAACTTCGAGCAGGCGGCGCGCAAGGCGGGCAAGAATCCAGCGACGATGCCGCGCCTCGTCGAGCTGACTGTTGGCTATGCGGAGGACCCGCAGGCCGAAATCGCCGAATACATGAAGTATTGGGCGGGCGCATCGATTCCGGCGATGTATGACCAGAAGCTCTACACGCCAACGATGTCGCAGAAGAACGGCGCGGTCGTCGGCGCGGAGGTGGTCAAGCGCAAGGGGATATTCTCCGCGAAGCCTGATGAGCATGTGGCGTTCCTGCGGAAGTACAGTGATCTGGGCTTCACGGGTCTCTATCTCCACTATGCGGGGCCAGACCAGAAGGGCTTCCTGCAATGGTATGGCCGCGAGGTGCTGCCGCGCATGCGCGACCAGCGACATGGCGCCGACGCCGCCCAACGCGAGCCTGCCCTGCGCTGATCTGCGTTACGTTGATGTCTGGCCAACATCTCGGCATACTATGCGCGTGGAAAGAGGACAGCCCCGAGGCGTCGCCCAGGAAGGCGCGCCCCATCGGTTGCCCGACGGTCATACGCATGATGTGATGGCCGCTGGACGAGACTGACCAATGTGGCTGAAGCGACAGAAGACAGTAGTGTCAGAGGAAAGGACATTCAAGAGATGGCTCAAGCTGCTGATGATCGAGTGGCGGTGATCGCGACGGACGGCTTCGAGGAAGCGGAGCTCACCGAGCCAGTGAAGGCGATACGCAATGCTGGCCTGAAGGTAGACATCATCGCGCCACATAGCGGGAGCATTCAGGCATTCAAGCATCATGACAAGAGCATCACGGTACCAGTAGACCGCACGCTCGATCAGGCCAACCCCGAGGACTATCTCGCGGTGGTGCTGCCCGGCGGCGCGCTCAACGCTGACGAGATGCGGATGAACAGCGAGGCGCAGGACTTCCTCCGCGCGATGGACCAGGCCCACAAGCCAATGGCGGTCATCTGCCATGCGCCGTGGGAACTGGTTTCCTCGGGACTGGCGCGTGGCCGCACGATGACCAGCTGGCCCACCTTACAGGACGACATTCGCAACGCGGGTGGTCAGTGGGTGGATCGCGAGGTCGTAGTGGATGGCAACCTCATCACCAGCCGCAAGCCCGATGACCTGCCAGCCTTCAACCGGGAACTGCTCCAGCGGCTTACCAAGCAGCATGCCTCCTCAGGAGCCGGTGACTGGGCGGCGGGCGACGCCGCGGGCGGCCGTGTAGCGGCCAGCGAGCGCCCACTCAACCAGCAGAGCGAAGGCGCTGGAACTCATACATCGCCGAGCGCGTAACCTGGCGCGCCCTGCCTGAATGGCCGAACGGACTCAGGCAGGGCGCGGCCTATTCGATACACGAACAGACCCCCCTCCCGGCGCGCAACCAGGAAGAGGGGTCTGTTCGTGTATCGCATGCGATCTGACGCTCGGCGCGCTGGGCGCAGCGCCTTGGGCGCATCAGGTGTTGTAAACGTCTGGCTCCAGTGGGGCGATGGGCTGCTCACCCTGGCGCTCACGCGCCTCTGAAGCGAGAATCCGCTCGACCATCTGCTCGAAGGTCGTTGAATCTATCTCACCCAACGCATAGCGGTGGCGCAGCGTCTCGATGGCGGACGGCTGAGCCGTCTGCATCATGCCACCCGACATCGCGGACATCCCCGCCAGCCCACGCCAGCGCGGAGCGACCCAGCGCAGCGCCGCCCAGGCAAGCAGCGCGGGTATTCCCAACCAGAAAAGCAACGATAGCCCCATGAAAACGAGGCCTATCCACATGTGCCCGGGCCCAGCGTAACCTGGGCCAAACTCTCTTCCTGGCATACAGCCGTCTCCCCTTTCGCGTCTGCGAGACATCCTCCTGCGTCTAAGTGGCGAATCCCTCGTCCTGCATGAGCATATACGCGCGATGTGGGGAAAGCGTTAACAGTTCGTGAGAGACTTCACATAAAGACGCCATAAAGAGAGCAGCCCCATCGCTCAGCATGG
>DASQSS010000001.1:0-9572 GCA_035642255.1 Ktedonobacterales bacterium | reverse complement strand
GAATGAGCAGAGCAAGCAGGACGCAAAAGGTGGCGCTGGCAATCAGTAGCCATTGATAGCCGTCACAACCGTTGCGCGCTAGCCGCCTCGCCTTTCACCACCTGAAACTGGCGCCTACAGCGGCGCGCCTGGCGCGAAGGCGTGCACGATGCGCGGCACCGCTGGACCAAGCACGACGACAAAGATCGAGGGCAAGATCAGGAAAGCCATCGGGAAGAGCATCTTGATCGGGGCCTGCTGGGCGAGCCGCTGCGCCCGCTGTCGTCGGCGCACGCGCATCTCGGCTGACTGGATGCGCAGCACACGCCCGATACTCGCGCCAAGCTGCTCCGCCTGGATGATCGCGCCGACGAACTGGCTCAGGTCTTCGACGCCGGTGCGGTCCACCAGCTCCCGCAGAGCGTCGCGCCGGGCGACACCCAGCCGCATCTGCTGAAGCACACGCGCAAACTCACGCGTCAGCAGGTTATCGGCTTTCGAGACGATGCGAGCGAGCGCCTGGTCGAATCCGAGGCCAGCCTCGACACTGATCGTGAGCAGGTCAATCGAGTCGGGCAGCGCATTGGCGATAGCGGTCTTGCGCTGTGAGGTCTTGCTGCGCAGCCACAGGTCAGGAAAGACATAGCCGAGTCCAGCGAACACGAGAATGAGCACCGCGCTCATGAGGGTTCCCGAATGCGTGATCACGATGAGCAGGCCAGCAACCGCCGCACCGCCAAGCGTCCCAAGCCCCTTCAGGCCGATGAAGTCAGAGACCTGCATCTGTCCCATCAAACCCGCGTTCAGCAGGCGCTTTTGTGTGCTTTCGAGGCTCTGGACAGGCGTGAAGCGCGCCAGCCCGCGAGCCATTCCGGCGGCCAGGGGACGGAAGAAGCGGTCGTAGAACGACGCCTGCATCTCCTGGTCATCGAGTGACATCACACTGCCGCGCGCCGCGTCGTTCAAGCGCTGCTCCAGAGGGTCGGCGCGGCGTGAGCCTCCCAGACCCACCATCAGCAGGAAGATGCCAAAGAACGTGAAGAAGCCGGCGACCGGCGCCAGCAGCGGGATCAAGAGCGCAATCATGGATGTCGAAGCCTTCCTCTGGTCCGCGCCTGACTAGACCTTGATGTCAACGATGCGACGGATGACGACCAGACCGATGATGACCATCACCAGGCTGCACGACACCATCATCCACCCAAACCAGTGCGTGTCAGTGAACATGCCCAGCATATAGGTTGGATTGATGATGAAGAGCAGGAGGCCCAGGCCCACGGGCAGCGCTGCGATGATGTAGCCTGAAAGCTGCTGTTGCGCTGTCAACACACCGACCTCGCCGAGCAGCTTGAGGCGCTCGCGAATCGTGCTCGCAATGATCTCCAGCACTTCGACCAGGTTACCACCGACTTCACGTTGCACATTGACGGCTGTGACGAGCAGATTGAGGTCCTCGGACTGCATGCGATCCACCAGATGGCTCAGCGCCTCTTCGGGTGGAATGCCGATGCCGACCTCACGCACCACGCGCGAAAACTCACTCTTGGATGGTTCCACGCCCTCACGCGCCACCAACTCCAGGGATTGCATGAAGCTGTAGCCTGTGCGCAGTGAGCCAGCCATCAGCGTCACCAGATCAGGCAATTGCTCATTGAACTTCTTCTGGCGCGCACGCTTGCGTCGGCGCAACCAGAACGTCGGACCGTAGAGCCCGGCAAGCATCAGCACCAGCGCCAGCACAAACGGATTGCCCACGGGAATCACCAGGCCCAGCAGCGCCCCGACGCTCGCCAGCACACCGCGCAGCGTCAGAAACTCGCCTGCCGTGATGCGCAGATCCGCCTGCGCCAGCTCGCTCGCCAGGCGGATGGTGTAGTTGTTCTGCGCGTTGGCGCGGCCGAACTGTTGGCGACGCGACCCGCGTGCGGCGCGGCCACGCTTGCCCCTGCCGCCGGCCATGTCTGGGCCCACGCCCACGACACCAATATCGTTCAGTCGCCTGCTGACGGCATTCGTGCGGGCGTCAACGACTCGCTGCACGCCCAGGAAGAACATGATCACGCCGGCGGCCACTAGCCCACCGATCACCATGGCCTGAGTGGTGATGAGCGCCGCCAATGGCATGATCGGCGTGCCGCCAGTTATCGAACCGGTGATAGGGAATGCGCTCATAGCCTGCGACCTCTACCGTCTCTCTCAGGTGGGTCTCCCACGGGGTCGGGGATGGGCGCGTTGCGATCGCGCGCATCCTCCGCATCGGACGCTCGCCGCGCTAGCCGCGCCATGCGCCCGCTTCCCCATACCCAAACATCTGCGCTGGCAGATGGATGTTGGACATCTCGAACAATTCCATAAACGAGGGGCGAATGCCCGTCGGACGCAACCGTCCGACGACGCGCCCATCATCAAACCCTGTCTGCTCAAACACAAACAGGTCCTGCAAGGTGATAACGTCACCCTCCATGCCGACCACCTCGGTAATGTGCGTGATCTTGCGGGTGCCGTCGCGCATGCGCTCCTGATGGACAATCATGTTCGCGGCGCTGGCGATCTGCTCGCGAATCGCGCGCAGCGGCAGATCCATTCCGGCCATCAGCACCATCGTCTCCAGGCGGCGCAGTGTGTCGCGTGGGGAGTTGGAGTGCAACGTGGTCAGCGAGCCATCATGACCGGTATTCATCGCCTGAAGCATGTCGAGCGCCTCCGCGCCGCGCACCTCACCGACGACGATGCGATCAGGACGCATGCGCAGGGAGTTCGCGACGAGATCGCGAATGGCGATGCGTCCGTTGCCCTCGATATTGGCTGGGCGGGCTTCCAGCGGGATGACATGCTCCTGCCGCAGCTGCAACTCGGCGGCGTCCTCGATGGTCACGATGCGCTGGTCGCCAGGGATGAAGCCAGAGAGTACGTTCAGCAGCGTCGTCTTGCCGCTGCCAGTGCCGCCCGAGACGACGACATTCAGACGCACCTCGACACACGCCCGCAGGAAGTCCACCATGGGCTGCGAGATCGTGCCGAGCCGCACGAGATCCTCTGGCGCCAGCGGACGCCTGGCGAATTTTCGGATGGTCAGCACAGGACCCACCAGCGAGAGCGGCGGGATGATGACGTTCACGCGCGAGCCATCTGGCAAGCGAGCGTCCACATAGGGCTGGGCCTCGTCTACGCGGCGGCCCAACGGCGAGACGATGCGCTCGACGACACGCATCACATGGTCGTCGTCGCGGAAGCGGATGTCCGTGCGGAACAGGCGGCCATTCTGCTCGACAAAGACCGAACGCGGCCCGTTGACCATGATCTCAGTTACGCTGTCGTCGTTGAGCAGTGGCTCGATGGGTCCGAATCCCAGAATCTCGGCGGCGATGGCCTCGAAGAGCCGCTGCCGGTCCTGTCGGGAGAGCACGACATTCTGTTGTTCGAGAATGCGGTTAAAAAGCTCCTCGATGGTGCGCCGCACCTGCGCCGTCTGCGAGAGGTCCATCTTGGGATCCATCTCAGAGATCAGCGCCGCCTGTACCTTGCGCTTCAGATCAAAGAGATTGTTCTCGCGCGCAACCGCCGCCTGATTGTTCTGCGCCGCTGGCGCCGGGAAGCGTGACGCCGGGCCATTATCGTTAGACGCGCCATTCATCCGCGAGGGCGGATTGGCGAAAGATGCGTGTTGGCCGCCGCCCACGCCGCCGATGCGACCCGAGAGGGGGCCTCGCAGGTTCTCATCATTGGCGCCATTCACCTGGCCGCCGTTCTGGTCATCGCCCCGCCTGAAGATGCTCACAACCCACTCCTACCACATTGGGCGCCGTGTAAGCCGGCGCTCGCCAGCCCAGCGCTGTGAATCATCCAGATAGCCTCCTTCTCATGGATTGATGAAGGAGTCGAGCCGTAGGTGGTCGCGCCCATAGCGTTGGCCTGCGGCAATGGCATCTGCATTCTGCCATGCATTCTGCCGTAACGATACTCGCTTCTTCGTCTTCCTGTGTTATAGAGAACGACCTATGAGCGTATCTCCTATGGATACGAGAAGAAAGTCCTGATGCGCGCCGTCATGCGGCGACTCCACGCGTGACAGGCGCTCGGCGCCGCGTCTGTTCATCAGGCGCTCGCTAGTCGTTCTGAGTAGTATAACGATGAGCGGCGTCAGGGCATCTGTCATAAGGAAATCTAGTCTATAGTCATAGTCGCGCGCGGAGTCGTATGGAGTCGTATGGAGCCATACGGCGCCATACGGAGCCACGCGCGATCCGGTTTGGGAAAGGCGTTGTCATGCTTCAGCAGATCTGCCCGCATTGCGGCAGCGCGCTCACCGCGCTCGCCACTGAGACGACGCCGCTCCGCTGCCCAACCTGCGGCGCGTCGCTTAGCGCCGCCGACACATCTGAGGCGCTGCCCATCCGCGAGGCGCTCATTCGCGAAGACGATAGCCTCGCCAGCGACCAAGAAGACATCAGCGCGACGCGAGCGGTAGCGCCGGAGCAACTTGAGCCAGTGATGGCCTGGGCGCACGCTGACCACCAGCGGCTGAACGCCTCCGCAAGCGCAAGCGCCTCCGCAAGCGCCTCGACGGGTGAACCGCCCGAGACAACCCAGGCGCTGCCACGCTCAGCGATGCCCGCGGAGGCCCAGGAGCCGGAGCGACCTGAGCAGTCCGAACAGTCTCAGTCCGGCGAGCGGCGTCCGATGGCGGGTCTGCGCGCGCTCTCGCTGGGTCTGGCGGCGCTTGTGCTGGTCGCAATCGTGGTCGTCGCGGCGCTGGCGGCGAATGGCGTGATCGGCGTCGCGACGACCACTGTCGCGCCGACCGCGACATCGGCTCCCGAGGCTACCGCGACACCTGCCGTCAAGCCCTACTCTCCGGCGAATCTGTACCAGCTACAGTATCCCCAGGATTGGACCGTCACACAGCGCAATACGCCTCCCTCCCCGTCCACTTCCGCCTCATATTTTGCGCTGCTCAGCGCGCCCAGTGGCGATGTGAGCGTCAACGTCGCGGCTCAGCAGGTGAGCCACCCGCCCACGCCTGCCGCGCTGGATCAGCAGTACCTCATCCAGCTGGCGAAATCCGGGACGGATCCCGTTGTAGCGGGTTCCCCTACAAGCGTCGTCGTTGGCCACCAAACGTGGACACAGCTCGCGGCTGACGTGACGCTGGCGCCCGCGCCCGGCCAGCCGACCTACTACGCCCATGTGATCGCGCTCTCGACCACTCGCGGCGACTACGCCTACACCATCGTCTGCGTGGCGGCCTCGCCGACCGCCGCGGCCGCTGGCCCCGCCTTCACCACGGCCGATCAGGCGTTCTTCCAGCCGCTCCTGGCCAGCTTCACGTTTCTGAGCTAGCGCGGCTTAGCGGTTCGGGTTAGGCCAGCGCAGAATATAGCAATAGGTCGTCGAGCCGCCTTGAATGCGCGCGACGATCAACTTGTCGAAGTTCGCGGGCCTGGGAAACTGGCGCTGCACCAGATGCTCTGGCCAGACGATGTATTGGGACTTCGGAAAGTTGTCGGGCGTGCCGACCGCCAGCCGGATACGCTGGGGGAAGAGTGACTGGCGCGATCGCATGATTTTGGCAGCGGCGTCTGGTGGCGCGTCGGCGCCTTTCAACCATTGGTTGAGCGCGCCCTTCTCACCCATCACCAGCGTGACCGTTGTGCGGTTCTTGCTATGCGCGACGATCCAGTTGATGGCGTCAGCATAGCCAGGATAGGCGACCTGGAGCGAGCCATTCTCGCCATTCAGCCACTCGGCGGTATAGCCTTCGGCCTGGTTGACAGTAAGCAAGCCAAGTGTGGAGGGCAGCAGCATCGCCAGCACAGTCAGCGCGGCGAAGCTGAGCTGCAGCAGACGCCGCACGACCGGCTCGTTGAGGAATGACCCGCCCGTGATGCGCGGCTTGAGCCAACTCACCAGCCAGCGCGCGACGCTGACATAGGCCCAGCCAGCGGTGAAAGCGACGGGCGGCGCCAACGGCAAGACGTAGTGCGCGCCGACGATGATATTGAGCGAGCCAAACATCGGCAGCATGCCGCCAAGCCAGACGAGCGCGAACACTGCGGTGTCGTCGAACTGGGTGACTGGCAGCCGCTCGCGGATGATGCGCGCAAGCCGCCACAGTGCCCAGGGCAGCGCCAACAGCGCCGGAATGGTGATGAACAGGCTGACCTTCGCCAGCAAGATGTAGACGCCGATGCCCGGCGGCACATGCTGCCCGACAACGCCGTTCCAGAAGGCGTCGTGGCCAGTAGCGGCATGGTTGTACTGGAACTGGATGCTGTTCCAGAGGCGGAAAGCCGGGTCCACCCAGACGGCGGGATCGAAGATGTAGGTGGTGAGCAACCCCACCGGCAGCATCAGGAGCGCTTGCCAGGGGAAACGCCGGCGGCCGATACACAACGTGTAGTAGACCAGATATGCGACCACGGGCGCCGCGACAAACGCGGCGGTGTATTTGGAGGCGAATGCCAGGCCAGCCAGCGCGCCGACCACGGGCCACAGCCACGGACGCCGTGCGGCATGCCAGGTCAGCAGCGCCGTCAGCGTCATGAAGCAGAGCAGATAGGTATCGAGATAGGCGATCGAGTTGAAGTAGGCCAGCCACGGACTGAGCGCCAACGCCAGCGCGCCAAGCGTCGCCGCGGTTCGCCCAAAGATGGGCCGCGCCAGATAGTACGAGAGCACAAGCGTGATCATGATGAGCAGCACGCCTGGCAGCCGCGCCCCCACCAGCCAGCCCTGCGCGCCCATGTGCCGCGCGCCATAGTCAGCGCCCAGCCCCATGATCAGCTTGGGCAAGGACGGCGCCTCGAAATTGACCAGCCAGTAGGGGTTGTTCAGCGCGCCGGTGCGCAAGAGGTGGAGGTCATTGATGCCCGTGGGGATGTACACGCTCTCGTCCGTGACGAGATCGAGTGAGCGCATCAGGCCGTTGCGCGGGAGCCAGGTCAGCCAGGCGATCAACGCGGGGATGAGCACGTTCCACCAGATGATCAGCGCCCAACGCCAGCCAGCGCTGCCCAGGAGCGCGTCGTCGCGAAGCTGACGCTCGACGCCAGACTTCCCCGTCGGCGCGAGACTACCAGGTGACTCAGGCGTGGCAGGCGCAGTGGATGACCGCTGACTCACGTACACTCTGCCTCCACCTTCGTGGAACGCCCTGCCGCGGCGGCTGACGCGCAGCCTGTCTGGCGTGCGCGCTTGACGCAAACGGCGCGCCCACGTACACTCGACAGGAGAGCAGTCGAACAGGCGTTCATTATAGTACTGTGACGCGGCCCGCCCTATCGCTGTCCTCTGAAGAGAGGCATCAGGACCGGCGTAGCCTGCGCTTTAGATGGGAGCATACCACGAATGGCGCGACTACGGCAGAGTGGGGGCGCTTCTGGCGTCCGAAAAGTACCGCGTTCACTCTGGGAGCGGGCAGGCGCGCGGGCCGGTGACGGCGCAGGCGCGCTCTTCGCTCGCCTCGACGCGCAAGATGCGCAAGATGCGCAAGATGCGCAAGACGCCCAGGGCGCACCCGCCGCCACGGGGCCAACGCCAGATCGAGAGCAAGCGGCGCGTACGCTGGAGCGACTGGCGGCGCAGGTGCGCGCGGGCGCGTGGAACGCCGAGCTTGCGGGACTGGTAGAGGCGGCTCGCCGGTGGCTCGCACAGGCTGAGTGACGCCTGGAGGGCATCTCGGCTCAAGTCGGCTTCATACCTCGGCGACGCGGCCACGCAGAACCAGCGCTCTCGTCTACGTGCGCCTCAGATCGACTGTTACGCCTACGCTCCGTCTGGACCGTCAGCCAGCCGCGTCACGCCAGAGCCTGACTGGTGTTCAGCGCTGCGTTCAGCGCTGCGCTCGTCGCTGAGCGCGTAGTCCATTGCGCCTTCTTCGATGGGGACGGCGCGATGTTGCTCCAGGCTCATGCGCCAGGTATGGTTGAGGATGCTGACATAGGCCTCGTAGCGGCGGGATGCGTCAGCGTTGGGCAGATAGCTCTCCAGAAAGCGCATCAGCGGGGCATGATAACTGATCAGCCAGTCGCGCGCGGCGGCGTCTATGCCGACATCATGGCCCTCGCGCTCACTCAACAAATACTTATGCAAGTTGAGCTGCTGATAGATGCGCCGGGCCGCCGCGCGCGGTGGGCGGATTCCCAGCAGATCGCGCACCCGCTGCGCATACCAGCGTGGACGCAGGGTCGCGATGCGCAGCTCCTCCTCGGGAACCCGCATCTCTGGCCCCTCCTCATCGAGGTATGGTCGCGGTCGACGCAGTGAGAGGCGGCGCAGGTTCAGCACGCCATAGCCAAGCGCGTTGAGCCGTTCGAGCCGCTGCTCCAGCGCCATCAGGCCGCCCGTGCGCGCCTGGCGCTCGCCTGCGCGATCAGCGCGCAACCCAGCATAGCGCGAGATGACGTAGAAGGCGTCACCCTCGGTGATCAGCTGGGTATCTTCGGCCAACCCGCGCGCGAGGCGGATGTCTTCGGCCTGCCAGGTGAGCGACTCGATGAAGGCGTCCAGGTCCTGGCGGCGCAGGCCTTCGCTCAGTGGACCCGGCGCGACCTCGGCGGTTTCGGCGTCGGCCATCACAGCGGTGAGCCGCTGCCCGCTCGGGTCGATCAGCACGTTAGCGAGTGAGGGATCGCCCCAGTAGACGCCCGCGTCGTGTAGATCGACCAGCAACTGGGCGATAGCGTTCCAGAGCAGCCGCTTGTTGGCGTCCGTGAAGGGGTAGCGGTAGAGGATGGATTGCGGCAGCACGCGCTCGGCCAGCCGCGTGACACAATAGCCCGTGTCGCCCGACATATAGACCGGGCGACCACCCATCTCTCCGACCTCGATGCGCTCGCCGCTGACGACGACCCAGCCCACCGGCTCCAGCGCCGGGATGTGACGCGGCGCGAACTGCTCATAGACGTGAATCTCGCGCTCGGCGGCCTCGGGGCTGGTCTCCTTGATAGCGTAGCGCCGCCCACCGATCTCGACGAAGATGACCTCGTGGCGCGACTCGCCCTTGCGAATCGAGAGGATGTTCGCGCCGTGCGCGCCCCATTCAGCAAGCGGCGCGCTCCACGGCAGACGGCGCATGCGACTCCAGTCAGCGCGCGGGATGTGAATAGCGCGCAGTTCCCCCGCGGGCGGCTCTGCGGCGAACGTTACGCCTGCGTCGCCTTCGAGTCGTCGCGAGCCGCTATCCTCTGGCGAGGGTTCGTCGCCGATGCGTGGGCTACGCTCCAGTGGCGCCCAGTTCCACATATCCATGCTCATGTTGTCGCATGGGGCGGGCGGCTGGTCAAGCGCGCTCGAGCGCGACGTGACTACGCGACGAAGGTGGCGCCCGCTAGCAAGCGTGTCAGGATGATCGTCCAGGCGATGCAAAGGGCGACGGTGAAGCGATGCGCGCGTGGATAGCGGACGCCGAGCAGCGCCAGCAGCACAAAGCACGGAAAGACGACCAGCGCGTAGCGCGGCACAGACATCAAGCCGCCGCCGGGGATATGCGCGGGCAGCGCCAACACCTGCAGCAGCGATGCCCAACTGTACGCCACCCACGAGAGCGGCAGCGTCGGCCATGATAACCAGCGGCGCGGCAGCAGCATCACCAC